>CAWUIP010000003.1:0-93752 GCA_963922415.1 uncultured Aliishimia sp. | reverse complement strand
GAGCGCCCAACCGCTGCGCCTGTGCCTCAATCACGGCTTCAGCCTCGGGCACTTGCGCGGACACAACGGCTGGCACACGCCGTTTGAGGATACCAGCTTTCTCCGCCGCGATCTCGCCAACGCTTTCGCCCAAGAATTGCTGATGGTCGAGTGACACAGGTGTAATCACTGTGAGTGCAGGCGCATCCACAACGTTGGTCGCATCAAGCCGCCCGCCCAAGCCGACTTCAAGCAGCGTGTAGTCGGCGGGCACACGGGCAAATGCCAAAAGCGCGGCGCAGGTCGTGATCTCAAAATACGTGATCGAGGCACCGTTGTTGGCGTCATAGCACTCGTCAAGCAGATGGGTGAGCTTTGGTTCAGAGATTAAGTTGCCCGCGACGCGAATACGCTCGTGAAAGCGCGCAAGATGGGGCGAAGTATAGGCGTGCGTCGTCTTGCCAGCGGCCTCCAACCCAGCCCGGATCATGGCAAGGGTCGAGCCTTTGCCGTTGGTACCCGCGATGTGGATCACCGGTGGCAAGCGATCTTGCGGGTTGCCAAGCGCGTCCAGAAGGCGCCAAACCCGGTCCAGCGTCAGATCGATAATTTTGGGATGCAGCGCCATCATCCGTGCGAGAACGGCGTCGGACCCTTGCGTCACGTCGGCGCGCCCTCTGCCGATCCCGCTTCTGTTTCGGGCGGGTTTGTCGGTGGCGCCTCGTTCGCGGGGTCTGGCGCGGGCAATTCGCCTTTGATCGGTGGCGGCATCAGCATGAGCATACGCGTGATCGAAATCAGCTCGTCGCGCATATCTTTGCGTGCTGTGACCCGGTCGAGCATCCCGTGATCCAAAAGGTATTCAGCGCGTTGGAAGCCTTCGGGCAGCTTCTCGCGGATAGTTTGTTCAATGACGCGCGGACCTGCAAAGCAAATCAACGCATTAGGTTCTGCGATCTGGACATCACCAAGCATTGCATAAGAGGCTGTCACGCCGCCCGTCGTTGGATGCGTCAAAACCACGATATAGGGCAGGCCCGCCTCTTTCAGCATTTGCACCGCAACCGTGGTGCGCGGCATCTGCATCAGGCTTAGAATGCCCTCCTGCATCCGGGCGCCTCCTGCGGCTGAAAAGAGGATCAAAGGGCGGTGCAACCGAACCGCCTCTGTTGCAGCCGCGATGATCGCATTGCCGACATACATGCCCATAGACCCGCCCATGAACGAAAAGTCTTGTGCTGCCGCAACAATCGGCGTGCGGCCCATCTCGCCTTGCGCGACAAGCATCGCCTCGGGCTCGCCCGTAGACTTTTGGGCCGACTTCATGCGGTCTGGATACTTTTTCTGATCGCGAAACTGCAAAGGATCGAGCTGCGGTGCAGGCACTTCAATTTCCGAATAGATCCCGCCGTCAAACAGATGAGCAAACCGCTCGCGCGGGGTCCAGCCCATGTGATGGCCACAGTTTGTACAGACCTGTAGGTTGTCGCTTAGCTCTCTGTGAAACAACATCGTGCCGCACGAACTGCATTTCGTCCACAGGTTGTCGGGTGTCTCGCGGCGCGAAAAGATCGAGTTGATCCGGGGCCGGACATAGTTGGTGATCCAGTTCATGAGGCTCGGGCTGTCACACTGCGTTTTGGTTGGAACGGCATAGAGTCCTGCCATCAAAAAGGCAATCGGTCACCGCATCATTCATTGCCGGGCGTCTTGCGTGGCTTTGGTGAGTTCTTTGATCTGAGTCCGAACCTCTTCTTCTTCGACGTCGGTCGTTTGTCGGATCAATCCAGACTCACGTGCAATTGTTGCGACCCGTGCAAGATAGGTCGACACCGTCTGCAACAAGGTAAAGGCGACGTCCGCATCAGACTGTACCACTGACAAGTACTCATGCGCGCCTATGCGCAGAAAGACACTGTCCTCAGTGGCGACCATGTCGGCGTCTCGATCAGAGCGCAGAATGACCGAGAGATCTCCGATCAAGCGTCCTGGATCAATCGTCGTGATCGGGACAGGGTTGCCGTCTTCGTCCTCCCAGACAAGCTGCGCTTGGCCCTTCACGCAAAGATAGGCGGCATCCGCTGTGTCGCCTTTTTCAAAGATCTTTTTGCCTTTTTTCTGCTTGTACCATTGCGCCGAAAACGCAAGGAGCCGCTGGCTGCGCGCTGGGATGCGCGCAAAAAGTTCGGTTTCAGAGATAAGCCGCAACTTCCGCTGCAAGTCATCGCCACCATCAATGCCGCCGTCCAAATGCTCGGCGCGGTCAACGCCATCGATCCGACCATTCTTGATCTCGACAAAGATGTCGTAGTTATCCGGCGAGGCGAAGTTATCTTCCATGAAGATCAGGGTGGTCCCGGGCAACAGATCGGCGAGGTTCTGTCGGATCTCTTCACGGCTTTCAGCGTTCTGTGAGGCAAGCACTTTGTCCAGCACAAGAAGGTCGGGTTTTTTGATCGCGGCGCGGCTGAAGGCAGCGCGTTCTTGGAAGGCGGTGGGCAAATTGGTGCCGCCGATGCCTGTGTCCATATCCCAAACAAGTTCCGCCACAGCGCGGCGCAGGTCGTGCTTGTGCAGGACTTCGGCCAAGACATCATGGATCAAGTCGGTCTGAGCGCCCGCCATCCGGCTAATCCGGCCAAACAGCATGTTTTCGATCAGGGTCAGGCGCGGCATATACAGATCTTCGGAGATTGGCACGAAAAGCTCGGCAGCCTCCTTTTGCATCTCCGCGCTGCGCTGTCGGCGGATCGACAAAATCTCGTCTTTAAAGCTGTCAGGAAAGGCAGGGCCGATCTGTTCGGCTGTGAACAGGAACGGGATAACCAGAAGCCGTGAAAACTCTTCCGAGGACAAAGCCGCGTCACCATGCATGCGCCGCCGTTCGGCAATATCCACCAGATCTTCGTACTGCTCTTCGGGCATGCCGAGGTCTTGGAAGAGCGGATGGTCCGTGCCGTCCTTGCCGAAGGTTTCATGGAGCGTTTCGACCACAGTTTGCGACATTGCGATGATTGGCTCGGCCAGGCCTTGGCGCGTGACAAGACCCAGAAAGCCTCCCTCAGAGACGATGTCTTCCAACTCGATCAAACGGCGCGGTGACGCGTAAAGGAGGTTACCGCCCAGAGGCACGGAAGGGTTGAATGCTTCTTTGTCGAACCGATTGACCGCCGCATCAAGGCCCTTGGCCTGCAGCACCTCGTGAACCTCTTGGCGCAGGTTCACCACTCGCCGCGTCAATTCGGGATGTGTCGCCGGGTCAACTTGGGTCAGCATCATGCGGCGCATCATGTATTCATCCGCGCCCATTGCTGTACCCAACTGGAACCACCACGCACGCACATCATCGTCACTGGCAAAGTCGGCAAGCGCCCGGTCGGTCCAGTCCGCGTCCACCGGATCTTCCGAATTGCCAGAACGTTCAGCCTCTACCAGTGCCGATTTGGCCAAGGCAGAGGAGTTAGCTGCAGGTGCCGTGCGCAAAGACATCATCAAGTTGTCACCTAGCGTCCCATCAAAGAAGTAGGGCCGCGACTGCGCATATCCGATCCGGGCGGCAATGACGGCCTGGTGCAGCTCACTGAGATCATTGCCGTCGAGGTGGATAGAACCGCGCGTCGGCAAAACTTCCCGCGTCAGAAGATCCGCGAGCGCCGCGCGCTCGGTTTGGTTCGGCACTTTGATCGCAACTCGGCTTCCGGCCGGGATGTCGAGTGAGACATCTTCCAAAATGGGCGTGCCGGACTCGCTGCGCACCGTGACATTCTTAAAGGCGAGCGGGCCGCGCAGGCGCGGTATTGTCTCAGGTTGGCCCTCAAAGAGGGTTTCGTCGATCACGTCAGCAGGTGCAAAGCGCTCGGTCACGATCTCCCACCGCAACGACATGTCTTGGACCTGGTTGTAATAGGTCAGAAGCTCTTTCCATGGGCTGGAAAGGTCCTTGTACGCGGCGAGGGCGGCGACCAAGGCACCAACAGTGATTTCACCGCGGATCGCGAGGACACCACCGACCGAGTAAAAGAAGAATGGCGTCAGCTGTGTGATGAAGTTGTTAAGAAACTTCATGAAAAACTTCTTCTTATAGACCTGCAGGCGGATCCCAAAAAGCCGCCCCAACCGTTCGGTGAACTGCGCGCGCCGGAACCGCCATCCGCCATTCGTCCGCAAATCTGCGGCACCCGCTGCGGTTTCACCAATCTCGGCGGCCAGCGCGCGGACCTGGATAATCCGCTTTTTGTTCAATTGGTTGATCTGACGCTGCAGGATCGGGATGATGTAGGCCTGAAGCGGGATCAGCGCGATCCCTGCCAGTCCAAACCACACCGACTGCAGGAACAAAAAGATAACGATGATCAGCATCTGACCGGCTTGGAACACAGGCTGCGCGACCGCGTCCCCCATCAAGCCGCCCATCGGCTCCGCTTCTGCGGTCACCATCGACACCAACTCACCTTGGCTTGTGCGTTTAAAGTATGGCTTTGGAAAGCGCATCATGCGGCTGATCAATTGGTACCGGAACCGACGCAGCATCCGTTCGGCCAGCACGCCTTTCATCGTGTTCAAACGCATTTTCAGAAGGCCATGGCACAGTACGGCGCCCAGATACCCGAAGCTGAGCGCCAGTAAGAATTGGATCTGGCTGACCTCAACACCAAAGAAGTTCACAGCGTCGCTGGCCGCGCCGATAGCGTCATTGATGATGCGCTTGGGCAGCTCCAACGTCGCATAGAGAAACGGAAAGGTAATCAGCGTGACACCCAGCAGCACAAATTGCTGTTGGGCGGAGTGTTTCCAAATGAAGGAAAAGAGCGTGCGTTCCATCGACGGGCCTTCTGTGTGGCGCCTTTGCTGGCAAAAACTAGGGTCGCGAAGGGGCCATTACAAGCCAGCGCTCTTGCGGGGGCGGGGCGGCCAAGATAGACGAACAGTCACGCTGATCCGGGGAGGCCAGGCAAAATGCTGAAAAAGCAGTTCGATAAGACCAAGTTACCCAGTCGCCATGTGACCGAAGGGCCAGAGCGCGCACCGCACCGGTCCTACTACTACGCGATGGGGATGACCGAAGAGGAAATTCACCAGCCGTTGGTTGGCGTTGCGACCTGCTGGAACGAAGCCGCCCCTTGTAACATTGCGCTGAACCGTCAGGCGCAGGCCGCCAAGATGGGCGTGAAAAAGGCCTTTGGCACCCCACGGGAATTCACCACTATCACAGTGACAGATGGCATCGCGATGGGGCATGAGGGCATGCGCTCTTCTCTGGCCTCGCGTGAGGCGATTGCCGACACGGTCGAGTTGACGATGCGCGGGCATTGCTATGATGCGATTGTCGGTCTTGCGGGATGTGACAAGTCGCTGCCGGGCATGATGATGGCGATGATCCGGCTGAACGTGCCGTCTGTGTTCCTCTATGGCGGCTCGATCCTACCGGGTAAGGCCCCAAACAACCCTGCCGTTCCCGCCGAATATGCCAATCGTGACCTCACAGTGCAGGACATGTTCGAAGCCGTGGGCAAGCACCAAAACGGTCAGATGTCTGACACCGCGCTCGACGTTTTGGAACGGGTGGCCTGCCCCTCTGCGGGGGCGTGTGGCGGTCAGTTCACGGCCAACACGATGGCGTGTGTGTCCGAGGCCATCGGCCTCGCGATCCCGAACTCGTCAGGTGCGCCGGCCCCCTATGAGAGCCGTGATCAATATGCAGAAGCCTCGGGCGAGGCGGTGATGAACTTGATCGAAAAGAACATCCGCGCGCGGGACGTCTGCACGCGCCAAGCCTTTGAAAACGCAGCGCGCGTTGTGGCGTGTACTGGTGGGTCGACCAATGCGGGCCTGCACTTGCCCGCGATGGCGCATGAGGCGGGGATCGAGTTCTTCCTGGACGATGTCTGCGAGATTTTCCGGGACACGCCCTACTTCGTCGACCTTAAACCCGGTGGCCAATACGTTGCCAAAGACCTCTACGAGGCGGGCGGCGTTTATGTGGTGATGAAAGAGCTGCGCAAAGCGGGGCTCTTGCACGAAGACTGCCTGACCGCGTCGGGCTATTCCCTGGGCGAAGAGTTGGACAAGATCGACCTCGAAGCTGATGGCAAGGTCATCTACCCCATCGATACGCCGCTGTCGAAAACGGGCGGTGTTGTTGGGCTGAAAGGTAATCTGGCGCCAGAAGGGGCCATCGTGAAGATCGCAGGCATGGAGCCGCAGCATCAGATTTTCACAGGCCCTGCGCGGGTCTTTGAGTGCGAACAAGATGCGTTCGACGCCGTTCAAAGCCGCGCCTACGAAGAAGGCGACGTATTCGTGATCCGCAATGAAGGGCCCGCTGGCGGTCCAGGCATGCGCGAGATGTTGGCGACGACTGCCGCACTGTCCGGCCAAGGCATGGGCAAGAAGGTTGCACTGATCACCGATGGCCGGTTCTCGGGTGCGACACGCGGGTTCTGTGTGGGGCATGTGGGCCCTGAAGCCTATCACGGTGGGCCAATCGCGCTTTTGAAAGACGGCGATGTGATCACGCTCAACGCCATAGACGGCACGATCGACGTCGACATCTCGGACGAGGAGATGGCCGAGCGTAAGGCCGCTTGGGCCGGTCCGCGTGAAACGATCTATGCGTCTGGTGCCCTTTGGAAATACGCGCAGCTTGTGGGTGAAACCTACAAGGGCGCCGTGACCCATCCCGGTGGAACTGCAGAAAAGCATGAATACATGGATCTTTAGTCGCCTGCGGGTGTTGCCGCTGGTCGCTCTGGCGGCCTGCGGTACAGAGCAGGGGACCGGGTCCTTTCTACAGGGGCTCAATCTGCAAACCTCAGGTGGGGTCCGCCGCAACGTTGCACAACCCGACGCCAGATTGATGGCGGGGCGGCTGCATCTTGTGCCGCCAGACGGCTATTGCGTGAACAAACGCGGGCTTAAGGACGACTTTGCCTCTCTGGCGCGGTGTGACGCGCTGGGGTCCGGTCGTGGCAGCCAGGGCGCGCCGCTGGGACTTGTCACTGTAAGCGTCATTGAGACGGTCGAGGACGTTTCGGCCGTGGATGCAGTCAATCAATTGGTCGGCGACGCGGCGCGCGTTCAACCCGCCGAAGCCACGGTAGGTGGTGCCGTGGTGCAGATCAAAGGTGGCAGGTTGCCGGGCGCCGATGCGGTCTATTGGCGGGGTGTTGTGCAGCTCGAAGGGCTGGTTTTGTCGCTCGCCGCCTATGCGCCAGAGGGTGGAACTGTCGCAGCTGACACCGGAAAAACTCTGCTTGAGCAGGTGATGACACGCGCGACAGCCCAAAAACCAACGTCAGACACCGCCGAGACTGTGGCCGAAACTGCGCCGCAGAACACAAATGGACTGGGCGCACGTATCCGTGGTTTATTCAATCGCAAGGCTTTGGCAGAATAAGCAAGTCAGGCGAGCAGCGGACGGCAGACCCGAAAATGAGCCAAGACGGCGGCAGATTCTTTGAACGGCTTTTTCACCAGCGTATGATGCGCCGCTGGGCGCGTGCGGCGCGCTTTGCTCAGAAAGCCGATCTCAGCGTGCTGCGTGTTCAGCGCGGGCGGGCGCGCGCGCTCAAGACCCACTTAGATACCTTAATCCACCGTGCCGAAGACCGATTGGCTTTGCCCTATGTTGGGGCACGATCGTTTCCAAAACCCTATAATGCCGATTGGGCATGGCGGCCGGATCTGTGGCGGGGGCCGCTCGCCAAGCGTGGCATCAGTTCGGTTGGAACGAAAGAACAACTGGGACCGGAAGTGACCGTGTTCCACGACTGCCCCCAACGCGAAATCACGCTGCGGCAAATTCGCAATGTGCGCGAAGAGGACCTTGCGCCTTATGGGCTACGCATGGACGTCTTCCGCTTTAACGGATCGTTTCTGTCACTCGTCATCGATTTGCCCGCCGCTGGGCTCCAAGGGATCAAAGCGAGCCATGTCTACCGGCTCGACACGATCATCGAGATGGAAACGCCCCTTGAGCTCTTCGCGCGCTTTAACGTCAAACACGGGCCGAACACCGAGCAGATCGTGCGTGAATTGCCGCTGAACGACAAGGACGTCTCGGTCGAGTTTGACCTGGCCTATTCCGATGTGAATGACAAACGCGTGGACAAGGCTTGGGTCGACATCATCTTTGAACGTCCTGACATGAATCAAGTCACGCTGCGCGATTTGACGTTTTCGCGCAGGCCGCGCGCAGCCCTTTAGGACAGGCCGACATGAGCGATTTACAGCTAACCGAAACCAGTATCCGCAACGGCGTGTGGCATGGCGTCGTGTCTGGGGGCGAGGGCATGCCTCAGATCGACGTGCGACATCTGGACAAAGATGTGCCAGATGTCGCGTTGGACGAGATCGAAGGCGGCTGGGATCTGCGCATCCCAATACCTGCCGAGGCGATTTCCGACGGGGTCCACACCTTCGTGATCGCCGACCGGGTTAACGGACACGTCTTGGGTGACTTCACGCTTATCGCGGGAGAGGCGCTGGGCGACGACATTCGCTCTGAAGTAGAGTTACTGCGGGCCGAGTTGGACATGCTCAAACGCGCGTTTCGGCGCCACTGTGTTGAGACGTCGTGACCGCCTAGCTGTCAGTCTTTGGGCGTAAGTCGACGATCCGAACAGCCTTGCCTTCGGACCGCGCAACATCACCGGGCGCGCGCACATCGACCGATGTTGAAATTCCGACGACTTCCTTGATGCGCGCTGACAAAGCTTGACCAAGTTCCGCGCCATTCGCATGGGGTGTCGCGACCTCACAGAGAACGCGCATCTGGTCCAGCCGGTCCGGGCGGCTGAGTTCGATCTGGAAATGGGGAGCGAGCCCCTCAATCTGCATCAAGCATTCTTCGATCTGTGTCGGGAAGACGTTCACGCCGCGCAGGATGATCATGTCGTCCGACCGACCGGTGACCTTCTCCATCCGCCGCATTGTGCGCGCGGTTCCCGGCATTAGCCGCGTCAAGTCGCGCGTGCGGTACCGGATAATGGGAAAGGCTTCCTTGGTCAGCGACGTGAACACCAACTCGCCCAATGCACCATCCGGTAGCACTTCGCCTGTTTCGGGATCTATGATCTCTGGGTAGAAATGATCTTCCCAGATATGTAGCCCATCCTTGGTTTCCACGCATTCTTGACTGACGCCGGGGCCCATAATCTCGGACAGGCCATAGATGTCGACGGCGTGCATATCAAACGCCGCTTCAATCTCGGCCCGCATGGCGTTGGTCCACGGCTCGGCACCGAAAATGCCCACCTCCAGCGTGGTTTCGCGTGGGTCCAGCCCTTGGGCATGGAACGCGTCGATGACAGACAAGGCATAGGACGGCGTAATGGTAATGCCCTTTGGCTTGAAGTCTTCGATCAGTCGCACCTGCCGTGCGGTCATGCCGCCCGAAACGGGGACTGTCGTCAGCCCAAGCGCGTCGGCGCCCAAATGAATGCCCAAGCCGCCTGTAAACAGACCGTAGCCGTAGGCGTTATGCAAAAGATCGCCTGGCTTAAGACCTGCGGCGCGCAACGATCGTGCGACGACAGCACCCCAAACCTCCAGGTCTTTGGCTGTGTAGCCAACGACTGTCGGCTGCCCAGTCGTGCCGGAAGAGGCGTGGATGCGCGCAACTTGCTCCCGTGCAACGGCAAACATTCCAAAGGGATAGGCATTGCGCAGGTCTTGTTTTACAGTGAACGGAAACTTCGACAGATCTTCAAGGCTCTGCAGATCGGCCGGGTGGACACCTGCCGCGTCAAATGCGGACCGATAGTGCGGCACATTCTCGTAGGCATGTGCCAGCGACCACTTCATCCGGTCAAGCTGCAGCGCTTGTAATTCGTCTCGCGAGGCCCGCTCGATCGGATCAAGGCTATCTGGCGCGGGCGTTAGGTCTTTCATGGGTCTGCCTCTTCGAAAATCTGGCCTTGGATAGTGCGGGACAGGCCCCGCATGAGGGCGATTAAGGCTCCATCGCGCCCTGCGACCGATACGTCATAAATTCCAGAACGCCCGCTGCGCGAGACCTCTGTCGCAGTGGCGGTCAGCACGTCATCAGCGCGGCCCGGCGCTAAAAAGGTTATCTGGTTTTGCTGAGCAACGGTTGTTTGGTTGTAGGTGTTACAGGCAAACGCGAATGCGCTGTCCGCAAGGGTAAAGATGAACCCGCCATGCACAATGCCGTGGCCGTTCACCATATCTGCGCGCACAGGCATGGCCACGACGGCTTTACCTGGTGCGACCGCGACAATCTCCATCCCAAGCCCGCGACTTGCAGGATCGGCGGCCCACATCGTCTCTGCGGCCTTAGAGGCACGCTCTTGCGGTGTCATGACACGTTTCCAAATTCTCCATCCCTGCACGATTCTGTAACGTATTGCGATGATTCCAGCAACGCCGATACGCTTGGTGCTTGCTTTTGCGTTGGATTGGCGCAACTCTTTGAGAATGAACATGCAATCCCCGCCGCCCAGCAATCTGCGTGAGATTCCCAATCCGACCGTGGCCTTCCACCGCACTGAGCTTTCGGTGATCTTGTCGCTCTACGGGCGCATGGTCGCTGCCGGAGAGTGGCGGGATTATGGGATTTCAAGCCTCAAGGATCTTGCCGTTTTTTCAGTCTTTCGCCGTACCGCGGAAAACCCGCTCTATCGGATCGAAAAACGGCCGCGGCTGCGTGGCAAACAAGGCATGTATGCGGTTGTCGGTATGGATGGCCAAGTCTTGCGTCGAGGGCATGACCTAAAGACGGTGCTACGTGTGCTCGAAAGGAAGCTGATCCGCGCGGTGGACTAAAGCCGTTTATGGGCCAGAAGCGGGCCGTCGCCTTGCGCTTCGATGCGCGCGAGGGCATCCGTAATCGGTTCGTGAGCGACAGCCATGTGATGCGCATTGGCGTGGATCAACCGAGTGTCGCTCACCGCCAAGGCCACGTGTCCTTTCCAAAAGAAAAGATCATTGCGTTCGGGCCGCATACCCATCACGCATGGACGTCCCAAGTCTCGGCACTGTTGGTCGCTGTCGCCAGGGCAAGGCCGCCCAGCGGCTTGGCAGGCCAATTGGATTAGGCCCGAGCAGTCGATGCCAAAGGCCGAGTTGCCGCCCCAAAGGTAAGGCGTGCCTATGAGTGTCTCGGCCGTTGCCGCCAAGTCTGATTCCGTTTCGGTGATCGGGGTTAAATGCGCCAGGATCGCAAACCGCCCATCGTCCGTTTCGGCGAACCGGCCCTGGGTGCTGCGAACGCTCAGAAGCGATCCACACGACAGCGGCATTGGATTGGGTGTTTTGATGTCAGGTGCGTCGAACAGATAGCTTGACCGTACCGAAATGCGGTGCGTCGGCGCGCTGGCATCGTTCAGGGCATCTAGGGGAATGTAGCCCACATACCCTGATGTCTCATCGCGGCTTAGGCCGTGATCCGCCTCAAGCTGCAAAACCGGGTGGCCGTAAAGCACTTGTCTATCCAACCTTGGATTGGACGGGTCCAATCGCAAATCCGCAACTGGTATCGCCACTCGGGTCAGCCGGCCTTCGGCAAAGCGGTTGGCTGCAACGCGGCCCTTGTATGAAACATGCGCCACGTCGCCGTTTGACAAAACGTCGCGCGCGACCGCCTTCATAGGTCCAAGAGATCCGGCAAGGCCTGCAGGACGGCGCGTGCGCCTTGGCCCACGCCGCCTTTCGGGCGCGCTGGTGCGGTAGTCGGCTGCCAACCGTAAATGTCAAAATGCATGTACGCTGGGCTGCCCGTCACGAAGCGGCGCAAGAACAAAGCCGCTGTGATCGAGCCTGCAAACCCGCCCTTGGGGGCGTTGTCGAGATCTGCAATCCCAGGTTCAATCATCGACTCGTAGGGCGCGTGAAACGGCATCCGCCATACAGGGTCGGCCACCTGATCCGCGGCCGTTTGCAACGCGGCGGCATGGGCGTCGTGATCCGTGTAAAAAGGGGCAAGATCGGGCCCAACAGCAACGCGTGCAGCGCCTGTCAGGGTCGCCATCGAGATGATAAGATCGGGCGCGTCTTCATCTGCCAAGGCCAGCGCATCCGCGAGGACCAGACGACCCTCTGCATCGGTATTGTTGATCTCGACCGTAAGGCCTTTGCGCGAAGTGAAGATATCGCCTGGGCGGAAGGCGTTGCCTGCCACCGCATTCTCCACAGCTGGTATTAGCACGCGCAGTTGTAGCGGAAGATCCAGCGCCATGATCATTTGTGCTAGGCCCAAAACCGTCGCCGCCCCACCCATGTCTTTCTTCATCAAGCCCATGGATCCGCCGGGCTTGAGGTTCAGACCGCCCGTGTCGAAACACACACCCTTGCCCACCAGTGTCAGCTTGGGGCCCGTCTCGCCCCAATGCATATCCAGGAGCCTCGGCGCTTTTTCAGCAGCACGCCCAACTGTGTGGATGAGCGGGAAATTCTCCGAGATGAGTGCATCGCCTTCCGTCACGGCGACCTCGGCCCCATAGCTATTGGCGAGCGATCTAAACGCCGCTTCCAATTCGGGCGGACCCATATCTTCAGCGGGTGTGTTGATCAGGTCGCGGGTCAATGCCTCGCCTGCTGCAATTGCTTCGAGCTGCGCTGTCAAGTCGCTATCTGCCGGGGCGACAAGGTTTGCCTTTGGCGGCGAAGCTTTTGCGTACCGGTCAAACGTATAGCCCGCCATCAGCCATCCGAGATATTCCGCCGCGACTTGGTCCGCAGAGAGGTCTGTCACCACCTCATACACGCCTTCGGGCAGCTTCGCCCGTGCGCCGCCCAAGGCAAAACGACCGCGCGCCCGGTCAGCGGGTTTTCCCCAACCGACCAAGACCGCGTGCAAGTCACCATCCGCACGCGGCAAACTTAGAACCTGTCCCGCGTTCCCCTTAAATCCATGCGTTTTTGCCCAGGCCTGCGCCTCGGCAGGCAAAGACGCCAGACAGTCTGTGCAGGCCTCCGCGCCAACCAGATGCAACGGGACCGCCACTTGCGTGTCTTTTGAAAAAGTAAGCGACATGGAAAAGGGCGCCTTTTTTGCCGAGGTCTTCCAAACCTAGCGTGCCAATGGCGCGCTGCAAAGGCGCCTGTCCACTATATCGTGAAGTCTTGCAGGTCCCACATCGCGGTCAAAGAGGACTCGCCCACGCGTAACAATCGTGAAAGCGTTGCTGCCAACGCAACCTCATCGCCATAGTCTACGCATGTTGCGACGTCACGCGCGACAGTCACCAACTTCTGCATTCCGATTTGTTGTGCAATCGCTGTTAGCGACCGCGCACTTTTCTTGAGCTCTTCACGCTCGTTTTCACGGTAAAGCCGCTCAGCATGCGTCAAACGGAGCGCGAGTTCCTCCATCGCGCGCCGCACAACGTCTTCGGCACCAATTGCGCCTAACTGCGCATATAGCGCGCCCAGTTGCTCATGATCGAGCGCGGCTTTTTCGTCGCGTATGAGTTGGCTAATGGAAGTCACTCGTCTCACCACACTGTTTTTCACTCACCCGGCGCAAAAAATCGCAAAAACCCCTTCCTAAATGGTTGAGACTGTTCGGCATTTTCGAGACAATTCAGTTCAATCTAAGAACAACTCCGCCGCTGAGGCCCAAAATGCACCGAACTAAGCCACTTCCCGCCTATTTGAAGACCCGATATCAGGGTTGGAAAGCGACAACCCATGCGGAAAACAGCGCATGGTACGCCCGTCTGGCCAACGAGGGGCAGCGGCCGCGTGCGATGGTGATTGCCTGCTGTGACAGCCGGGTGAATGTGACCTCAGTTTTCGGCGGAGATCAGGGCGAGTTCTTTCTGCACCGAAACATTGCCAACTTGGTGCCCCCTTACACGCCTGAAGGCGCCTATCACGGGACATCCGCCGCTATTGAATATGCTGTGACTGTCCTGAACGTGGCGCATTTGATCGTGTTGGGCCACAGTCATTGTGGCGGCGTGAAGGGCTGTTTGGACATGTGCAAAGGCTTGGCACCGGACCTTGAGAAGCCGGATAGTTTTGTCGGCCGTTGGATGGATATCCTACGCCCAAAATACGAGATGGTTGAGGATCTCGAGGATGAAGCCGAACAGGTTCTGCGTATGGAACGCCTTGCAGTTCAAACCAGCATTGAAAACCTGTTCACCTTCCCGTTTATCAAAGAACGGCATGCGGCAGGGACATTGGCGCTTCACGGGCTTTGGTTGGAATTAGGGTCAGGCACTTTGGAAGCCTACGACCCAAGCGCAGAGACTTTTCTGCCTGTTTAAGCTTTACATCAGCCAAAACGGCATTAAATGAACAATCGTTCATTTAGGAGCTAGCGGTGACAGACATCCTTTCTCTTGCGGCGAACAACTTGGTATCGCCGATCATTTTGTCCTTCGTTTTGGGTGTGTTGGCAGCGCTCGCGCGATCCGACTTGTCGGTGCCCGAGGCCGTTGCCAAGGGGATGTCGATTTACCTTCTGTTTGCGATTGGCTTTAAAGGTGGGGTCAGCGTCGCGGAATACGGGGTGGACGGGACGCTCGTTTGGTCGTTGATCTCTGGTATCGTCCTGTCGTTCTTGCTTCCCGTTCTTGCGTTCGGGCTCCTTGTGAGCATGACGCAATTATCCCGCCTTGATGCGGCAGCGGTCGCAGCACACTACGGGTCGATCTCTATCGTCACCTTCGTCGCCGCCACATCCATTTTGGAGCAAGCCGGGGTGACCTCTGAAGGCTACATGGTCGCGGTCGCAGCGGCGATGGAGGCACCCGCCATTTTGTCGGCGCTTTGGCTTGTATCGCGCGGCGGCGACGGGCGGCGCATGGACAATGACCTGATCCGCGAGATCCTGGTCAATGGCTCCATTGTTTTGCTCGTTGGCGCGTTCGTGATTGGTTGGATAACAGGGCCCGCGGGCCTTGCCCAAATCGACAGCTTTATCGTGGCGCCGTTCCAGGGCGTTCTGTGTCTTTTCTTGCTGGATATGGGGCTTGTCGCGGGGCGCGGGTTGCGCCAGGGCAGCGGGGTCTTGCGCGCGCCGGTGCTGATGTTTGGCCTTATTATGCCCGTTCTTGGTGCCGCATGTGGCCTGGTGGCCGGGCTGCTTTTGGGCCTCTCGACCGGCGGCGTGATGCTGATGATGGCGCTTTCGGCCTCGGCCAGCTACATCGCGGTTCCGGCGGCCATGCGCGTGGCCTTGCCCGAGGCGAACCCGTCGATCTACCTGACTCTGTCGTTGGGCGTTACCTTTCCTTTTAACCTGACACTGGGTCTGCCGCTTTACCTTGCGGTGGCCTCGGCCCTGACCGGAGGAAGCTGATCATGGAGATGCATGACGCAAAGCGGGTCGCCGTTATCATCGAAAGCGTGATGCAATCGCGCCTGACCGACGCGATGACTGAGGCGGGTGTGACCGGCTTTTCGGTCCTGCCCGTCTTGGGCGGCTCGGGCGCGTCCGGCGCTTGGACCCGCGAAGGCCAGGTGAGCCGTGGTCAAGGCATGGTTCAGATTGTTTGCATCATCGCGCCCGACAAGTTGGACCTCTTGCTGACCCATGTCTTTCCGCTTGTGGAAAAGCATATCGGGGTCATCTCGATCAGCGATTGCCAAGTCCTGCGGGCAGAGCGGTTCTAGAACCGGTCACTGCACGATCTGTCCTTCGGGCCAGGTCATCTCGAACTCTGTTTCAAACGTCGCGGTGTCTGACGGCCCAAGATCAAAGCGCCACTCAAGCACGCCACGCTTGTCGTCTACGGCGCGGGTCGTGGGTGCGGGGGTTGCGCGATACGTGATCTCAAGATCTTCTTGCTCGGAATAGGGGACGCGGTCGCGCAACTCGACATCCCAGGCCCGATCCGTCAGGTTTTCAACGTCGATCCGGACCTTCTCTGACTGTTGATTGGACCGGCTGATGATGCCTCGATCCTCTTCGGCGCGGTTGAGTACGGTACGTTCGATTTGCAGCCCGCGAATGGCGCCAAACCCAAGTTCAAAGCGCTCACCAATTGCGACGTCCGGCAGTTCACCGATCCCAACCAACGCACTTTCGAAAAACAGCGGCGCCCCCTGGTCGGCAATCAAGGGTTCGCCGCTGGTATTGGTCACCTTGGCGATCAAGAACGCTGTCTCATGCCTCAATGGCACAGCACGCGCCACGATCTCGGCGTCGAAGGTCAGCGTGTCAAAGGGGATACGGACCTCATCCGCATCGGTGGCAACGTTCACAGGCGTGGGGAAAGACCACTCGATATTCAGGCCCACCATGTCTGCCGAGGCTGCTATTTCCGCCACGATAACAGGTGCTTCGACAACGGCGTCAGACATCGCCGAAAGCTGTCCGACCGCGACAGCGCGCCGCGCTTGCAGCGCTTCGGGATCCACCAAACGGCGCAGGTCTGGCCTAAGCGTGCCCGGATCCGTCGCGTCGCTTGGCGTTTCGCTGGACAGGGTCAACTGAACGCCATTCCAGTTCTCGCCTGAGCTTTGCTCCACCACAGCATAGCGGTCGAGAGATACGATGGGGCCCGTTTCGGTTTCTGTCAGGCGCACGTCGTATTCCGGGTACCAATACATGTCCGCCTCAAAGCTGATCGAAAACACAACATCGTTCAGCGCCGTTGGGGCCGTCACATCCACCACAACATAGGGGCGATCTTCCGCCTCGGGCACCAGCGCTACCAATGCCGCTTCGGCCTCTTCCAGCGCCTCTTCCAGAGTCTCGAATTGATCCTCAAAGCCGCGCACAGCCACGTCGACGTCCAGAATTTCAGTGCGGGCGGCAAGGGTTTCCGCGCCGATCATGCGCACGGTTTCTTGCAGTGTGGCAGTTGAGGCGGCCAAACCTTCGTTCTTGCCAAGGTCCTGCAGGAAAGAGATGCGGTCCTTGGCAGCATCGCGGCGCAGTTCGAGCCGGGCAACCTCTGTCTCCAGGTCGCGGATCTGGTCTTCGACGGCTTCAATCCGGGCCTCTGCCGCTTCGATATCTGGATCATCCGCGTCCGGGCGCGGCGGCACGAAATCCTTGCGCATCCGAACCGCCCCAAGTGTCACCCCGGGCGCCTCCATCCGCAGGCTCTCCATCCAGATGTCCGGCGGCAGGTCTGGAAACACCAGTTGATGCCGCCCGGCAGGCAGATCCAGCGTGACAGTATGGGTCGCAACACCAATTGTGGAATAGATCAGCGCGGAGGTGGTTTGGCTGGGGATCACGAACGTCTCTGCTGAGACACTCAACGGGGCGATGGCCAAGACGGCCCAGAACAGACGCATCAGAGATACCTTTCAAGGACATGATACGTACCACTTTGGCGCGTCAGAGCCGCCGAAGAAAGGGCCGCTGCCACAAATCTTGTGCAGACACTGTGCAAAGATGCGCGGCACCCGCCCCGGGCTTTGACCAGGGCGGGCTGTGGGCCTTAGCCCTTTTTCAGAACACGCTGGCCCAGCAGTTCTGCGATTTGAACGGCATTCAACGCAGCACCTTTGCGCAGGTTGTCGCTGACGCACCACAGGTTCAAACCATTGTCGATCGTGCTGTCCTGGCGAATGCGGCTGATGAAAGTCGCAAAATCGCCGACGCATTCCTTCGGCGTCACATAGCCGCCGTCTTCCCGCTTATCGATGACCATCACGCCAGGCGCCTCGCGCAGAATGTCGCGCGCCTCATCCTCGTCCAGGAAATCCTCAAACTCAATGTTGATCGCCTCGGAGTGGCCCACGAACACCGGCACGCGCACGCAGGTCGCCGTGACCTTGATCGAGGGATCGACGATCTTTTTCGTCTCAACCACCATCTTCCACTCTTCTTTGGTGGAGCCATCTTCCATGAAGACGTCGATCTGCGGGATCACATTGAAGGCGATCTCTTTTTGGAACTTCTTGGGCTCCACATCGACGGTCGGGTTATAGACAGCCTTGGTCTGATCCCAAAGCTCGTCCATCCCGTCTTTGCCCGCGCCGGATGTCGACTGGTAGGTCGACACAACCACACGCTTGATCCGCGCGCGGTCGTGCAACGGCTTCAGGGCCACCACCATCTGCGCGGTCGAGCAGTTGGGGTTTGCGATGATGTTCTTCTTGGCATAGCCGTCGATGGCGTCCGCGTTGCATTCCGGCACGATCAGCGGCACGTCCGGGTCGTAACGGTACAGCGACGAGTTATCGATCACCACGCAACCTGCCGCCGCCGCCTTGGGCGCGTAGGTCTTCGTGGGGCCAGAGCCGATGGCGAAAAGTGCGATGTCGAAACCTGTGAAGTCGAACGTGTCCAGGTCCTTCGTCGTGAGTGTCGTCTCGCCGAACGTAACTTCCGTGCCCAGGCTCTTTCGGGAGGCCAGTGCAACGATCTCATCCACGGGAAACTGGCGCTCTGCCAGAATGTTCAGCATTTCGCGGCCCACATTGCCTGTGGCACCTGCGACGACAACTCTATAACCCATCGGTCCTTTCCTTTATGTCAAACGCTCGCGCGCTTAACGCATTTGTCAGGGCGGGGCTAGGCTTCGTTTGCGCCTTTTTGAACCAGTGCGATGTCTTTGTCGTGAACAGATCTCCGCATACGCCTAGAGTGACGCGCGGTATTGCGGCTGGCGTGGCGCCTTGTTGAGGGTGCGCAAACCGGTCAGAAACTTGTAAAGTGCCAGTTGCGCCTCTGTCATCACGGGTTGCTGCGATGAAATCTCGATGACCGTTGTGGCGGGCGGAGGCGGTGCCACTGTGGCTGGTTCTGATCTTGGCGCGGTCGGTGTGTTCGCCGCACGCATGTGGGCGCGGCGTTCTGCTTCGGCCTGCCGCTTTTCCTTTTGACGCCGTGCCATGAAGTCGCGTCTGTGCGCGGCGTCTGCCTTGTCCCTTGGCTGGGCTGGGTCTGGCGCAACGTCGCCCCAAACCGCGTCAAACGCCGCGTTGATCTCGGCCAGACGGCGGTTGGCTTCTGTCCGGTCAGACTTGGCCAAATCTGGATGATAGGCCCGGATCATCGCGTGCCAGGCCCGCCGGATCACCGCCGGATCATCATCGGGCGACACTCCCAATAACTCGTATGGCGATTTTTGCGAATGATGGGCCACGACCATGCTCCTGCCGGTGTATCTAGGCAGCACACTAGCCCATCTGCATTGGTTCCCGCGCTCAATCCTTAAGAAGAGGTTAACGCGTGCGCAGGCCCAAGATCAGAGATCGGTGGCAGACTTCCATTTCGACGACAAAGCGCGGGAGGCCGAGGCCAAAAGCAGCATATCCTGCCCCACGGCGATGAATTGTGCGCCCGCCTTATGGGCCATGCGCACCATCTCTTCATTGCCACTCAGAATGCCGGGCGCCTTGTCCGAGGCCGCGATCCGCTGCAGGGCGTCGAGAATAGTGTTGACCACTTCCGGGTGCATCAAGTCGCCCAAGTACCCCAAATCCGCGCCCAGATCGGCGGGCCCGATGAAGACGCCGTCAATGCCGTCAACGGCCAGGATATCATCAAGCGCGGCCAGGCCTGCGCGGTTTTCCACTTGGACGATCAGGCACAGCTCTTCCTCTGCGGTCTGGCCGTAGTCGGCAACTGTCGAAAACCGGCTGGCGCGTGCTGCTGAATAGCCGACGCCACGAATGCCATCCGGTGGGTAGCGCATAGAGCGTACCATCGACTCCGCCTGTTCGGCGCTTTCGACCATGGGCACGATAATCGTCTGCGCGCCCGCATCCAGCATTTGCTTGATGATCCAAGGCTCGCCCACCGGCACGCGGACCACGGCGTGGCTGTCAGAGGCTTCAAGCGCCATCAGACTGTCGCGGGTGGACTGCAGATCGTTTGGCGTGTGTTCGTTGTCGATCACCAGCCAGTCAAACCCGGCGGTGCCCATCATTTCGGTGACATTGTGTGCGGCCATGCTGAGCCAGCAGCCCCAAACCACGCGGCCTTCTTTCAGCGCTGCTTTGAACGGATTATGTGGTGCGGCCATGATCATCTCCCCGAGGTCGTTTGGCGGCACCATGCCCGCGCAGAGCGGCGCTTACAACACCCGGATGACGTCCTTTTCGACCGCCAGCATATAGCCGCGTTTGGAGATGTTCTTGACCAAGAGCGCACTGACCATCTGATTGCCAAGCCCGTCGCGCAGGCGTTTGATGCGGGTCGCGCCCGCGGCCTCTTCACAATCGGTGGCATCGCGCCCAGATACCAAAGCCTCCAATTCGGCGCCCGACAACACATCGTCATCCATGCGCGCTTCGGCCAGCACAGACATCGTCTCCATCGCGGCGTCCGTCAGCTTAAAGCCCATATTGTTCAGATAAACGGTCTTTTCATCGCGGCTGATCAAGAGGGACGAGACCTGAATGCCCGCGTTCTCGATCTGCGCCATGCGGCGGTTCAAAGTGACCAGCATGACCAGAAAGACGAGCGCGGCGATCAAGATCGCAGTGGCGAAGACCAGCAAGACAAAGATCACGAGGCGGTAGCTGTTGAGCGTGTCGGAAAACGCCGTGCCGGATTGCGCCAGGATTTCGAGCAGTTTGATCTCGGCCTGTGTGGTGAGGTCGTCGTTTTCCACAAAGAGCCGCTCGACCCGCGCATTGAACGCGTTGGCATCTGGCAATGTGAGAAAGAGCACCAGAGCGGCGATCACCAAAATTGCGACGATGGCGGCAATGCCGAACTGGACGATGCGATGGCCGGAGCGGCGCGCGTCAGAAGCGAAGGTGGTATTGTCCGGCACTGGCCTGTCTTTCCGCAAGGCCCTCAGGCCCGAATACACTTAGAATGTTCAGAAGGGTCCAGCCGCCTTGGGAGAGGCGCGCTTGCGCCTCGCGTTGGGCAGATTGGAGATCGCAGCCGCGTTGAAGGGCCATAACCCCATAGTGGAGCCGCAAGGGGTTGTCCTGTTTGGCCTTGTAATCCGCATAGCAGTCCGCCGAAGCGGCTGTGGCGAAACACGCGGCCAACGCGGTAGTGAAAAGCATCTGTCGCATAGCCGGACCATGCGCCGTGATGCCGCGATATTCAATATCAGCTGGGGGTTTGGCGGATGGTTATCGGATAACGAAGCGCCGTTATTGCTTGTCGCATGGGGGGCGACCCAGGTTCGGGACACAAGCGCCGGGTGATCTGCTCTTGATCGGTTGGCGTGCCCATGAAACCTGCAAAAGGACAAAGCCTATGCCAAGATCTCGTCACACGCGGATCATCGCAGCTATCGCCGGTGCCGCCATCTTCCTGACGGCTGTTGGGGCTGCACAAGCCGACAGCCACAAGCGCGGAAACTACGCGCAGAACCAAGCCATCGCCGCGATTCTGGGCCTGGCCGTGGTCGGCGCCCTTGTCGCCAATAAACACAAAGATCGCAAAAAGGCGCATACCTCAACCAAGAGCGCGCCGCCGCCAGTTCACGTGCCGCATAAGCCGCAGGCGCATAAGCTGGAGCCGAAGCACTATGGTCACGCGCCGGCGCATCTGAAGCCGCGCCCCTTGCCGCCACGCGCGCGCCGCCATGCGCTGCCGTCGCACTGCATCCGATACTTTGGGGAGCGGCAGGTTTTCTCAGCGCGCTGCCTTAACCGTCACTACCCGCAGGCCCATGCGCTGCCCAATGCCTGCCGTCGTGAGATCTGGACGGATCGCGGGCCGCGCCATGTCTTGGGCAAGCGGTGCCTGCGCCATAACGGATTTCAAATCGCGCAACATTGAGCAGTCGAGCGTCCCACCAGTTTGAGTAACGCGTAAACCGGCTGTGGCCGAATGTTTGGACGCTCCACCTGGGGGCAGGGTTCGGGACCTGCCCCTTTTTTTTGTTTGCGCGGGCGTTTTCGAATTGCGTGGCCTGCGGCCACACGCGATGTTTTGCAAATCCCATCCGGGATTTGCGGTAAGGCGCGTGAGGGAGGTCGCACAGTTTTGTTAAGGTCGGTTCCAAATGCGGATCTGGAGGCTCAGCTGGGCGAGCGTGTCGCGGGCGTTGACGAGGTGGGCCGGGGCCCGTTGGCGGGCCCTGTCATGGCGGCAGCCGTTATTTTGAACCTCGACGATATCCCCGAGGGGCTGAACGATTCAAAGCAACTCAGTGCCAAGACGCGAACGCATCTTTATCCCGAGATATTGGAGCGGGCCATCGTGTCAGTGGGCGAGGCCAGTGTAGAAGAAATCGATCAGCTGAACATTCTACGCGCGTCCCACTTAGCGATGGTGCGCGCCGTTGCGGGGCTGCGTGAGCGGCCTGATCATGTGCTTGTTGATGGGCATATGGTGCCGCGTGGTTTGAACTTACCGGCGACCGGCGTGGTGAAGGGCGACACCAAATCACTCTCGATTGCAGCGGCCTCAATTGTGGCCAAAATTAGGCGCGATCGGCTGATGGTGGATTTGGCGCAACAGCATCCTGGCTATGGCTGGGAAACAAACATGGGCTATCCGTCAAAAGGCCACAGACAGGCGCTTCGAGATTTGGGGGTGACCCCACATCATAGACGGTCGTTCAAGCCGGTCCACAATATCTTGTATCAAGAAAAAATTTAAGCAATTGATTCTAAAAAGAATTTGACCGCGAATCGCCTCTGACTCATGTTGGGGCCAACCAACGAGTGCAAAATGCGCCGGGGACGAGGCAGAAAATGACGAAACACATGAAGGGCGCCGAAGCGCTGCCTTTGAATCAGATCGTGTCGGGCGATTGCATCGAAGTGATGCAGTCGTTGCCCAAGGCGTCGGTCGATCTGATCTTTGCAGACCCGCCCTATAACCTGCAGTTGAAAGGTGAGTTGCATCGCCCCGACAACTCGAAAGTTGACGCGGTCGACGATCATTGGGATCAGTTTTCGTCCTTCCGGGCGTATGACGAGTTTACCTCGGAATGGCTTGCCGCGGCGCGGCGCCTTCTAAAGCCCAATGGGGCGATCTGGGTGATCGGGTCGTATCACAATATCTTCCGGGTTGGCGCGGCGTTGCAGAACACAGGGTTCTGGATCCTAAACGATGTGGTCTGGCGCAAGGCGAACCCAATGCCCAACTTTCGGGGCAAGCGTTTCACGAACGCGCACGAGACGATGATTTGGGCGTCGCGGGATGAGGCGGCGAAATACACGTTCAATTATGAGGCGCTCAAGGCCCTGAATGAAGGCATTCAAATGCGCTCTGACTGGGTGCTGCCGATCTGTACAGGCCATGAACGGTTGAAGGACGCGAATGGCGATAAGGCGCATCCGACGCAGAAACCGGAAAGCTTGCTCCACCGTGTGATTGTGGGCACGACAAACCCGGGCGATGTGATCCTTGATCCGTTCTTTGGGTCTGGCACGACGGGGGCCGTGGCCAAGATGCTGGGCCGTGACTTTATCGGGATCGAGCGGGAAGCGCAGTACCGCGAGGTGGCTGAGGCTCGGATCCAGAGAGTGCGCAAGTTTGACCGTTCTGCCCTGGATGTCACGACGTCTAAGCGCAGCGAACCACGCGTACCTTTCGGCCAACTTGTGGAGCGCGGCATGCTGCGCCCGGGCGAAGAGCTGTTTTCGCCGCGCGGCCAGATCGCGAAAGTGCGGGCCGATGGCACGCTGATCGGACATGATATCAAAGGGTCGATTCACCAAGTTGGCGCCCATATCGAAGGCGCGCCAAGCTGCAATGGCTGGACCTATTGGCGCTACAAGCAAGACGGAAAAATGGTCTCCATCGATGTGCTGCGCCAACAAATCCGTGCGGAGATGCGCGAGACTTGATCCTATTCGAACACCGCCGGTGCCTGCGGCCAAAACCTGGCCCATTAAGTAAGCTAGGCACTAAAACTTGCCCCGCCTCTCAAGGCGGGGTTTTTTTTCGCGTAACCTTGAAGAGTCGCAATCTACCTACTAGTTGGTTGATCATGAGTACACAAACGCAACTTCTCACCACGGCGGAAAAGCTGGCGCGCAGCGCGGGCTATGCAGGCTTCAGCTTTGCAGACCTGGCCCATGCGGCCGGGATCAAAAAGCCAAGCGTGCATCACCATTTCCCGACCAAGGCGGATCTGGGTGTTCGGCTGATGCAGGACTATACGGCCCGGATCGAGGCGCAGTTGCATGCGCTGGACGGACCTGCTGCCGCGCAGATCCGCGGGTTTCTGGACATGTATCGTGACGCGTTAAGCGACGGTGAAACCTTGTGCTTGTGTGTTTCGTTCGCGGCGAGCCGGGATGTTTTGCCCGGCGAAGTCGTGGCCGAGGTTTTGTACTTCAAGACGGTCATCATCGACTGGTTGGATCGCGTGTTTGCCCAAGCGCAAAAAGATGGATCCATTGCCCATGTCGCGGATACGGTCGGCGAAGCGCGCGGGACTTTGGCGCTTGTGGAAGGGGCTCAGCTTATTGCGCATGTGATGCGTGAGGTGGGCCAGTTTGACCAATCGGTCACAGTGTTGACCAAGCGACTAAGGGTGGATTGAGATGAAACTGAACGCAGATTTCTCGCAGCGGGTCGTTGTGCGGCCCGAGGATTATGATTGGGTTGCGTCGCCCGCAAGCGGCGTTGATCGGATGATGCTGGACCGGATTGGTGAGGAAGTGGCGCGTGCCACGACCATTGTGCGCTTCGCGCCCAACAGCCAGTTTGATGCGCATTCCCATGGTGGGGGCGAAGAGTTCCTGGTGCTGGAGGGGACGTTTTCGGACGAGCACGCGGACTATCCCGCGGGCACTTATGTGCGCAACCCAATCGGCACGGCGCATACACCGCATATCGGGCCTGAGGGCGCGAAGATCTTGGTGAAGCTTCATCAGTTTGATGAAGATGATACCGCGCAGTTTTCGCTTAACACGAAAGAAGCCGCATTTCGTCCTGGCATGGTCGAGGGGCTTGAGGTGCTGCCACTTCACGCGGCGGAGGGTGAGAACGTCGCCCTTGTGCGCTGGGCGCCTGGCACCAAGTTCACGCAGCACGCCCATTGGGGTGGAGAAGAGATCTTTGTTCTTGAAGGCACGTTCCAGGATGAGCATGGGGACTATCCGGCTGGCACATGGATCCGGTCGCCGCATGGCTCGACCCATTCGCCATGGTCGGATGAAGGCTGCTTGATCTACGTGAAAACTGGGCATCTTCCGCAGGCTGCATAGCGATATGGCGTGTTAATCGCTTTTACATTATGGTCAGGCCAGGATCAGATAAAAGGGCCTGACCATGACCAACACATTTCAGATGCCCAATTTTTCGGCCCAAGAACTGCCGGATAAAGTGAGCGCTGAAGAGGCGGCCGCCAACCGGTTCACCGAAGGCGTCTTGGCCAAGCACAAGCGCGAAGGCTTAGAACTGGCGGTTCGGGCACGGTGGATCGCGCTGTCGGTGACGGGTGTGATGCTGTTGTTCATCGCGCCGTTTCCCAGCGTTCTCTATTATGAAGTCATGCTGATCCTGGTGGCGGGCGTCGGTTGGTTGCAGCAACGTGTGGGTCGCGTCGGGCGCTCTCGGGCCGAGCTTGCGGTCCTCGCACTTGACCTAACACTGATGACCATCATTTTGGTGGCGCCCAACCCGTTTTTTAACGAGCCAGCGCCAACCGCCTTCATCTACCGATTTGATAATTTTGACTATCTTTACATCATCTTGGCGGTGGGCACGCTTGGGTATTCGTGGCGGACCATCGGTGCAATCGGTGTGTGGACCGCATCACTTTGGTTGATCGGCGTCGGTATGGTTTGGTGGTTTGGGATCACTTACCCTGAGTTGACAACTGCGGCAGAGACCGCGTTCGCAGGCTTTCCGGTAATCATCAACGAGATGGACCCAAACTCGCTGCGCATTGACGTGCGATTGCAGCAGGTGGTGGTCTTTGTTTTGGTCGCGTTTACGCTGTCGATGTCGATCCGGCGGTTCAACCGGCTCCTGCTCAGCAATGCCTCGCTAGAACGGGAGCGCGAGAACCTGAGCCGTTACTTTTCGCCGTCGATGGTCGAAGAGTTGTCGCGCAATGATGAGCCACTCAAGCAAATCCGGCAGCACGATGTGGCCGTCATCTTCGTCGATATTCAGGGCTTTACGACATACGCGTCCCAGCGTCCGGCTGAAGAGGTCATTCAGACGCTGCGCAGTTTCCAAAGCTTTATGGAACGGGCGGTTTTTGCGCAGAACGGAACCCTGGACAAGTATCTAGGCGATGGGCTGATGGCCACGTTTGGCACGCCGTTTCCAAAGCCGGATGATGTGCGCCGGGCCTATCACTGCGCGCGTCAGATGGTGCTTGCGGCAGAGGCTTGGAATGCCGCGCGCGTGTCAGCAGGCGACACGCCGCTCGGTGTTGGCGTGGGGCTGCATTATGGCCCGGCGGTCTTGGGCGACATTGGCGGCAACCGGCTTGAGTTTGCGGTGATCGGCAACACGGTTAACATCGCAAGCCGGATGGAAGATCTCACCCGCCCGCTCAGCTGCAAGCTGGTAGTGAGTGACGCAGTGCACTGCGCCTTGCCGCACGAAGAAACGATTGATCTCGATCTCGTTCCAAACCAAGCGATCCGCGGCATCGACGGCACGGTTCAGGTTTGGGCGCTGCGGTGATCAGCGCGGCGCCGGCAACGCCATCTTGTTATAGTCGCTCCAGTCGGTGACCTCTGGATAGTATTGCGCACGCCAGGCGCGCACGCGCGGGTTCATGACACGGCGCCACCAGGGCGGGATCATCGCCATGACCGTCATCAGCGGATAACCGTGTGGCAGTTGCGGGGCCTCCGATGCAGAGTAGGTGCGCAGCAAGGGGAAGCGGCGGTCCGGCTTATAGTGATGATCGGAGTGCCGTTGCAGGTTGATCAACAGCCAGTTCGACATGCGGTGATCCGCGTTCCAGCTATGGTGCGGTTTCACATGTTCGTACTTACCGTCGCCCAAATGTTTGCGCGACAGCCCGTAATGTTCGACGTAATTCACCAGCTCCAACTGCCAAATGGCCGTCCCGGCTTGGATCAGAAACAGGATAAGGCCGGAAAACCCGCCCAAGACCACGGCGAGGATCAGCATAAACCCTTGCAACGCCGCATAGCGCCAAAACGGGTTGGCGGCATCTGTGATGGGCTTATCGCCGCGCCGCAGTTTCTGCGCCTCGGCACGCCAGGCCGAGATCAAACCTTCTTTCAAGACCCGCGGATAGTAGCGGTGAAAGCCTTCGTTGTAGCGGGCAGTCACCGTGTCGCGCGGCGTTCCGACATAGCGGTGGTGGACCAGCAGGTGTTCTGACCGGAAATGCGAATAAAGTACCATAGCCAGCAATGCGTCTGCGCACCAACGTTCTGCCGCGCTCTTTTGGTGCATCAGCTCGTGCGAATAGTTGATCCCGATCGTACCGGTGATCACGCCAACGCCAAAGAAGATCACGACGCGTTCCAGGGCGTTCAAATGATCCGCCTGCGGCACATAGACGAGCAGGGCACAAAGCATAATGAACTGCACCGGTGCCCATAGCAGTGTGACCCATTCGTAAAGCGACAAGTCCGCGTCTTCCGCGTCTTGTGTGGGGTTTGCGGTGTCGCGCCCGACGACCATGTCCATCACGGAAAACAGGGCCCAGGTGACGATTGGAAGTAACAGCACCGACCATCCGCCCGTGACCGCCACATACCAGGCCAGGAGCGGCAGAAGGTACGAAATCCAAAACGGCAAGGCGCGGGTCGGGCGGGCGAGGTCTTCAGGGGTCAAAGTTGCGTCGGACATGAGCGCTCTGTTCGTTTGGGTCGGTTGAAGCTTACTTCAGGCAGGAACGTGAACCAAGCCTTGGCACAGGCTAGGACAAGCTGTCGCGGGCAAGGTCAAAAACCTTGCGCATGACAGTTGGAAGGTCGCTCGGGCGAAAGCCGTTGGCAGGACGGAAACGTCCTACACTGGGGGACACATCGGGGCCCACGCGCGCCATCTGCACCTCTAGGATCAGATGAAAATGCGTGAAGGTGTGGCGCACTTCGCCCGGGATGGTTGCCCAGTCTGCCTCCAGCGGCGGTTTGGGCTGTGGGGCGTCGGACCAGTCACTGCCGGGCCAGCCCAGCATCCCGCCCAAAAGCCCTTTGTCGGGGCGTTCTTCCAGCAACCAAGCGCCATCCGTGCGCTGGGCCACGTAGGCGATACCGCGCCGGACGGGCTTGGGTTGCTTCGGCGCCTTGCGCGGCAAGTCTGGCGCTGTGCCAGCCGCGCGGGCCTTGCAGGGTGCACGCCAGGGACATATGCCGCAGGCCGGACTGCGCGGCGTGCAAATTGTGGCGCCCAAGTCCATGACCGCTTGGGCATAGTCCCCCGGTCGCTTTTGCGGCGTTAAAGCTTCTGCGTAGGACATGAAAACAGGCTTTGCGCCGGGCAGAGGCGTCGGATCGTCATAAAGCCGCGCCATGACGCGTTCGACATTCCCATCGAGCACGGTGGCAGGCTCATCAAACGCAATCGATGCAATTGCGGCGGAGGTGTACGGGCCGATGCCGGGTAGCTTCACCAACTCTGCGGCTCTCGCCGGGAACCGCCCGCCATAGTCGGACGCGACAACGCGCGCGCATTTGAGCAGGTTCCGCGCCCGGGCGTAGTAGCCAAGCCCGGCCCAGGCGGCCATCACGTCTGCATCCTCCGCGGCGGCCAGATCCTGAACTGTTGGCCAGCGTTCAGTGAAGTCAATAAAGTAAGATTTCACAGCGGCGACAGTAGTTTGCTGCAACATGACCTCTGACAACCAAACATGATACGGGTTTGGCGCGGTGCCTGCCTGGCGCGCGGCGGGTGGGACGCGCCACGGCATTGCGCGCGCATGCCGGTCGTACCAGATCAACAGTTCGGCACTTTTAGGCGTCTCACACAAAATTTATGCGTCCTTGGTTCGCGTTCGGCTGGAGGCTTGCGGCATATTCGCTATAGTCGATCCACGCAATGCCACGAGGTAGGCGATGTCGACGCAGTCTCAACGCGCACGAGCCACGACAAAGGGGTTTGCCCGCGCCAGCAAGCTGGTGCAGGGCCGCGTGCGTGATGCCAGCGCTAGCCGGGGTTTTGCGCAGTCGCAGCTTTTGACGCAGTGGGAAGAGGTCGTCGGGCACGATATTGCATCCATCGCGCGCCCGGTAGAGGTGAGCTATGCGCGCGGTGGTTTTGGGGCGACCCTTGTTGTGCTGACGACAGGTGCGCAAGCGCCCATGCTGGAAATGCAAAAGGAACAGATCCGCAGCCGGGTCAATGCGATCTACGGCTACAACGCGATCGCGCGGATCCGGATCACACAGACTGCACCGCGCGGTTTTTCGGAAGGCAAGGTCGTCTTTCAACACGCGCCCGCGAAGGCAGGCTCAATGCAACCGTCTGAGGCAGCGCGCGCCGCGGCCTCTCAGGTTGTCGCGCCTGTGGTCGACGACGGTTTGCGCGCAGCCCTTGAAACCTTGGGCGCGCATGTCACATCCAAATCCAACGGTTCAGAAACAGGATAGGTTCATGTCACGTTACATCGGTTATGCTTTGTTCTTCGTAATCGCGAGCGCTGTCGGGTGGTACCTGACTGGGCCATCCAATACGTCAACCTCGGCCGACCTGGCGGATCGCTTGGTGGGCGCTGCCCATGCCCAAGAGGCAGAGATCGACACTTCGATCATTCAAGAGATGTCGCTGGGCAATCCAGAGGCACCTGTCACTGTCATCGAATATGCCAGCTACACCTGTCCGCATTGTGCGTCCTTCCACCAGGGCACCTATAAGGACCTTAAGGAAGACTACATCGACTCGGGAAAGATTAACTTCGTCTATCGCGAGGTGTATTTTGATCGCTACGGGCTGTGGGCCTCTGCAATTGCGCGCTGCGCCGAAACGCCCGCCAGCTTTTTTGGCATTACCGATATGCTCTACAAGACGCAAAGCACCTGGGCGCGGGCCGGCGATCCAGCCGCCATTGTTGAGGAGTTGCGCAAGCTCGGGCGGCTTGCAGGGTTGAACGGTGATGCGCTCGAGGCGTGTTTGCAGGACGGACAAAAGCTGCGCACCCTGGTCGCCTGGTACCAAGAGAACGCGGAGGAGCACGGCATTCGCTCGACGCCGTCTTTTGTGATCAATGGCCGGACATATTCAAATATGGCCTACGACGAGATGAAGCGTATCATCGATGGTGCAAGCTAAGGCTGTGCCCGCTAGGGCGCAGGCACCTTTTGCAACAGCGTATTTAGAGCTTCACCATCGTTGAACTGCAGGCGGACAGGCAGGGTTAGTACCTTGCCCCGCCATGACGTGGGTAGCCGCGCGGCGTCCTTCTCGGTGGTAACAAGCTCTACGCCCAGCGTTGCTGCATCGCGCGCTAGACGGGCAATGAGGCTGGCAGTCAGCGGTTCGTGATCTGAAAGAGCGACGGTTTGCACAAGGTTGGCGCCCTCGGCGCGTAACGTCGCAAAGAATTTTTCGGGATGGGCGATGCCGGCAAAGGCAAGATAAGTTCCGCCACTCCAATCCATCCCTGTCTGGAGCGGACGTACCTCGCCAGTAATTCGCGGCAGTCCCTCCGGCAGAACTTCTGAAAACGCGTTTTGAGCGATATGCGTCCCAAGAGTGATAACGGCGTCGGCGCGCGTAAGCCCGACGTTGACGGGTTCGCGCAAAGGGCCTGCTGGAATACAGCGACCATTGCCAAAGCCGCGTACAGCGTCGACAACTACGACCTTCAAGTCTTGTTCAAGACTTGGATTTTGGAAACCATCATCCAAGATAATGACAGTCGCACCCGACGCTTGGGCTGCGCGTCCGCCCTGTGCCCTGTCCTTCGCGACCCAAACATCGGAAAACGCCGAGATCAGCAGGGGTTCATCGCCCACATCTTCGGACCTATGGCGTGCCGGGTCGACCTCAACAGGTCCTTCCAGTTTGCCGCCATAACCCCGGCTGACAACCGCAGGGCGGTGGCCCATGTCTCGCAGCCGCTCCACCAACGCAATAACGGTTGGCGTCTTCCCGGTACCTCCCGCATTGATGTTTCCGACGCAGACGACCGGAACGTCGAGGCGCACTGGTGTTCCGCGCGACAGCCGCCGCGCTGTCGCCGCCGCATAGAGCACGCCCAAAGGCGACAGCAGGATCGCGCGCCAATCATTGCGCTTGGACCAAAATGCAGGCTCTCTCATGTGCCGCCGGCAGCGCCCGTGGGCGTATCCGCATCTAGGCTGGCTTGCAGACGCTCCAACGTTGCGTCTAGCGCCTCGGCGGTTTCCGAGATCACTTGCCAACCCGCGTGTGCCATGGCCGCCGCGCGATCCGGTGCGGTGAGCTGTGCTACAGCCGTGCCCAGACTGCCCTCATCCGTGACGATCCGCGCAGCGCCCGCGTTCGCCAACCGCGTGTAACTTGGCAAGTGTCCTCGCACATTCGGCCCGTACAGGATCGCCGTCCCCAGTGCCGCAGGCGACAGGGGATCCATGCCACTGTTGCCGGAAAATAACGACTTTCCAAGAAAGGACACGGCCGCTGTCCGGTACCATAGTCCCAATTCGCCAGGCAGGTCTGCCACCAGGACCTGCATCGTCTCAGCTGGCCATTCCCCATCCCCCCAAACGCCGCGCGCAAGCCCTTGGCGGTCTACACTTTCGCAAATCGCGCGCAGATCGATCGGCTCAGTCGGGTTCAGCACCAACAAAAGCCGGTGCGCGGAGCGCAAAGCCAGTCGATGGGCTGTCAGGACAGCCGGGATCTCTTCGGGCAAGACTTCTGCTGCGAGCCACACCGGACGTCCGCCCAGAGCTGTGGTCATCTCGTCCAGATCGGTCTCATCACAGGCAAGCAAGTGTCCCGTCGGGCGGAGCTCGGCATTGGGAATGATGTCGCGTTCGCGCAAGCCCAAGCGCATCAGTCGCTGAACGGCTGTGTCAGACCGGGCCGAGATCGAGGTGAAGACAGGCATCAACGTGCGCGCAAGCTCTGGCAACCAACGGTCCCGCCGCCCGTCGAAGCCTTGTGCGTCTGCCGACACCAGGTGCAAATCAACGCCACGTCGCGCGACCTCATCAACCAGGTTTGGCCGCAGTCCCCCCCAAATCCACATCACCGCATTTGGCCGCCAATGATCCAAAAACTGCCGTACAGATTGGGGATGCTCGTCTGGGGCATAGCCCGTTTGGATGTGCGGGCGGTTCGGAAACTGTGGCCACGTCAGCCCCATATCGGGCGGCAACGTCAGAAACACATGTGTCCCTGGCCGGATCAAGATCAGCCGGTCGGCTAGGTCCATAAGCGCATGACAATCGGCAATCTGGCCGGCATGGATCCAGACCAATTCGCCCTCGGGGCGCTGGATCGAGAGGTCAGGCAGCGCAGGTGTCGCACGCTTTGCCAGCGCCCGATAGGCCGCAAGGCTTAGGGGGCGACTAGCCATGTTGGGTCAGCCAAGCTCTTCGGTTGCCGACGCAGGCGCTTCTTCGTCGCGCAGCCGGTGCAAATGGGCGATGTAGTACCGCATATGCGCGTTATCGACCGTTTTCTGCGCCTCGGCCTTCCACGCATCAAACGCCGCTTGATAGTTCGGAAAGATCCCGACGACATGCAAATCATCCACGTCTTTGAAGACATTGCGGGTCGGGTCGACAAGTTCTCCGCCGAAAACGAGGTGGAGGCGTTGGGTCATGGCAAATGGTCCTTGGGCAAAACCGTGGGTCGGAAAAGGAGTACGGGAACCCGGCTGGTGCCGTCAAGCAGTGGGGTCGTGTTGATCCAAGAGGCTGCCATGCAAGGCGGGTGCGGCGGCAAGGATGCCATGCGTCCGTGGATCGGGCGCATTGAACTTCAGATCCGCGCCTGCTCTGTCGCTGACCCGCGCGCCCGCTTCCGAAGCGATGAGGCTGCCGGCGGCCACATCCCATTCCCAGGTTGGGCGAAAGGTGATCATCCCGTCAAAGCGTCCCGACCCGACCAGCGCAAGGCGGTAGGCTAGCGAGGGACGATAGGCGCGCCCAAATCCCGGCACATCGCCTTTGGTCCAAAACTTGGACTGCAAGTTTGGCTTTGCAGATAGGATCTCACTTTTAGGCAGGCTGTCTTGCGGACTGCACGTCAAAGGTGCTGCGTTCAGTGTGGCGCCCTGCCCAAGTGCTGCTGCATAGAGTTGATCGCGCAACGGCAAAAACACAACACCCGCTTGGACAACCCCGCCTTTCGCAATCGCTAAGGAATGCGCCCAGGTCCGGCTGCCTTCGATAAAACTGCGCGTGCCGTCAATGGGATCGATGATAAAGACGGTGTCGTGGTCAAGGCGGCTGCTGTCGTCCTCGCTTTCCTCGCTCAGCCAACCATAGTCGGGCCGCGCGCTGCGCAAGACATCCAAAAGGTAGGCATTGACCGCCAGATCAGCCTCGGTGACGGGCCCTGCACCGTCCGCCTTGTCCCACCGGGTCGCAGTCTGTCCGGTAAAGGCGGTCGCAATCTCGCCCGCGCCACGGGCCGCATCGACCAGCAGTGACAGATCGTCATGCACCTGCAAGTGTCAGACCATCAACCAGCACGGAGGGCACGACGCGGCTCAGATGCGGGCGCGCATCGTTGGCAGGCACCAGGCTGCGCAGCATCTCAAGCAGATTGCCCGCGATGGTGCATTCATTCACTGGATAGGCGATCTCGCCGTTTTCGACCCAAAGCCCCGCCGCACCACGCGAGTAGTCACCCGTGTTCGGGTTGATTGTCGCGCCGATCATCGATGTCACGATCAGCCCGGTTCCCATCAGTTGTACCAGCTCTTCACGGCTCGCCGTGCCTTGGGTCAGTGCGACGTTCGAGACTTGTGGAGACGGCGGCGAAGACACACCGCGCCCGGCATTGCCCGTCGGGCTCAGCCCAAGTTTGCGCGATGTGGCCAAGTCTAAGGTCCAGCCTGTCAAGACGCCCTGGTCGATGATCTTGCGGGGCATGGTCAACAGCCCTTCCGCATCGAAAGGGCGCGATCCGCTGGCCCGGGGCCGATGCGGGTCTTCGACGAGATCCAGCCCCGTGGGCAGCACCTCTGTGCCCTTGGCGTTCAAAAGCCAAGAGGCGCCGCGCGCAATGCTGGACCCATTGGCCGCTGCCAGCAAATGGCCAATCAGGCTGGAGGAAATGCGCTCGTCAAAGAGCACAGGAAACGCACCTGTCGGAGGTTTGCGCGCGCCTGCGCGTTCCAGGGCACGTGTCGCGGCGGTATGGCCAATCTCATCTGCGGGTCGCAAATCGGCGGCAAAACTGCGACCGTCGCCGTCATAGTCCCGCTCCATCTCGGCGCCCGTACCAGTGATGGCCACGCAAGAGATTGAGCGCCCGGTACGGCTGTATCCGCCGGAAAAGCCGTTGGTCGCCCCGATATGGATTTGGCGATTGGAGTAAGAAGCTGACGCCGCCTGAACTTGCGAAATCCCCGCATGCGACAGCGCTGCCGCTTCTGCTATGGCTGCGTCCTCTTGCAGCGCGGCAGGCGCGGGTTCCGGCGCAGGATCGGCCAGTTCCAAGCTACCGACATCCCAGGATTTGGCGATCTGGCCCGAGTCCGCCAGACCGGCAAAGGGGTCTTCGGGCGCTTCGCGTGCCATCGCGACGGCACGTTCGGCCATGGTCGCAAGCGTTTCGGGTGTGATGTCTGACACCGAGACATTGGCCTGTCGCTGACCAACAAAGACCCGCAATCCGATATCGATGCCTTCCGCGCGCTCGGCCTGCTCCAGGGCACCACCGCGCACATCGACGCTGATCGATGTGCCCTGAATGGCCATCGCATCTGCACCATCCGCACCGGCGGACCGCGCCGCGGCAAGCGCCTGCTCCACCAAGGTCTCAAGATTTTCGCTCATAGGAGGCAGGTACTCCTGACCTGCCTCAAGTACAAGGCTTGCGCGCCGGTTTCAGGTCAGCGGATGCGCTGCCCATTGGCCAACACCTGACCCTCTGGCGTGACTTCGATCTTCGAGGTCAAAACATCATCGCCCTGCGGAACGCCAAAGAGGCCCATCATCATCCGCGCGCCCATGGCTTGTTCTTCAGGCAGAAGGCCCATGGTCACCAGCGTATCGATGAGCTTGTTCGCGCCCGACACGCGCACATCTGCGCTGCCCTCTGGGCGCGGCATGCCGCCGAATGTGGCAAGATCCTCGTTATCAAGCGTGAAGGCGCCCGAGCCTGTCACCTCGGCCCCCGCAGCGCGCAGTTGCAGCGCGTCGATATTGATCGCGTTGACCTCGCCCACACCATTGCCCTGCTCCAACGCTTCGGCATTGTCTGGGTCCAAAAGGTCCAGTGACAGTTTGCTCAGCCCGCTGATGTCCAAAATCAGTGTGGCCGGATCGCGCGGCAGTTGGACGGCCGGGTCAAAGAGGTTCCAGATCACGTCCGAGATCGTGAAATCCTTAAGCGAGATACCCAGCCCGAAGTCTTGAGGATCGTCTCCTGCCGTCAGCGGCATCACCAACTTGCCGCCATATTCCGCCATGTTGACCGAAACCGGGAATGGAAACTGCGCGACCTGAACGTCAAACTGGACGCCGGAATTCGCGATATCATAGACGAGCCCGTCGCTATCCATCTTCATATTGAACGCGCCGCTTTGCGATGCGGTCGTCATTTGAAATGGACCGTCTGGGGTCTCTGCCACCACTGAGGTCGATCCGCCGCCGGTTGTGAACGCACCGGCAGCCCGCAGTCCAGCGTCCAACAGCGCATTCATATCGCCTTGCGCGAAGCCCTCTGTGGTCAGCGGGAAGGTCCCCGTGCCCGAGACATCCAGGTTCGTAAGCGCGCCCTGAATTGTGCCTTTTCCTGCATCCGGTTCGGGCACATCAAAAGAGATATCGTAGCGAAGTTCAGACACCGTCATCGTCTGCGCGTAGTCGCGCATCTCGCCGATCTTCATCGACGTCACATTGGCAACATCCGTCATAGAGATGTCGACCGCCATGAAGTCTTCCGGCAGATCCGCGCCATCCACTGTGATGTCGGACAGGGTCATGCCCACGCTTTGCGCGTCATAGGTATAGGTCTGGTCATCCGGGTCTCCGGTGACCACCATATCGGGCGCCGTTTGCTGATAAAGGAGCGTTCCTTGGATCCGTTCGCCCGCATCGCCGATCACATCAAATTTGATCGGCATTTCGGCAGGCAGTTCAACCCGGACAGAGCCATCCGCGTTTGTGGTGAAGCCCAACGTGCCCAGCGTCATCGAAAATGTTCCCGCGTCTTCGGGCAAATCAAACGTCATCGCCACGTCGGACACGGTCAGCGTGTCGCCCGATTCCGTCTCTGTTCCCGACATCTCATAGCCAAAGCCGCGCATATAGGCCTGCCAGTCGGCCCAGACATCCGCGCCTGTCAAATCAGCCTGCGCCGTGGTCGCCCCCAATAAGGACACGAGGGCTGTTGTCGATAGTACTCTGCGAAGGGTCATTTGATGAGGCTCCAATGCTCAAACCAGAAGTTGCGCGCATGGTCTGCCAGCGGCCACCTTGGGTCAAGAGGAGATAGGCTGGACTGGTAAAGTGTTGGCACGTATCACCGGGCGTAACACAAAGGGAGCGCGTATGATCACGCTGGACAAAACGGATGGCCTTTGGACTGTAACACTGAACCGCCCTGATAAGGCAAACTCGCTCACGCGCGATATGCTGGTGGAACTGTCCGAAATTGCAGAAGCCGCAACTGAAGCGCAGGCGTTCGTGATCACCGGAGCAGGGCGAGTGTTCAGTGCCGGTGCCGATCTGGACGAGGCGCGCGCGGGGCTTGCTGTTGATCCGGTATGGGAGCGTTTGTCGGGCTGTGTTGCTGCGCTGCCGGGGCTGACCATTGCCGCCTTGAATGGCACGCTGGCGGGTGGTGCGTTTGGGATGGCTTTGGCGTGTGACCTTCGCATTGCCGTACCGGAGGCTAAGTTTTTTTATCCTGTCATGAAACTCGGGTTCTTGCCGCAGCCGTCCGATCCTGGCCGCATGGCCGCACTCATCGGTCCGGCCCGCGCGAAGTACATTCTGATGGGGGGGCAAAAGATCACGGCAGACGAGGCTTACGCCTTTGGCCTGATCGACCGGATCGTTGACGGCGATGTTGTGCAGGTTGCGCACGATCTGTCCGCTGATACGCGCGCCGCAGATCCAGCCATTGCCCGCGGCATCAAAGACCTGTGTCAGTAACACCAGAGGTTTTGCGGCCACGCCTGGCCGGATGGGATGGTCGGTACAAGGCCGCTTTGGAAGACGTGCACGCGCAGTTTTCCGACGAGGGTGGGTATCAGGGTGCGGTCTTCGCGCTGGCGCAAGACGGCGATTGCGCTGATGCCGCGACGTGGCTGCTAAAGCACGCTGGGGCGAACACATACGCAGCCGCCTTGGTCGCGCCTGCCGTTGCTGCTCCGGGTTGGGCGGCAAAACTGCATGTTCTGCAGATGCTGCCAAGCGCTGTAGAGCCAGCGCCAGCAACGCAGCTTTTGATGTTGATAGAGCAAGCTATAAGCTCCGACCGTCCCATGCTGCGGGCTTGGGGCTATACCGGCGCAGACCTCCTTGCGGGTTGGTGTGCAAAGGAAACCGGCGCCATGGCAGCCTTGTTGGCCCATGCGCGAGCCACCGAAACGGCAGGGTCGATCCGCGCACGCCTGAAACGCTGCAAACACTAACGTTTGCGCCGTTTGCCTGGAATTTTGGAGCTGAAATCCGGCGGGCGCTTCGCCACCCAGGCGTAGAACTTGGCAAGGCGTGGATGTGACAGAAGCGCTGCGGGCGTATTATACACCCGTGCCAACTCTGCCTCGGAGAGCGTGGCGTGGATCTCGCGGTGGCAAATGTGATGCAGCAAAACCGTTGGACCGCCCTTGCCACCCTTTAGCTTTGGCACAAGGTGATGCAACGATTGCGGCACCCCTGGCGGGATGGGTCGCCCACAGAGGGGGCAAATCGGGTCCGTCTCTTGCACGTCGTTCTGCATTGTCGCAAAGAGTGGCATTGACCTGGCAAAGGGCAAGGGGACCGTGGAATGGAATTTGATCTGGCCAGCCAGCCCGAGATCGTCCAACAGGCCGTTGGCTATATCCTGCAAGGGTGGGATTTGGCGAAAGGCTGGCTGCTAAGCCCCGCCGCATGGTCCCAGTTTGGCCTTCTGGTGGTCGCGTATCTCGCCGCCTGGCTGGTCGAACGCCGCTTGCGGCCACTGCTGCACCGCATCCTTGACCCGGGCGAGGCGCAGAACTTTCTGACCAAACCGCGCCAGTTTGTGATGATGTTCTTGCCGCTGACGCTGCCGCTTTTGGCCTATGTGTTCACCGGCATTGGCGAAAGCATCGTGCGCACGCTTTTCGATAGCGGCGCGGTGATCGCCTTTGGCAAACGCGTGTTCCTCTTCCTGGCGCTGCGCGCGATGGTCCGCGACATCTTTTCGGACCCGTTCTTGCGCCTCTTTGGGCGCTATGTCCTCATCCCCATCGGCGCGCTTTACGCAGTTGGGCTTTTGGATCTGGTGCAGGACCGCCTGGCCGAAACGGTCATCCAGTTTGGCAACATCTCGTTCACCGCGATGTCCGTCATTCGCGGGCTCATCGCGGGTTCGATCCTGTTCTGGCTGGGCCGTTGGTCCAATGAACAATCCGCGCAGTTCATTCACCGCCAGGAAGAGATGCGCCCCTCGCTGCGCCAGCTTGCCGCCAAGACGGTTGAGTTCCTGATCTTCGGTGTCGCGTTTCTTCTCTTGATGAACATCATGGGGATTAACCTGTCGGCGCTGGCCGTTCTGGGTGGTGCGATTGGCGTGGGCCTCGGGTTTGGCCTTCAAAAGATCGCCTCCAACTTCATCTCGGGCGTGATCTTGTTGGTCGAGGGGCAGGCGACCGTTGGCGACTATGTCGAACTTGATGGGGGCGAGCAGGGCAAGATCATCCGCATGATGGCCCGTGCGATGATCCTTGAGACATTCGATGGACGCTGGATTGTGGTGCCCAACGAAGACTTCATCACCACCCGCGTAGTGAACTATTCCGACAGCGGCAGCGCCAACCGCTACGAGGCGCCGTTTTCGGTCAGCTATGACACGGATATCAACCTGATCCCCGATCTGGTCGAAAAAGCCGTGTCGCAGCACCCAGAGGTGTTGAACGAACCCTATCCGCCGGACTGTGAGCTTCGGGGATTTGGCGACAGTGGCATCGACTTCGCGGTGGAGTTTTGGGTGAACGGGCTGGATGATGGCCCGAACAAGTACACGTCTGACGTGCTTTTCCTCATTTGGAACGCGCTCAAAGACGCGGGCGTTGAAATTCCGTATCCGCAGCGTGTGGTGGAGATCAAAAACTGGGCCGAGAAAAGCTAAAAGCCGCCGTTGTTGGCGCGGGTCCTGCGGGGTTGATGGCCGCCGAGGTGATGGCGCGGGCAGGGCTCGCGGTGACCGTCTTTGAGGCAAAGCCGAGCCCGGCGCGCAAGTTCCTGATGGCCGGCAAATCGGGGTTGAACCTGACCTTTGAGGGGGACTTCGACAAAGTCCTGTCCGGCTATGGACCCGCAGCAGGGCGTTTGCGCCCCGCGCTACAGGCCTTTGGCAACGAGGCGTTACGCGGCTGGGCTGAAGGCTTGGGGCAAGAGCTGTTCGTGGGCTCCACGGGCCGGGTGTTCCCGCGCGCAATGAAGGCGTCGCCACTGTTGCGGGCCTGGTTGGCGCGATTGGCAGAGCTTGGCGTGACGCTGCGCCCGCGCGCGCGCATCTCTGGCCTAGACGGACGCAATCCAATCTTGGACAACACTGTTCACGACGCGGACGTGACAGTTCTGGCCTGTGGCGGTGCCAGTTGGGCGCGGCTTGGGTCGGACGGCGCGTGGACCGGTTGGCTGGGCGCGCCTTGCGCAGATTTCCAGCCCAGCAATGTGGGCGTAACTGTTCCTTGGACGCCGCATATGGCCCCGTATATTGGGGGCGCGATCAAGGCCGTGTCCTGGTCCGCCGGTTCGACCGTGTCGCGCGGTGAGGCCGTGCTGACCGAAGCGGGCCTTGAGGGCGGTGGGATCTATGCGCTGACGCCCGCCTTGCGCACGGCCCCTTTGCACCTTGATCTGGTGCCGGATCTAGAGGCCGCGACACTCGGCGCGCGCTGGGCGGCCAAACCCAAGAAGACCACGCGCGCTGCCTGGCTGCGCAAGTCGCTGGGCCTGTCACCCCTCAAGCGCGCTCTGGCGCAAGAATTTGGCCGCGGTGCTGCCGACTGGCCCACTGTGCTGAAGGCGCTGCCTGTGCCGACAACGGGGTTCGCCCCGATGGACAAAGCCATCTCGACCGCAGGTGGGCTCACCTTTGCTGGACTTGATGACACCCTTATGCTGCACGACCGCCCCGGCGTGTTCTGTGCAGGCGAGATGTTGGATTGGGACGCGCCGACGGGCGGGTGGCTTTTAACAGCGTGTTTTGCCACGGGGGCCTGGGCCGGGCGGCACGCTGCCCTTTGGGCCGAGGCTCACGGCAAGGAACTCTAGTCCGCCAGCGCCAACCGCGCCCCAAGAAAGCCAAAAACGCCCGCAAAGCTCCGCTTAATCCAGCGCATCACGGCAGGGCGGTGGATCACATAGTCCCGCGCTGTCGCTGCGAAGGCCCCATAGACCACAAAGACCGCAAAGGTCATGGCCATAAACACGCCCGCCAGAAGCAAAAGCTGCTGCGTCGCATTGGCAGCCTCAGCTTCGATAAACTGTGGTAAGAACGCCAAGAAGAAGAGCGACAGCTTCGGGTTCAGAACGTTGATCAAGGTGCCAGTGACCGCGATCTTTACTAGGCCCTTGCGATCGCGCGCGGCCTTTACATCCATACTGCCCCCGTCTTTCAAGATGCTCCAGGCCATGTAGAAAAGGTAAAGAACGCCCAGGTATTTGATCACCGTGAAGGCCAGCGCACTGGTGTGCAAAAGCGCCGCAAGTCCGACAATGCTGGCCAGTGCTGCGGGCAAAATACCCAATGTGCACCCAAAGGCCGCCGCGACCGAGGCGGCAAATCCGCGACCCAGTCCGACGGCGAGCGTGTAAATCACACCGGTCCCCGGCAAAAGCACGACAACGAGCGAGGTCAGAAGGAATTCGATGGACATTTGGGAAGGCTCCTTCGCTTCCGAGTCAGTCTTGGTTCAGAGCGCGCACGCGTTGGAACGCAGGCCGGGCGCGCAAGGTCTTCGCGTAGGCGTTGACGGTGTCGTTCTCCATCGGGACTTTGGCGCCGATGGCCCAGTTGAGGCAGTGTACGCAAAGGATATCCGCGATGGTGAACTGATCGCCCACCAAGAATTCGCCGTTTAGCCGCTCTCCCAGCATGTCAATCTTGCGTATCAGGTCTGATCGCAGCGCAGGCCGGATCTCGGGAACGCGTTGATCCTCGGGCAGGATAAACCCGTGCTTGGCCATCGCCCAAAGCTGCGCGTCAAATTCGTCGATCACCCAAAGCGTGGCCGCGTCCTGTGCGGCGCGCGCGGTGGTCCCTGCCGGTGCCGTTAATCCGCCATGCTTGTCGGCAAGGTACGTCATGATGGCGACCGAGTCGTGGAGGACGTCGTCGCCATCCACCAAGACTGGTATCTTGCCCAATGGGTTTAGCGCGCGGATCTCGTCTGATTGCGGCCCGGCCTTGATGAGCGTGTACGCCTCGCCGAGCTCTTCAAGTGTCCACAGGACGCGAAACGCCCGGCTCGTCACACTCCCGTATACTTGATACATCACCGTCTCCACTTGCTGTGTGGCCAAGTTTGCAGGTTGCGGGATGGGCCGCAAGTGTCAGCGCGGTGCGCCCAACATCGCAAGGCGAATGAAGGCGCGCTCTACAAGCGCCATCTGCGGCGCGGTTTGCCCGGCCGAGCGCAGCGCGAGGTCCGTATCCGTCAAAACGCCCAAAGCGGCATCAAGCTTATGCGCGCCCCAAGACTGCGCCTGCCGCGTCATGCGGTCCCGGCGCGGGCCAAACACAGGCGGGCGCACGCGGCCAATGCCCTGTGCAGCGCCGCCTGGGTCCGACGCAGCGGCGTGTAGCGTTCGAAAGTGGCGCATGGCCGCGATGGTCAGCGAGACGGGGTTGGCCCCTTGCGATTGCAATCGCCGCAGCACGGGCGCGATCTGATCTGCCCGCGCCTCGGCGACAATGTGCAATATGTCGTCCAACTCCGCCTCTGTCGACGCAGGCGCACAGGCGTCTATGTCTTCTGCCTCAATCGGGCTTTGGTCGCCCAGCTTGTAAAGCGCGAGCTTTTCCAACATCTGCCGGAAATCGCCCGGATCCATCGCGCGCGCCATATCGCTGAGCGCTGCCATGATGGGGCCGCTTGGCGGTGACAGCTTCGCGTCGGCGAGCATCTTCTCAATCTCCGCTCGCGAGGGTGGATCGTCGTAGATGCCGGTCGCATAGGTTCTTGCATGTGCCTCAAACGCTTTGCGCAGCTTTGATGTCGCCTTCAGCGTCCCAGCGGTGACGACAATTTGCGCGTCTCCAGGGGACCAGTCGTCGAGCGCGTTCAAAATCGCCGAAGCAGCTGTGTCGGTTGCGTCTTCTACAAAGACGACGCGCGGGCCGGGAAAGAAGCTGACGGCTTTGATTTCATCCGAGACCCGCGCAGGGTCCTTTCGCAAATCAGCTGCAGGCATGCGCGTCAGGCGCATCTCATCCGCGCCATCTGGCCCGATTAGATTGTTGATGACCTCTTGCCGCCGCAAGGCAATACGCATGGGGTCCGCGCCGTAGATCAGTAGTCCAACGGCGTCCGGATCGGGTTTGGCGAAATAAGCCGGCGCATCGCGCGTGGACAGCTTCATGGAAGGTCGACCGACACAAGCCGTGCGACAATCTGGTCTGCTATGATTACCATCAGGCGTTCGACGGAGTCGCGTTGTGAGGCAAGCGTTGCCACAGTGCTGTCGCTGGCGGAAAACCCCGTAAAGCTGTTCACGGTGCCTGAGGCCAGTTGCGCCCCCGTTTGCCGGTCTACCAAAACATAGCCTGCCGTACCGATCGTATTGAACCGAAGCGTGTCGCCTTCCGGGTCAATGCCCAGTCCGGCTGTCGTGGTTGTAAGATTTACCGACAAGTCGTAGCGCGGCAACGTGGGTGCGCCCAGTCGTTCCTCCAGGCGCTGGACCAAGAGAAAGGTCTCGCTCGTTGTGGGCTCCGTTACAAGGACAGAATTCCGCAACTCGGATCCGGTTGCCCCCGGTCCATAGGCCGGGGAGAAGCCACATGCAGGCAGGCCAGCAAGACCTGCAAGGAGGATGCGACGGCTAAACAACTACATTCACGATCCGGCCTGGCACAACGATAACCTTCTTTGGTGTCGCTCCGTCCAAGGCGCGTATAACCGCCTCTTCAGCCAAGGCTATGGCTTCGATTTCGGCTTTGTCCAAGTCTTTTGCAACGGTCACTTCTGCACGTCGTTTGCCGTTTATTTGGATCGGCAGGGTGACAGTGTCTTCAATCATCATGTCTGGGTCTGCCTGTGGCCAAGGGGCCTCCGCGCACAGTCCGTCGCCGCCTTGATGATGCCAGATGTCCTCTGCCAAATGCGGCGTCATGGGCGCCATCAATTGCGCCAGAGTCATCACCGCCTCACGCATGGCTGCATGACCAGCCTTGGATTTCGACAGGGTGCTGGTGAAACCATAAAGCTTGGCGATGGCGGCATTAAAGCCGAAACTTTCGACACCCATGGTCACATCGTGAATGGTCTTGTGCATCTCGCGCAAAAGTGCGGCGTCGTCAGACCCAGAAACGCTTGGGTTCATCTTTCCGATACGGTCGCATAGGCTCCAGACTCGGCCCAGATGCTTGTAGGCCGCTTCGGCCCCGGCGGCGGTCCACTCCACGTCCCGTTCGGGCGGCGAGTCGCTGAGGACGAACCACCGCGCCGTGTCCGCTCCAAAGCTTGCGATGATGTCCATCGGATCGACGACGTTGTTTTTGGACTTCGACATCTTGGCCGACGGCACCACCTGACACTCGCGCCCGTCTTCCTTCAGGAACGCCTTGCCGTCGCGCAGCTCGACCGTCTCTGGGTAGTGATAAACGGGCCGCCCGGTCTGCGCGTCTTCGGTCTGGAAAATCGCGTGCGTCACCATGCCTTGGGTGAAAAGCGCGTCGAACGGTTCGCGGCTTTTCTCGGACAGGTGGCCGGTGATGTTCATCGCGCGGGCGAAGAAGCGGGAATAGAGCAGATGCAGGATCGCGTGTTCGATGCCGCCGATGTACTGATCGACGTTCATCCAGTAATCGGCATCTGCCTTTTCGGTCGGCGTGGTCGCGCGCGGTGCGGTGAAGCGGGCAAAGTACCAAGACGAATCGACGAATGTGTCCATCGTGTCGGTTTCGCGCAGCGCCGCCCCACCACATTTGGGGCAGATGCAGTTGCGCCAGGTTGGATGGCGGTCCAGCGGATTGCCAGGGATGTCAAAGCTGACATCGTCAGGCAGCTCAATCGGTAGGTTTTCTTTTTTCTCGGGCACCACGCCACAAGTGTCGCAATGAACAACTGGGATTGGGCAGCCCCAATAGCGTTGCCGTGACAGGCCCCAATCGCGCAGGCGGAACTTCACTTGACCCGTGCCCAAGTCGCGCGCTTCCATCCAGTCGATGCTCTGGTCGATGCCCTCTTGGCTGGTCGCGTCTGTCAGGCCGGTGAAGTGGTCCACATAAACGACCTTCTCAGACTTCGTTGGCACCAAGGCTTCTGTCGTCACTTCGGTGTCGTCGCCCGGCATGTGGAACGCGTGCACGACCGGCAGGTCGTATTTGCGGGCGAAATCCAAATCGCGCTGATCATGCGCCGGGCAGCCGTAAATCGCGCCTGTGCCGTACTCCATCAGAACAAAGTTGCCGATCCAAACGGGAAGCTCACGATCCGGCCAGATCGGATGGCGGACCGTGATACCTGTTTTGAGGCCCTTCTTTTCAGCCTTCTCCATGGCCGCTTCGGTGGTGTCCATCTTACGCGTTTCAGCGATGAAGGCGGCGATCTCTGGGTCGTCTTCGGCCATCGCGCGGCTGATCGGGTGTTCAGCCGAGATTGCCAAGAAGGTTGCGCCGCGCAGCGTATCTGGCCGCGTCGAGTAGCACACAATATCCTCGGCCCCATCCGTGCGCGCAAACGGAACCTCGATGCCACGCGACTTGCCAATCCAGTTTTCCTGCATCAGCCGCACCTTGGCGGGCCAGTTTTCCAGATGATCCAACGCTTCCAGCAACTCTTCGGAATAGTCAGAGATCTTAAAGAACCACTGCGTGAGCTCGCGCCGCTCGACATCGGCGCCCGACCGCCAGCCCTTGCCGTCGATGACCTGCTCATTGGCCAGAACGGTCATATCGACCGGATCCCAGTTCACGACCGCGTTCTTGCGATAGACCAACCCGGCCTCAAGAAAGTCCAGAAACAGAGACTGCTGCTGCCCGTAGTATTCTGGATCACAGGTCGCAAACATCCGCTCCCAATCCAGCGAGAACCCCATCGGTTTCATCTGCGCGACCATGTCGTCGATGTTGGAATACGTCCATTCCTTGGGGTGGCCGCCGATGGCCATCGCGGCGTTTTCGGCAGGCATCCCGAAGGCGTCAAAGCCCATGGGGTGCAGGACATTATGACCGGTCGCGTGCTTGTACCGCGCGATCACGTCGCCCATCGTGTAGTTGCGCACATGTCCGATATGGATACGCCCCGATGGATAGGGAAACATTTCCAGCACGTAGTATTTGGGCTTAGATTCGTCGCGGACGGCGCGGAACGTTCCGGCGTCCTCCCAGGCCTTTTGCCATTTCGCCTCGATCTCGCTGGGCGTGTAGCGGTCCATTCTCGTGTCCTTTTTAACAGCAAAACGCCGGGCAGGGCCCGGCGCGATTGATAGTGTGTCTGCAGCGTCAGTTAAAGCCGAGAATCACCAACGCGCAGCTGTCGGGCGCGTGTTAGGATCGCGTCTTCGATAGCACGAACGGTCGCAGCGCTGGCTGGGCCGCTACGTGTCTGCAACGCAACCTTGAGCGAGCGTGCATCCAGAGCTGGGTCGTCGATCAGAACTGTGGCGCGATAGGCCCGTCCCCCGCCTGGAGGTGCGCCAAAGCCTGTAACAATAACGCCTGTGAACGGGTCGATGCTCTGAATCGGCAGAAAATCCAAGACTTGAAGCGACGCGTTCCAGATATAGCGATTCACCGACACTTTGGCTTCGGTATCTTCGCGTCTGAAGAGGTCTAAGATCGACGTTCCGGCGTTGTTATTGGCTTGGCGCCGATTGTCGGGGTCTGGATCCAAATTGCCAGTGGCGTCCGTGTTCGGCTCGCCACACGCTGCCAAAGCGCAAAAAAGCGTAAGATATAAGAGTTTTTTGGGTGTCTTCTGCACTGTCCCGGATCCCGCCATGAGTTTTTGAAGTGATATCGGCAAGCGAAAGGTTGAGCAAGATGGATCGCATTTGCCGGTGCCATTTGGCGTAGATTAGATGTGTGGCATAGCTGCACCATCACTTTATGATCTGGCTGGCACAAGGTCAGAGCCGTTGCAGTTCTGCGGTCAAAGAGCGAAACACGATGGTGTTCGTCCAAGCTGGCGGTAAGCAAGCATGGGCTTAGAAATGCGAAAACTGAGGGAAAACTGATGAAAAAAGTTCTCATCGCTACTACTGCTCTCGTCGTCACCGCCGGCGCAGCAGCAGCGGATATCGCGAACGTCGCAATGAGCGGTTACGCTCGTTGGGGTGTTTTGTACGACGAATCCAACACAACTAACGAAACACGCATCGAGCATCGTTTCCGTCTGAACATCGACGTGGAAGCAGTTGCAGACAACGGTCTGGAACTGGAAGCACGTGTTCGTGTTCAGTCCGACGACAATGCGAACGGCACATCGAACGTCGCAGGCTTCAACGGCCCACGTTTCACCATCAAATCCGGCGCGTTCCGTTTGGACGTTGGTAACACTGGCGGCGCAATCGACTCCATGCCGAACTACTACGGCTTCGAGCCTGGCCTGACCAACTTCATCGGTCAGTACGAAGGCAACAGCTTCGGCTTCGACGGCTACAGCTCCGGCGGCGCAGGCGGCCAGACAATCGTTGCATCCTACTCCGCGAACGGCTTCGGCATCATCGCGTCGTACTCCGATGACTCGGTTGCAGACGAAGAAGCAGCGATCAGCGTTTCCTACGCGTTCGGTGACTGGACTGTTGCTCTTGGCTTCGCAGACAGCGACGTCAACAACGAGCTGGTTGTTCTGACTGTTGGTGGCGCGATCGGCAACGTTAAAGTGGCTGGTCTTGTCGGTGACGACGGCAGCGACACATTCTACGGTCTGTCCGGCTCCATCGGTGTTGGCGCAGCGACAGACATCGTTGTTGCTTACGGTGACTCCGACGCTCCTGGCTTCGACGCACGCTTCGGTCTTGGCTTCGTGCACGACCTGGGTGGCGGTGTTACACTGCGCGGCGGCATCGGCGACGATGGCGGCGTAAACAAAGCTGACTTCGGTATCCGCTTCAACTTCTAAGTTGATCTGACATACCTAGAGTTTTGGGGCAGTGCGCAAGCGCTGCCCCTTTTCAATTCAGGACCAATCTGCGACCAGTCAATGTGGAGGTTCCAGATATGTCCTTGGCCGAAATCAACGCGCAGATCCAACAAGCCGAGACCAAGGCCGGGCGTCAACCTGGCGACGTCACGTTGATTGCCGTAAGTAAGGTGCAGCCCAACGAACGCGTCCGCGCTGTCCTGGACCAGGGTCACCGTGTCTTTGGGGAAAACCGCGTTCAAGAAGCACAGACCAAGTGGCCAGGCTTCCGCGAAACTTTCCCAGATGCCCAAGTTCACTTGATCGGCCCGCTTCAGACCAACAAAGCCCGCGCGGCCATGCAACTGGTAAACGCGATACACTCTGTCGACCGTCCAAAACTGGCAACATCTATAGCGCGCTTGGCCCAAGAGTTGGGCCACTGCCCGACGCTCTTTCTGCAGGTCAACACAGGGGAAGAGCCGCAAAAAGCTGGCGTCATGCCGAACGAGGCCGACGCTTTCGTGGAGTCGTGTCGCCGTCTGGACCTTCCTGTCGCAGGATTGATGTGCATCCCGCCCGCAGACGAAGCGCCTTCGCTTCACTTTGCGCTTTTGGCAAAAATCGCAGCCCGCAATGGGCTGACACAGCTTTCTATGGGGATGAGTGCAGACTTCGATCAAGCGATCGCTTTTGGCGCAACCCATGTCCGCGTGGGATCTGCGATCTTTGGCGTGCGCACAGCACTGGCTTAGCCTCAGCGTCCGGGTATTGAGTCGCGCTTTTTGATGGGCGGCCACGCGTCAATGACCTGCAACGCCTGTTCCGCGCTTTCAACAAACCGAAATAGATCGAGGTCATCGGCAGAAATCGTGCCTGCTTCGCTCAACGCATCCCAATTGATGATGCGCTCCCAAAACGCTTGGCCAAAGAGCAAAAACGGTACACGCTCCATCCGTCCGGTTTGAATGAGCGTTAACGCTTCAAAGAGTTCGTCCAGCGTCCCAAACCCACCGGGAAAGACGCAAATGGCGCGGGCCCTCATAAGAAAGTGCATTTTGCGCACGGCGAAGTAGTGGAAGTTGAAACAGAGTTCGGGTGTCACGTAGGGGTTTGGCGCCTGTTCATGCGGCAGCACGATGTTAAGACCAATAGAGTGTCCACCCGCATCGACGGCGCCCCGGTTTCCCGCTTCCATCACGCCTGGGCCACCGCCCGTTACCACGACATTCTCGCGTCCACCGGACTGTAGGGATCGTTCCGTCATCAGTTTGGCGAACACGCGTGCTTCGTCATAGAAGGCAGACAGGTCTGCCAGGGTTTGCGTTCTGGCCTTGGATTTCTCGGCGGGTTCTGGAATGCGTGCGCCGCCAAAGAGGACAACTGTGCTTTCAATCCCTGCTTCGGCCATCATCAGTTCTGGCTTCAGAAGTTCAAGTTGCAGCCGTACAGGACGCAGCTCGTCGCGACACAGAAAGTCTTCATCTGCAAAGGCCAGGCGATACGCGGGGGCGTCGGTTTGCGGTGTTTGCGGTACAGATCGCATGGTTTCGCGATCAGTTGTCGCGTCGCGAAACGGGCTGGGGCGGTCGTCATGCATTATTTTGGTCCCTTCTGAACCGAGCCTTGGTAGCGCGGGATGTGCCGCAGCGCTAGAGCCGACAGCTTTTGCGAGGGTTGACCCCGTCTTTGGCAACATGTGAAGGAAACAGAATGGCTGCAAGACAGGGAGACGCCTTATGACTGAAGATCACGTGGATATGCAGTCGGAAATCTCGGCGGCGGCCGCACGAGTTTCAGGTTTGGTGCGTCAAACACCTGTTTTGGAGGCTGAGTTATCGTGGTTCCAGCCGACGGTGGAGATGAAACTGGAGCATCTGCAGCATACCGGTAGTTTCAAACCTCGTGGCGCTTTTAATTCACTCCTTTCGATGGATGTTCCCAGCGCAGGCGTCGTCGCGGCCAGCGGCGGCAATCACGGAGCCGCCGTCGCCTATGCGGCATCGGTCTTAGGATACCGGTCGCGAATCTTTGTTCCCGAAATTGCAGGCCCCGCCAAAATTGATCTTATTCGGCGCGCTGGCGCAGATTTGCAGGTTGTGCCCGGTGCCTATGCTGACGCATTGGCCGCCGCCCAAGCCTTTGAGGCAGAGACTGGTGCTGCACAAATCCATGCCTATGATGCTCCGGGCACCGTTTTCGGCCAAGGTACGGTCTTGCGTGAATGGGAAGAACAAGGGCTTGCGGCGGACACGGTTTTGATTGCGGTCGGCGGTGGTGGCCTGATCGGCGGGGCTTTGGGTTGGTTGGCCGGTCGACGCAGAGTGGTTGCGGTAGAGCCTGAGACTTGCGCGGCGCTAAATAGAGCATTGGCCGCAGGCCATCCAGTTGATGTTGAGGTGTCCGGCATAGCCGCCAACTCCTTAGGCGCACGCAAAATTGGCGAGATTTGTTTTGGCTTAGCCCAAAGCACCGAAACTGTGAGCGTGACTGTGTCAGATGCGGACATTGCACATGCGCAAACGGTTCTGTGGCAAGACCTTCGGCAAATTGTCGAGCCCGGCGGCGCTGCCGCGCTGGCAGCGCTTTTGAGCGGCGCTTATAAGCCCACACCCGACGAGCGTGTTGCGGTTTTGATCTGCGGCGCCAATCCGGCGCCTGATCCGATAGGTTGATAAACCTAAGGTTGTGTGGTGTTATCCTGATCTTCACCTGTTTGGTGCAGGCTTATCGCCATACTTTGCGACGGACAAAATATGCGCCTGTATCATGCCGCCTATTTTTCAAAGAGACTGGACAACGATCAGCAGGTTGTGGCGGATATTGTCGCGCACGCGCAGGTACGTAATGCCCAGCGAAACGTGACTGGCGGATTGGTGGTCCATGACGGGTATTTCTTCCAAGTGTTGGAAGGCGATCGACAAGTTCTGACCCGCTTGATCACCCGCATTTTCCAAGATCCGCGGCACACGGGCTGTGAACTCCTGCTATTTGACGAAATCGGCGAAAGACTGTTCCCAGACTGGACGATGCGGGCTCAACTCTCTGACGATATCGTGGCGCAGGCCTTGAATGACTTTGGCCTGCCGCGCGTGTTGCAGCCCGAAACCCTGTCGGGATACGCGGTGTGGGATCTTGTCCATTCCTTAGTGTGTTACGAAGACGCCTAGAGCGTTTTCGAACCAACCTGAATTACTCTGTAGGACATTTCCCCTGCGGGCGGAAGTCGACGGTGCACCACATTCAGCCCCCCACAAGACGTGACCTTCCCGATGAAGGCCGTTATACCCGCGCGCGACTCGAAGAAGGGAAAACGCATGTCCAACGCGCAACTGGAAACCGCCATCGAAGCCGCATGGGACGCGCGCGATGGCATCACCCCCGGCACCACAGGCGAAACGCGAGAGGCGATTGAAGATACGCTCGCCGCGCTGGATGCTGGCAGCCTTCGCGTGGCCGAACGGTTGGACGACGGCACCTGGCACGTGAATCAGTGGGCCAAGAAGGCCGTGTTGCTTGGGTTTCGGTTGAAGGACATGGAGGCGCAAACCGGCGGTCCGCAAGGCAGCAGCTGGTGGGATAAGGTCGACAGCAAATTCGCCGGATGGGGCGACAATCAGTGGAAGGCGGCAGGCTTTCGCGCTGTACCAAACTGCGTTGTGCGCAAGTCGGCTTTTATCGCCCCTGGCGTTGTTCTGATGCCGTCCTTCGTGAACCTCGGCGCTTATGTCGATAGGGGAACTATGGTTGATACCTGGGCCACGGTGGGGTCCTGCGCCCAGATTGGCAAAAACGTACACCTTTCGGGCGGTGTTGGCATCGGCGGCGTTCTAGAGCCGATGCAAGCTGGGCCGACGATTATCGAAGACAATTGCTTTATCGGGGCACGGTCCGAAGTTGTCGAAGGCGTCATCGTGCGCGAAGGCTCTGTGCTGGGGATGGGCGTCTTTATCGGCCAGTCCACCAAAATCCTGGATCGCGACAGCGGCGAGGTCATTTACGGTGAGGTGCCGCCTTATTCCGTCGTGGTCGCTGGGTCCATGCCATCCAAAAATGGCGTCCATCTTTACTGCGCTGTCATCGTCAAGCGGGTCGACGAAAAGACGCGGTCAAAGACCGGGATCAACGACCTCTTGCGCGACTGACATAAAGCATAACACGAAGGTGAGGTGCGGGAGCGCCCGCGCCGCACTATGTGACCGGCATGGATCTGATCTTTGCCTATCTTGCCGGTCTGCTGACCCTCATTAACCCTTGTGTTTTGCCGGTGCTGCCGATCGTGTTGGTGTCTGCACTGAATGCAAATCGTTATGGTCCCGTGGCCTTGGCCGCCGGGATGAGCCTTTCGTTTGTCGCGTTCGGTATGCTTGTTTCAACCGTCGGCTATGCCATCGGCCTAGATGAAACAGTCCTGTCGCAGGCCGGGGCAGTGGCGATGCTGATCTTCGGAGCTGTGCTCCTGGTGCCGCAGCTTTCGCAACGCTTTGAATTTGCGATGGCCGGCGTCTCCAGCCGCGCAGATTCAGCGATGGGCACCGGCGCAGGCACGGGTTTGAGCAGCCAATTCTTAGGGGGTCTTCTCCTCGGAGCTGTTTGGTCCCCCTGTATTGGTCCCACACTTGGCGGTGCGATTGCCTTGGCTGCCGCGGGCGAAAGCCTGCTTTGGGCCTTTCTCATTATGGTGTTCTTCGCCGCTGGTGTATCCACCCTGATCCTCGGGATCGGTTTGGGTGGGCAGGAGTTTATACGGGCGCGGGCCCAGCGTTTGCGCGGTCTCGCAGCCCAGTCAAAACCGATCCTAGGCGGCGTTTTCGTGGCTGTCGGCCTAATGATCCTTTTCCGTGTGCATCACATGATCGATGCCTGGGCCATCAATGCGCTGCCCGCGTGGTTGGTCGATCTTTCCGTTTCGCTTTAGCCCTTCACAAGGAGTATCCCGAATGTTGCGTCGCACGTTTTTAGCAGCCTCTGTCGGTTTTATTGCAGCCCCGTTCAAAGCGCTCGCTGGTGGCTGGATTGAATTTTCTAACAGCGATCCCATCAATTCGGCGCTTCAGGCGGGCAAAACGGTCCTTGTCGACTACTCCGCATCATGGTGCAGCACCTGCGCGCGGCAAGAACGTGTCATCAATGCGCTTCGCGCGGAAAACCCTGCCTACGACGCAAACCTGGTATTCGTGCGCGTGGATTGGGACGATTTTGGGCGCGCACCTGTCACGCGTGACAGGCGCATTCCACGTCGTTCGACCCTTATTGTGCTCAAAGGTGATCAGGAACTTGGCAGGATCGTTGCTGGAACCGGCAAATCGCAGATCAAAGCCCTGTTGGACACTGGGCTGAGTGCGTCGCAGTCATCCTAGTGCTTTTCAGCGCCGTGTGCTTGCGTTAGGGCTGCGGCCTATGAGCAAGACAGACAAGCCGCGCCGCCCACAAGAGGTCTACACTCTTGTCGTGGAGGTTGGCCGGAAATCGGGCGACGGCCTTCCTGACGCCAGCACAGGGGCGGCGCTGATGTGCTATGCCAGCGGTGTTGACGAAGCGGAAGCCGTACGGGAAACCGTGGCGATCCTAAAGCAAGCTGACATGGCGCCGTTGGATGTCACGGGCCACGGGACCACGGCAGACCGCGAGGCAGGCGGTCACGTGATTGACGGCGATGAACGCGCATTGATGCAACGCGCCTTGGACGAGAACGCAGTCATTGTGGCTCAGGTGACGCCATTCTTTGACGACGGCACCATAGACGCAGACTAAGCGGCACGCAGCTCGGCTAAAGTGATGGCCTCGAAGGCATCCAAAACGGGGTCTGTGGGGGCGCGATGCTCTGGAAGGTTGATCCGTGGAACGTCTGCCAGCTGTGACAGACGCATCAATTCGGCATTTCGGCGCTGCCGTCCTAAGAAAAGGCTCTCAAAGAGTCCGCCTGAGATCGTCAAGCGGTCGTTGTTCGGCATTAACGCGGCGGCATAGCGGATGACAGGGCCGCTCGGAGCGAGGCGTGCCGCAGTTCCGTTGACCAAATGCGCGGCAGGGACCCGGACAGCTTCGCACCCATACAGGTACTCGACATGTGAGCCTGATATCACGATCTGCTGGCTTGGTGCGACGACGACATCGCTTCGCAACCCAAAGTAGGGTGCACGCAGTCGAATTGGCCGAAAACTGCCTGCGGCCGGGACATCACGCTGGATGTTGTAAAGGATGGGCTCGCTGAATCCCTCCTGACCCAGAACCGTATCACCGCGATGCAGGTCTCCAAGCGCCTTCCACCCAAATGCCGTTGCAATAGGTGCGCTGGGTGCAATGCTCGGTGTGGGACCCAAAGGTTCGACGTCCGTCGACAGAGCCGCAAAAACCATCGCGTTGGACTGCGGCGTGGTAGGATGGAACAACTCGAACAGGTCCCCGATCAACATTGGCAACGGGTCGTTCAACGTCTTTGTTGCGACGGAAATCTCACCCGGCTGCTCGATGCTCAGCCGCGCCTGCCGCGCACTGACGTCCCAGGAATACGTGATCCGCAGCGTGACGATTTGCAGCTCGTGCTTTGGGCCTAACGCGATATGCCGAACGTCGGGGCCGAACGCATGAACCATTGTCACGCCACCGCCGGGAACCAGCCGCAACTCAAACGCGCGTTTGGCTGGTTGGTCGCGCGCAGCAAATCCGACCAGGCGTTCTGGCCGTTCTTCACCGGTAAGCGATGTTTCGATCATCAGTGTGCCACGTGGCATTGCGTAGCGCGGGTTTGAAGCTTCCGGTGGCGTTGAAACCGTGCCCCTCCCTAAACCGCCAAGCGCGAACAGCCGCTTACGACCGTCGTCAAGAGCGATCCACGTCATGCCGCCTGCGCCTTTGCCAAGAGTTGCGCCTCGAAGCGGCGCAAAGCGCGTCGTGCTGGAGGACCATATCCATTGCCGGTTACAGGATCGAGATCAGGGAAAAGAGCGCATATCTCGTCCACGATCTCGCTTTCAAAACTGTGCTTTGTCTGCGGGCCGGGTAAAAAGCTCTCGGTTGCCAGACCCTCAGCATACACAACTTGGTGCTGATCGAAGAGAAGGTGCACATAGGTCACTGAGCCGCCTGCGCGTCGCAAGACAGATGTCCCGTTGACCAGGTCGCGTGCGGCAACCAGAACTTCTTCTTCGCCGAACAGCAGCTGTGCCAGGACATCGCGGATCAAGATCCGGTGGAGCGGCGAGACCAACAACCGCCCGTGGCTGCCATATGTGTCGGCAGCGATGGAAATGGGGGCAAACGCACCCTCTGCGCGTGTTTTTCTTTGCCCAGTCCAGCGTAACGGCATCGGGCCGTGATCGCGCGTCGTCACGAAATCCCCAGCTTTCAGATTTTCGACAAGCACAGGCCCTGCCGGCGTGTCGATCAATGTCCCGGCGACAAAGCATGGCACCTGGCTGACGTTTACGATGCCGATGTCGTTATTCGTGCCGTCGCTGACTTTGTACGTGAACGCGTAGTCTTCGATATCGCCATCTGCGATCAGTGTGAGCGTGCCGTCTCCATTGACCTGCACCTGTTGGCCGCTTGGAAGCAAAACGGTGCTGCCGCTTGAAACGGGTGTATCGTTGATGTGTGTGATCGTTAGGCTCGCGCTCGGTGCGGCGAGGTCATTTGCCAAGACATCAATTGTCTTTGTTGCATTCGCATTTGCGGAATACGTATCGGTCTGCGCGACAAGGGCCGTTTGAACGGAGTTGGCGGCGATCAATAGGCTGGAATCGTAGTTTGGATCTGCCACGTCAGCGATCGCGATCCGGAGCGAATTCACTCCGCTGCTGGACACTGGGATTGTCAGACTCAGCGTCAGCGTGAAGCCGTCCATCTCTGTGTTAAAGTCGCTGTTGGTGTTGTCGACGAACAGATTTGCGTTGGTCGAGGCGTTCACATTGCCTGGGTCAATGTCACCGTCACCGACACCTATCTCGACTTTGCTTCCGTTAATCCAAACACCGACGAAATCTTGATAAATTGAGTTCGTAAATTCGGGATACTCTTCGGACGAAAACACAAATTGCATCGTCATGACGTCTGCATCTGTTCGAAAGTCAACGTCGAGGTAAGAGGCGTCGAATGTGCTTGACCCTGCCTCGGCATTGAACGCAGCCAAATTATCTGTGCCGCTTGTATCTGTTGTGATGGCCGCAAACTGGTTTTCGACGCCTGCCGCGTTGGTGAAACTGCCGACATGCCCTGTGGACAGGATGACGCCTGTATCCGCAGGGGCAACGTTTTCCCCAATGGTGGCGCCTTGGCTATAGATACCGGAGCTGAGGGGATCACCGGTATAGGTCGCATTTTCAATTGTAGCGCCTGCGCCAAAAATGGTTTCGGCAAGCTGAATTGCTGTGGCGCTTGTGTTGATTGGTAAGTCTTGCGCGGCCATGCTCTACCTTGATCTTCGTCATAGACGGCAAGCCAAACGCGTAGCGCATACGCCACTCGAAGTTTACAAGCCCCAGGGTTTTTGCGGGGCAATTAGCTGCTTGACCTGCCTCGGTCTTTGTTATTGCTGACAGAATGGCACGGAAGACCGGGCTATGTTAACTCTTGCTAGAATTTTGGGCGCACACAGCGCGTCCTTTTCGCCACATCTTTGCCGCAATGAGGCTTGGGCATGTCCAAATCAGATCCCGTTCTTTTGACCCAAAGGTTGGTTCAGTGCGCGTCTGTTACGCCGCGTGACGAAGGGGCTTTGGATGTGCTGCACGCCGCCTTGACAGACGCAGGGTTCGAATGCGCCTGGGCAGACCGCGGCGGCATCCGTAACCTTTTTGCGCGCTGGGGGGCCAAAGGGCACGCGCGCAGCTTTGGGTTCAATGGGCATACAGATGTTGTGCCGGAAGGCGATGCTGCTGACTGGACCCATCCACCCTTTGCAGGTGAAATTGTCGACGGCACGCTATACGGTCGTGGTGCCTGCGATATGAAATCGGGCGTTGCGGCATTCGTTGCTGCAGCCATTGATTACGTCACTGAGACGCCCGCCGACGGCGCCATCTTGATTGCGATCACAGGCGATGAAGAGGCGGATGCCGTGGATGGGACAAGCGCGCTCTTGGATCATATGGCGGACACAGGCGAGCAAATGTCTGTATGCGTGGTCGGAGAGCCAACCTGCCCGCAGCACATGGGCGAGATGATGAAAATTGGGCGACGTGGGTCAATGACCGCATGGTTCACTGTCGAAGGCGTGCAGGGGCACTCCGCCTATCCGCATCGCGCAAAGAACCCTGTGCATGCTTTGGTGCGCCTAATGGACACGCTTGCCGCGGCCGAGTTGGACACCGGAACCGCCCATTTTGACGCGTCGACGCTGGCTGTCGTGACGGTTGATACCGGCAATCCCGCAACCAATGTCATACCAAGTCGTGCAACAGGCACGGTCAACATCCGGTTCAACGATGCGCATTCGGGCGCGACGCTGTCAGACTGGTTACGCTCTGAAGCCGCGCAGGTCGAAGCCGCGTTTGGCGTCACGATTGATGTCCGCATTAAGATCTCGGGCGAAAGTTTTGTGACGCCGCCTGGGCCTTTGTCGGATCTCGTAGTTGCCGCCGTCGAGGCTCAAACGGGCGTGCGACCAGAGCTCTCGACCACGGGTGGAACGTCCGATGCTCGGTTTATCAAAAACCATTGTCCTGTGGTTGAGTTTGGCTTGGTCGGTCAAACGATGCACAAGGTCGATGAGCGGGTCGAGATTGATCATATTGTTCAGCTGAAGGCGATCTATCGCCGGATGCTGACCCTCTACTTCGCCTGACACCGACCGCGCATCCGAAAATGTCGCATCTGCGCCGCCAAACACTGATCGTTATGCTCAAAGAACCGCAGCCCGGCCGGGTTAAGACCCGGCTTGGGCGCGACTTGGGGATGGTTCCCGCCGCATGGTGGTTTCGTCATCAGGTACAGCGGTTGTTGCGCACAGTCGACGACCCGCGATGGCAGGTCGTGCTTGCAGTTAGTCCGGACTACCGGGGGCTTACCAGCCGCGTGTGGCCTGCCCGTTTCGCCCGGATACCGCAAGGACGCGGCAACCTTGGGGATCGGATGCGACGCGCAATGCGCGCGGCGCGCGGCCCAGTCTGTGTGATCGGCGCAGATGTTCCAGGTATCAGCCGCGCCGCAATAGCTGAGGCGTTTGCGGCCCTCGGTACGGCAGATGCCGTCTTTGGCCCGGCAACCGACGGTGGCTACTGGCTGGTGGGTGTGACTGGCGTTCCGGCAGGTCTCTTTGACGGGGTGCGATGGAGCACGGACACCGCGTTGGCGGACAGCGTGGCCAGCCTGAACGGGCGTCGCGTCGCTTTTGTGCGCACCTTGCAAGATGTGGACACGGTTGAGGATTTGCGCATGACCTCACGAGCCTTGCGTGATAGCTGACAGGTATGAGCAGTATTCCCTCCAAGGCGGAAATCCTGGACTGGATTTCGGCCCATCCCACGCAGACCTCAAAACGCGAGATCGCCAAGGCATTTGGGATCAAGGGCGCTGATCGCATCGATCTCAAGCGTGTCTTGAAGGAGCTCGAAGCCGAAGGTCACCTGGAAAAGCGCAAGAAAAGCTACCGCGATCCGGATCGCTTGCCGCCTGTGAGCGTCTTGCAGGTAAGTGAGGCGTCACCGGACGGAGATTTGTTCGCCCGTCCTTTGGAGTGGCATGGCGAAGGGCGTGAGCCGGTGGTTATCCTCGTGACACGCGCGTCTGACCCGGCCTTAGGGGCCGGCGATCGGATCTTGGCCCGGCTCACGCAGGTTCAGGACGGCGAAATCAACTACGAGGCGCGTCTGATCCGCCGCATCGGGGCCAACCCACGCAAAATCGTCGGCATCTTTCGCAAAAAGAGCGAAGGCGGGCGCATCCTACCGATTGAAAAGTCGAGCGATTCCGAGTGGCTGGTGCCGGACGGAGCTACGCATGGTGCAAAAGACGGAGAATTGGTTGAGGCGGAGCAAGCTGGGCCCAAGGGGCGGATGGGCTTGCCACGTGCCCGTATCGTCACCCGTTTGGGCGACCCAACTGCACCAAAGGCCGTTTCACTCATTGCCATCCACCAACATGGCATTCCAGACGACTTTCCTGACGCGGTGATAACTGAGGCGGATAGCGCTGTGCCTTTCGATCTGGACGGTCGAGACGATCTGCGTGACCTGCCGCTGATCACCATCGACCCATCGGATGCGCGCGACCATGATGACGCAGTTTGCGCTTTTCCAGATACAGATCCCAAAAACGTGGGCGGTCACATTTTGTGGGTCGCGATTGCGGATGTCGCGGGATACGTCACGCCCGGATCGGCGCTGGACCGAGAGGCCCGCAAGCGCGGCAATTCCTCCTACTTTCCGGATCGTGTTGTTCCAATGCTGCCTGACCGGTTGTCTGGCGATCTGTGCTCCCTCCACGAAGGGGTGCCGCGCGCCTGTATCGCGGTTGAAATGACGCTGGACGCAAACGGGGAGAAAATCCGTCACCGGTTTCGTCGCGGCCTAATGCGCTCCCCGGCGAGCCTGCACTACGAAGAGGTCCAGGCCGCGATTGACGGCGCACCAAACGCCCGAACAGAGCCGTTGCTCGGGACAGTGTTGCGTCCCCTTTACGCCGCATATGCCGCACTTCTGAAGGCACGTGCGGGACGGCAGCCGCTGGACTTAGATTTGCCAGAGCGGCACGTCGATCTTGGCGACGATGGTACTGTGACCTCGGTCAGTTTTAAGGATCGGTTGGACGCGCATAAGCTGATCGAAGAATGCATGGTGCTGGCCAATGTCGCGGCCGCAGAGACATTGATTGCGAAAAAGACCCCGCTGCTTTTCCGGGTGCATGAAGAACCGCCGCCTGAGAAGTTGGAAAGCTTGCGCGATACGGCGGAGGCGGCAGGGTTTAGCCTTGCTAAAGGGCAGGTCTTGCAAACCGCGCACTTAAACCGGCTTTTGGATCAGGCGGCTGGGTCTGACGCGGCTGAGTTGATCAACCTGTCGACACTGCGATCCATGACGCAGGCCTATTACAGCCCGAAGAACTTCGGCCATTTTGGCCTCGCATTGCAGTCCTATGCACATTTCACGTCTCCCATTCGTCGCTATTCCGATCTGATCGTGCACCGCGCCTTGATCTCTGCGCATGGGTGGGGAGACGATGGCCTTTCGGTGGAGGATGTGGACAAGCTAGAGCCAACGGCTGCGCATATTTCGGACACGGAACGCCGGTCGATGATCGCAGAACGTGATACGACCGACCGCTATCTGGCGGCATTTCTGTCGGAGCGGGTGGGCAACGAGTTCCAAGGCCGGATCAGCGGCATTGCGCGCTTTGGTGTGTTCGTCAAACTGGATGAAACTGGCGCGGACGGGTTGATCCCAATGCGGAACCTGGGGCGTGAATATTTCCACTACGACCGAGACAGCGGGACACTTATGGGTGCAGATAGCGGCACAGTCATTGGTGTCGGGCAGCGCGTGCTTGTTCGGTTGACCGAGGCCGCGCCGGTCACGGGCGGGCTGGCCTTGGAACTGCTGGAGCTAGACAGCAAGGCCCTACCATCTGGTCCAAAACCGTCGCAACGCCGTGTCGTGAAGCGTCGTGCAGTGAAGGCGAAGCGCAAGGCGGACAAGACGAAGCGAAAACTCACGCGCAACAAGCGTCAAAGGTGATAGCGTAGCGCATGTGAAATTAACTGTCCGTGGCGCGCTGGATCGATGCAATCCACGTGTTTAAAGTGGACGGCGCGGTTGCCTTCAATCTGATCTTGGCCTGGGAAGGTCGCCGCGAAGTTCGAAATAATCGTTGTTTGGCAATGCGCGTAGAGCGCAAAGCCGCCTGATTTTGGGCAGCCAATGCGCAAGGTCGACCCGGACTTCGTCTCTGGCGTCAGAAACGCGGGCTGGCCCCATTTAAGCGTTTCTTCGACCCGTCCAACATCTGGCAAACTTGCGGCGGTTTCCAAGATCAGCGTGCGAAGCGCCCACAGCCCATCACGCGCGGCACGCGGGGCTGCGTCAAGTGCGTCACGCACTTGGTCAGGTGGGGGCGGTAGGCTCACTTTGGATCGTCCAAAATTGCGTCTATGCGGTCAATGTAAGCCAGCAGGCGTGGAAATTGTAGGATGCGCTCTTGAAGCGGAGTTTTCACGGGCGTTGTGCGCATCGCGCCCAGCATAGCCCCCACAGACGTGTCGACGGCTGTCGGTGTGTCGCTCAAGAGAAAATCGTGCCCCTCCAAAAGCGCGCAGATTACCTCTAAATCCTGGTCGAGCCGATCCAAGCGTTCATCCCACGTCATCCGACCCAATCCTTGCGCATACAAGCCGCGTAGGAGCTTTCGGCGAATTCCAGACGTGATGATCCCGCGCAACAGTGATGGGATCTGGCTGAAATACGTATCACGGATAATCGGCCAGACGTCGTCGCGCTCCCACCTGTCTAAGACCAAAAGAAAATACATATGCTCTTCGGCCATACGCTGAAGCGCGCGGGCATGTGCCCGGTCTGTTGTGCTCAATCCCGCATCAAAGTCAGCGCCCTGTTCCTCCAGATAGGCACGGATCGCATCGGAGTCATGGATGACCCCATGTGGTGTCCGCAGAAGCGGAAGCTTGCCGCGTGGTGCTTTGCGCGGGTCGAGTTGATCCTCGCGATGCCACGCCTGACCCGATAACTGCAGAAGATAGGCCGCCTTTACACAAAACGGACTAAGGCTCGGTTGCCCAAAAGCGCCGGGGTAGGTGATGAGCGTTAGCATGAGGTCTCCGTGGCTGTTTCCCATTGCCTACCGCAACCCCATGACAGTTTTTGGCAGGAATGATAGACTACGCACCATGTCCAAAACGGCACGGCTTTTCAAACTTATGACGGCGCTGCGCAGCAGTAGCCCTCCGGTCACCGCCGAGAACCTGGCGCATGATCTGGACGTCTCGGTTCGGACAATTTACCGCGACATTGACGCCTTGCGCGGTCTTGGTGCTGTAATCGATGGCGAGGCAGGGTTCGGCTTTACACTGGTTGAAGACGCCAGCCTCCCCCCTTTGGGCTTCGAAGACGATGAGTTGGAGGCATTGGTTCTTGGATTGCGCGACGTGGTTGCAATTGCAGATCCGGCACTTGCGGCGGCCGCGCGGTCAGCCTTGGCCAAAATCACAGCGCGTGTGCCTGACCGCCAAGCCCACCGGCTTGAGCACGCAGTTCTTGATGCGCGTCGTTATGTGAGCCCGCCGAAGCCCAGCATTGACGTGGCAACGCTGCGCAAAGCGACATGGGACGAAGTTGCGATCGTCTTTGACTACCAAGATGCGCAGGGCGTTCCGTCCCAGCGTAAAGTCTGGCCGTTGGGCATCGTCTATCTTGAAGCGTCATCAGTCCTATTGGCCTGGTGCCACTTGCGCGAAGACTTCCGCTCTTTCCGATTGGATCGCATCCTGTCTTTCGAAACAACGGGTGAGAGCTTTCGCCCACGTCGGGTGTCCATGCTGCGCGATTACCTGCAAAGACTTCGCAGAGATTTGCCCGCAACTGGGCGCGATACAGCCTAGACGGGATTTTGATTTGGCGCTTGGGGGCAGTGAGGCTACGCTTTGGTCAAAAGGTGTCACGAGGCTTCCATGCGGTGTATTTTCGGCTCTGCTCTTCTGGCGATGGTGGCGGTTGCTGCCGTAGGTGAACCGGTCAGCGTTTCAAAGCGCCCGCTTGATGCGGCGCGGGCCGCGCGTGCACAACCGTCTGAGGTATTGCGCCCACAAGCGCGCCCAAGTGCAGATCATAATCTTGTACCAGACACTGTGTCCGAGACCGGCGATAAGCCAGCCGCGTTCCAAGCTTGGCTTGATCAATTTGCACAAAAGGCCGCAAGGCAAGGGATTTCTGACGCGACGTTGACAGGGGCCCTGTCGAATGTGACCTACGATGAAAAGGTTATTCGGCGTGACCGCAATCAGTCAGAGTTTACAAAAACATTGTGGGATTACTTAAGCACTGCAGTCAGTGATCACCGTATTCGCAACGGCAAAACGGCCTTCGCCCAGCAAAGCGCGACCTTGCGCAGCCTTGAAGCCGAATACGGCGTGGATCCTTACATCGTTGTGGCCATTTGGGGGTTGGAAAGCGCATTCGGTGCGGTGCGCGGGTCTGAGCCTACTTTTCAATCGCTCGCAACTTTGGCCTTTGACGCGCGCCGCAGCAAGTTTTTCGAAGCACACCTGATGGCTGCGCTGAAAATCGTCGACCAAGGTGATGCAACCCCCGCACAAATGAGGGGATCATGGGCCGGTGCCATGGGGCATACACAGTTTATGCCAATTAGTTTTCTCGAACATGCCGTTGATGTGACGGGCGACGGGATCCGCGATATCTGGAGTGATGACCCAAGGGATGCGTTGGGCTCCACCGCAGCTTACTTGAAGCATCACGGATGGACCAAAGGCCAGCCCTGGGGGATTGAGGTCCAGGTACCCGAAGGCTTCGACTACACATTAGCAGATCGCACGATCCTCCGGCGCCCGTCGGAATGGGCGGCCATCGGCCTCCTGGACTTGGATGGCGCACCCGTTCCGGACCACGGGATGGCCTCGATCTTGCTACCAGCTGGGTCAAAAGGCGCTGCATTTATGATCTTTGACAACTTCGAAGTTCTTGAACGCTACAACTCGGCAGACGCATACGTGATTGGTGTCGGACACCTGGCCGACAGAATACGGGGCGGTCCTGCGATCCAGGGCGGGTGGCCAGAGGCGGACCGCGCCTTGACCTTTGAAGAGCGTATCGAGTTGCAGGAACGATTGACACAGGGCGGGTTTGATACCCAGAAAATAGACGGCAAGATCGGCCCTCTTACGATCGCGGCTGTCCGGCGGTGGCAGGTGTCGACGGGACGGGTTCCGGATGGCTATGCCAATCTTGCGCTATTGGGCGCGCTTCGGGGCCAATGATGGCTATGGGCTAAAAGTTGCGAAGGTTTGCGGCGACATTCTCACCGCTCGCGACCTGCCACAGACCCTCCGCCTGAACGCGCGCATAAGTGTCATCCAATGCCGTGCGTGCCCGACGTATCAGCACGTCGATTTCGGCTTCGGTGATGACCAACGGCGGTGAAATCACCATACGATCACCCACATGGCGCATGACGAGGTTATTGGCAAAACACGCCTCGCGGCACATCAGGCCAACTGTTCCCTCAGACGCCGCGAACTTTGCGCGCGTCGTTTTGTCGGGCGTCAGCGCCAAAGAGCCCATCAGTCCACAGATCTTGGTTTCTCCGACCATCGGGTGATCCCCCAACGAATGCCAAGCTTCTGCTAGCGCTGGCGCTGCAACGTCGCGAACATGTTCGATAATGCGTTCTTCTTCCAGAATACGAATGTTTTCGAGAGCAACAGCGGCGGCGACCGGGTGCCCTGAATAGGTATACCCATGAAAGAAATCGTCGCCATCGATGATCTTGGCGACTTTGTCCGAAACGATGACCGCACCGATTGGCTGATACCCTGATGACAAGCCCTTTGCGATGGTCATGATATCGGGTTCAATCCCTAAAGTTTGTGACCCAAACCACGCGCCTGTGCGCCCAAAACCACAAATGACCTCGTCCGCGATGAGCAGAATGTCGTGCTTTTTGCAGATCCGCTGGATTTCGGGCCAGTAACTGTCAGGCGGGATGATGACACCGCCCGCGCCTTGAATGGGCTCTCCGATGAAGGCTGCGATCCTTTCGGCGCCGTGTTCTTCGATCACGGCCTCCAACTCGCGGGCGCGGGCCAGTCCGAAGGCCTCGGGATCCATTCCTTTGGCTTCGGACCACCAATCTGGCTGGTTGATATGGACGATATCAGGGATCGGCATGGAGTTAACATCGTGCATATACGCCATCCCGCCCAGCGACCCAGAGCCAACGGACGACCCGTGATAAGCGTTCTTACGCGCCACGATGATCGTCCGCTCGGGTTGACCCTTCTTGGCCCAATACGTCCGCACCAGACGGATGTTTGTATCATTGGCGTCAGAACCAGACAGCCCGAAAAACACGTGGTTCAAATCGCCGGGTGCGAGGGTTGCGAGCTTCTCTGCCAAGGCGATGGCGGGAATGTGCGTGGTCTGAAAGAAGGTGTTGTAATAGGGCAGTTCGCGCATCTGTCGCGCGGCGACCTCGGCCAACTCTGCACGCCCGTAGCCGACGTTGACACACCACAGCCCGGCCATACCATCCAAAATTTCGTTGCCTTCGCTGTCGGTCAGAAACACGCCATTGGCTCTGGTGATGACGCGCGCCCCTTTTTGCGCCAGTTCATCGCCGCATGAAAACGGGTGCATGTGATGCGCCGCGTCCAGCGCTTGCAGCTCGGACGTTGGCAAGTGGTTGGTAATCTTGTTCATTTCCGTGTCCCTTCGCCGATCAATGGCGCTTTGATAGCATGTTCCCACGCGAACAACCTTGTTGCCAACGGCAAAACTTGTTCATATCGCGCCAAGGTTCAAAAAGCCGAAAACTAAGTGCAAACTGGCAACCTCATGAAATCCGTCTCGATGGTCTTTTGTGTGTACAGTGGCGTGCCGCTGCAATTCAGGCGTCGGTTCTTTGCATCTGACGAATACGATGACGGTCAGACCACAGAATTCCAACTCCGATTTGGACACAGTCTCCGCGATGCGGCGTGTCGCGACAAGATTTCGACGGCCCTGCCGATGAAAAAAAGCGTGCGGCCGGTGCATGTGGTCGGCACCACGGTTGGCAGCGCACAGTGAGGCGGATTTTTGGGGCATATGTTTACGGGCAGGGCCCGCACACTGCCTGCTACTGGGACGCCACCTGTGAGCGACCTCCTGTTCCCGCATTGGATCAGTCCCTGTCTGTGGATGTTGCAATTGTTGGCGGGGGACTAACCGGGCTCAATGCCGCTATGACGCTCGCAGAGGCCGGCGCAAAGGTTGCTGTTTTAGATGCTGAGGCCCCTGGTTGGGGGGCATCCGGGCGCAACGGCGGGTTCTGTTGTTTGGGTGGCGGGAAACTTGAAGATGCAGTCCTTGATCGGCGTTTTGGGAAGGAAGGGCGGCTTGAGTGGCATCAGGCGGAAGCCGCCGCGGTGGCCCACGTTTCCTCTCTTCTGAAGACCAAAAACATCGCCGCCGACACCCATTCCAAAGGCGAAACGTGGCTGGCGCACCGTGCCCGCGATATGGATGGCATCCAAGAGGCAGCCCGTCAGGTGGAGGAAAACTATGGGGTCACCCCAGAGGTCTTCACCGCCGATGACCTTGTTGCCGAAGGCATGTCTGCAGGATTTCACGGGGGCATGCGCACGCCAATCGGCTTTGCACTGAACCCCAAAATGTATGTGGCGGGGCTGTGCCACGCTGTGCAGTCTGCGGGCGTCGCTGTGTACGCTGATGCGCCGGTCACAACCTTGGTTCGTGAGGACGGAACATGGGCCTTGAACGTCAAATCATACCGTGTGGCCGCCAAGCAGGTCATCTGGGCCACGAACGGGTATAGTTCTGAAGACAGTCTGCCCTGGTTGGCCGGGCGATACATGCCGGCCCAATCGAGCGTGGCGGTGACACGACCTTTGACGCAAAGCGAGTTGGAGGCGCAAGGATGGACGTGCGATCAAATGTGCTACGACAGTCGCAACTTGCTGCATTACTTCCGTCTTATGCCGACAAACAGGATGCTCTTTGGACTGCGCGGCGGGCTTCGGGGGACAGCGCGTGCCGATCAGCGTGCTCATAAGCGATTGCGGCGTGACTTCGATACGATGTTCCCGGCCTGGCGCGCCGTTCCATTCACGCATCGTTGGTCGGGTATGGTGGCACTGGCACGGCACAGACTGCCCTTCATTGGCGAAGTTCCCAATGCCCCAGGGCTCGTCTGTGCGATGTGTTACCATGGGAATGGCGTCGCGATGGGCAGTTACGCGGGACACCTGTCAGCGCAACTGGTGTTGGGTGCCGACGACAGCATTGTCCCACGGGCCATGCGACGACCGTTGGGTCGGTTCCCATTGGGGCGCCTACGCCGCGTATTGATGCCGCCTGTGTACCTTGGTTTGAGTTTGGCGGATCGGTGGTGACGCACACTGTGCGGCCAGTGCATCTTGGGGTGCCGCTGCCAACTATGAAGCTTCGCGTAAGGCCGTCACATCTGTCACGTTGATTTCGGCGTCACCTTCCAGCACTAAGAAACTGTCAGCTCCGGTTGTCCGAGCCTCTACAACTCGCGCGTAGACCGGAACAGGGTCTGAGGAGATGACCTTGCCCTGTGCGCGGCTTTCAATTTGGAAGGAATATGCTCCGGGTGCGAGTGTGGACCCGTCATCTGCGACGCCTGTCCACTCAATAGGGTCAGAGCCCACGGGGTAGGATTTGCGCTGCACCTCTGCTCCGGACTGGTTGAACACGACCAGATCCATCTCCTGCGCTGATCCGGCGGGGTCAGGCGTAATCGTCACGGACGTACCGTCAAAATAAGTTGGTGCGGTTGTCCGCGCTTCCAAACCGATCCAGCCTGCATATTCGGCCATGCTGCTGCTGGCCAACTGCTGTGACATCTCAGTGAGCAAATCATTTGTTAAAACCTGCTGTTCAACGGACGAGAACGTGGCCAATTGGGCCGCGTATTCTGAATTGTCCATCGGGTCGAGCGGGTCTTGATATTTCGCTTGTGCGGTAAGCATCTCCAAAAACAGTTCAAAATCTGACGTGATGAGCGTTGAGCCGGTTGATGTGGAGCTGTTTGTCGATGACGTCGTGCTCGTACTTGTCGTGGGATTAATGTCCATAAAAGGCCCCTAAATTCGGATATCGAGGCCATTGGCCCCATCAATTTGGATTGCCGGCGTCACCGCGACGTCGAGCGCTTCATCAGAGGCTTCATCGGACGCGAGGTCGGCACCAGGTGAAGAGCCATTTGCAGCGCTTTCATCGTTCGCATTTTCTTCGGCGGACCCGCCTTGCCCGAAAGCCAGATCTATGGAGGTAAAGCCGAGCTCACCAAGGTCTCGAAGCAAAGCTTCAGAGTTGCGCCGCATCAAATCGAGTGTTTCGGGCCGCTCCGCCACGACGTGTAGTGCCACATTTCCATCAGCCGCGGAGATTGTGAGACGAACCGTTCCCAGCTCCTTCGGCGACAATGCGAGTTCTATTGGACGGTCCGGGTTGGCACGCATCGCATCTGCAATCTGGAAGGCGAGGTGACGCGCGAGGCCAGGTTGCTGTGGTGCGCTGGTGGTCCCGATGACGGATGCGCTCTGGTTGGATGAACCTCTCAGATCAATGTGCATTGCTTCCAACTCAGTCTTGGCAACAAGCTTGTTTTGTTCTTTTTCTTGAAGAGCTTGCGCAGCAGACTGGACAGATAAGGCTTGTGTTGCCGTTGCCAGGGCTGCAGCCGGCGCTTTCGCCGCTGCGTTTGTCTCGGCCGCGCTTTGCGGTGCCGGGATATCATCTGCCACAGCTGCTGCGTCCGCCTTTTGCAACGCGCGTTCTGCGCCAATTCGCACGTCATCCGCGTGTATTTCTTGAACTGTAAGAACCTTTTCAGGCGAAGTTGACAGCGCTTGACTACCTGGGTTTGGCGTCAGGCCCTCTGTGCTTCCGCGCGACGGAGCACCGACTGGGACGAACGCAGTGTCAAGCATCGCATCGCTCTGCGATAGGGCAGACTGCACTGCGACGGCCGAGACCGTCGATGCACTATTTGCTTGCGCTGACACACCTTGGTTCGCCAACGCCTTGGGATCGTTGCCCCCTGAACCTACGCGCGCGATGCCGGCCATTCCGTTGGTCAGATCACCCGTGGATACCTTAACCTCTTTACCATCAACGAATTTCGAAGTGTGGGGGGTGACCGCCCCCACCTCCGATGCCACAAAAAGCTGTGAACCGTGGAGTGATTTAAGTTCGGCGCTGGTATCGTTGAGAACTTTCTCCGCCTCCGCGTCGGCCGTGCGCGTTGGTACGGCAGATGTGGAAACGGCATCAGGGGATCGAACTGTTGGCTCGACTGCCTTTTTTGCTGTATCAAGCAGTTCCCGATCCTGGATGGCATCTGCATCAGCAAACTCAGGAACATCGCCGTTTGGTCCTGGGTCTTCTTGATGTTCTTGGTCTGTGACGGATGGGTCTTTTGCACCCTCTTCAGGTGGTGCGGCTTCGACATCACTGGCCGTGCCAGTCGAAGTGTTCGCCGCATCCATAACGTCGGCAAACTTGGTATCAGCCGGTTTTCCAGCTGGTCGTCCGTCCAAAGAAGACGGCTTCGCGACCGATGTTGCGCTGGGTTTTCCAGAATCCATCAGTGCTGTTGCAAGCGATAATTGGGTCACGTTCTAACGCTCCGGGAGTTCTTCCGTGGCGCTTTTGTACACGTGCAGTGGTTACCGAAATTTTTACCGCTTTGTGGTTTTCACACCAAAGTAGGAACAATTGTCAGGACATCTTCATGCAGATCCAACATACGTCCACGCCCTTGGTACAGCCAAAACACAGCGATTCTGATCTGCGTGCGTTGGCGCAGAAATTCGAGGCGTCCTTCCTTGCAGAGATGCTTAAATCTGCGGGGCTGGGCAAGCAAACACAGTCGTTCGGTGGAGGAATGGGCGAAGATCAGTTTGCGTCTTTTCTTGTTCAAGCTCAGGCAGAACAAATGGCGAAAGCGGGCGGAATTGGCCTGTCTGAGGCCATCTTTAACTCATTGAAGGAGGCCCAGAATGGCCAGTGAACAAGACGAATTGATCCGAAAACTCGACGCCTTGTTGGATATCGAGCGCGATGCTCTTCTATCAGGCCAACTTGAGATGTTGGGGGAAATTGTTGAAGAGAAAGAGGTTCTGATTGACGCGTTGAACACAGTTGAAATCGCCAGTTCTGATACATTGGCGCCTGTGAATACGAAGGTTCAGCGAAACCAGGCCCTACTTGAAAATGCTTTGGACGGCATTCGGGCGGTCGCCAAACGCTTGGCCGAGTTGCGAGAAATTAGAAGAGCCTTCGACACTTACGACAGCCGAGGCCAAAAAAATCAGATTCGGACAAATCCACTCCAGTCTGTCGAAAAACGCGCCTGATAAGTTTGTATCAAATGCAAATGACGTGGGACGACGCGCTTAGCACAACATTAGGAAGTTTGCGCGAAACCTGACAGCGCATTCAGAAACTGGATGGCGCATGGCCGGACGCTCGGTCTTTGCATTGGTCAGAAAGACCTTTGGTCCGTCTCCCGAGACGGGATGAATCGGCGAAACGCTAAAGACTGAAGGAAAATCCATGTCTAGTAGTATCTTGACAAACACGAGCGCAATGGTCGCGCTTCAAACGCTTAAAGGCATCAACAACAGCCTCGAGATGACGCAAAAAGAAATCTCGACCGGCAAATCAGTTGGCTCTGCTGCCGACAACTCCGCTGTATGGGCGATTTCGAAGGTGATGGAATCCGACGTCAACGGTTTCCAAGCAATTTCGGACAGCTTGGCGCTCGGTGAATCCACAGTTGCACTGGCTCGGAACGCTTCGGAAACAGTCACCGATCTTTTGACCGAAATGAAGGGTCGGATTGTCGCTGCCCAGGAAGAAAACGTTGATCGCAGCGCGATCCAGGCAGACATTGACGCGCTTGGCGAGCAAATCTCGTCTGTTGTAAACGCGGCGCAATTTAACGGCCTGAACCTGATCGATGGCTCCAGCACGGACCCGATGAACGTTCTGTCATCGCTCAACCGTGACTCCAGCGGCAACGTGACCGCGGCAAACATTGAAGTTGCGCGTCAAAACTTGTCGGTCACAGGCTCTGCATCCTCTGCAATTGCTGGTACCGCGATTGGTACCACTGATATGTTCTCCGCCGCTGGCGGCGTTACGGTTACAGATGGGGCCGCAACTGGTGGTTCTGCATACACCATGCTCGTTGCTGCTGGCGTCGATGTGACGGACACAAGTGGTACGGCCGCGACGGCCTTGGCCGATGGCACGTCTGCATCTTTCAGCATTGACCAAGTTGAAGATGGCGCAACATATCAGATCTTCCTGGAAGATATTGAAGTGAACGTTGTGGGCGGTGGTACGTCGCCGGCAGACCGTACATTCCAGTATGTTGCAGGTGCCGATGACAGTGCGGCTGATGTTGCAAGCAATCTGGCAAATCAGATCAACTCCTTCTTGGAGGCTGCGACAAACGGAACAAGCTCTGCAACAGTTGACACAGCAAGTTCTGACCAACTGATCATCACAAACGGCACAGGTGCATCGTTTGGCTTTACTGCGGCTGTTCAGACAGGCGGTACAGCAGGCACGAGCGCTGTTTCGGGTGGTCTAGGTGCGATCGCAACAATTGACGTGGAAAATGACGCAACAGGTGCGCTTGCTGCTATCGATGGACTGATCAACCAAGCCATTGATGCGTCTGCTGCGTTCGGCTCGGTCGAAGGCCGTATTCAGACTCAGTCCGAGTTCGTTTCGAACCTGACTGACTCGCTGAAAACCGGCATCGGTTCGTTGGTTGATGCGGACATGCAAGAAGCATCGGCACGGTTGCAGGCCCTGCAAACGCAGCAGCAGCTTGGTATTCAGGCTCTGTCGATTGCGAACCAGCAGCCGCAGTCGATCCTGCAGCTCTTCCGTTAAGTTGATTGAAGGAGGCGTGGACGTCTGCGCCTCCTTCCTTCGTGGTTCACAACGTCAGAAGGCAAGGCAGGTTACTCGTGTCAGCAACCACAATGGCTCAGCGCGCGTATGCGCCAGGTACAGGTGCAATTCGCTCCGCAAGAAGCATTGAGTTCGAAGTTATCGCTCGAATTACGCATCGACTTAAACGCGCTATAAAATCCGGTGACAAACGGCACCTTATCGAAGCGCTTCACGAAAATCGTAAACTTTGGACAACGCTGGCCGTCGACGTCGCAACAGACGGTAATCAGCTACCGGCGGATCTGCGCGCGCGGCTGTTCTATTTGGCGGAATTCACCGTCGAACACACGCGTAAAGTCCTGCGCGATGAAGCAAATGCTGTCGTTTTGTTGGAAGTGAACGCCGCAATCCTTGGGGGATTGCAAATGGAAGGATCGGGAACGTGAGTGGTCTTGTACTTAAACTCAGCCCAAAAGAGCGCGTACTGGTCAACGGCGCTGTCATAGAAAATGGCGATCGTCGCAGTAGACTTTCGATTATGACGCCGGACGCACACATCTTGCGCCTGCGGGATGCAATTCATCCAGAAGAAGCAAAAACACCCGTCAAACGTGTTTGCTATGCTGTCCAGTTAGTTCTGTCGGGTGACGCGAACGCTGAGGATGTACACTTGCAGCTTCTGCGCCAGATAGAAGAGCTTAGCCAAGTGTTCACAGATCCGGACAGCCGCAAAAACCTTGCGGCAGCCAGCCAAGCCCTGATCGAAGGCCAACACTATAAGTCACTGAAGTATCTGCGTACTTTACTGCCACGGGAAGACCGTTTGTTCGCTGCGGCGAAGATGTAAAGAGGCCCGAAATGTTTCAGCCGTCAATCCCGTTCGATGGTCTTGTTGGATGGCAATTTCTTCAAGACACATATGATAGCCAGTTTTCAGCATTTTCTGAGTCGCCGCAACTTAAGCGTGATACAGACCACTTTCGTGAAAAAATTGCATCCATTCAATCAGCAGAGGAACTTGTGGCAGACCGGCAGTTGTTGACAGTCGCGCTTGGAGCATTTGGCCTTCAAGATGATATTGACAACACGTTCTTCATTCAGAAAATTTTGGGTGATGGCACCTCAGCGGATGGCGCTTTCGCCACGCAGTTTGCCGACAGTCGGTATTCTGACTTTTCAGCGGCTTTTGGCTTTGGGCCAGGTGAATTTCGGTTGAACACGTTACCCGGCTTTGCGGATGATGTCATCGCCGACTATGAGCGTCAAAGTTTTGAAATCGCCGTGGGGCAACAGAGTGAAACACTGCGTATTGCCTTGAACGCAGAACGGGCATTCGCGGATCTGTCTGAAAGCCAATCCTCTGAAACGGGTCGCTGGTTCGAAATCATGGGACAACCGCCGATGCGCCAGCTTTTCGAAACAGCTTTGCAGCTGCCCTCTTCATTCGGGCAAATTGACATTGATCAACAGGCAGAAGTTTTTGCGGATCGAAGCTTCGCCGTTTTTGGCACGCGGGATCCAGCCGAATTCAACGACCAGGAACTGCAAGAAAATCTGATCACGCGCTATACTGCACTTTCGCAAATCAATTCGACATCAATCAACACAGATCAAGCGTCGATTGCGCTCGCGCTGCTTCAGGGATCGGTCTAAGCTCAAGCCAGTAAAGTAGATGGCTGCAACGAGACGTCACGGCAAGCTCTTTCACTTTGCGACCGCTCGACTAACTTGCCTCAGCTGCGATCGACCCAATTGATCAAACTATGTGACACCGTTTCGGCGTAGGATAAGGCGCAGTTTATCAAAGCTCTGTGAAACGGTCGACGGGTTGGTTGCACCCATGAAGTCGTCGAGATGTGGCCATAACTTGATCGCTTGATCTAACTCGACATCGCTGCCTTGCGTGTAAAGCCCGGAGCGAACCATCATCGCGTTTTGTTCATAGTATGAGATAAGATTGCGCACTTTTTTGATGATTGCGTTTTCGTCATCGGAAGCCGCTTCAGGCAGACTTCTGGACACAGATTTCAGTAAGTCGATTGCTGGGTAACGGCCACGTTCGGCAATATTTCGATCAAGCACAACGTGCCCATCCAAAACGCCGCGCAACATGTCTGCAACCGGTTCTTCCATGTCTGATCCTTGGACGAGCACTGTGAAGACCGCGGTTATGCTTCCGGATCCTATTTTGCCAGGGCCGGCGCGTTCGCAAAGTTTGGTTATCATGTGCGGCGTCGAAGGTGGATGGCCGCGTAGGACGGGAACTTCGCCCGTGGCAGATGCGATTTCGCGATGTGCTTCGGCAAATCGCGTAACGCTATCGGCCACGTACAAGACAGATTTGCCTTGATCGCGGAAGTGCTCGGCGATGCTCATAGCTGTCCAAGCGGATCGCCGCCGCTCCAAAGCTGGCCGATCTGATGTAGCGGCAACAACCACGCATGAGGCCATACCCTGAAGACCCAGTACTTCCTGTGTGAAGTGGCGCACTTCGCGCCCGCGCTCGCCGATCAATGCGACAACTATCACGTCACAATTCAGATTTTTGACGAGCGTCCCAAGGAGTGTCGTCTTGCCAACACCAGATCCGGCAAAAATACCGATCCGTTGACCTGCAACCAAAGGAAGAAGTGTGTTGAGAGCGTCCAAACCTGTCGAGAAACGTTCGCCGAGCCCCTGCCGTTCTGCCGCCGGTATTGGCTCTGCCTGCAGCGGGCGCTCAATTAAACCCCTTTGAAGCGGGCGCCCATCCAAGGGGTCCCCATTTGCGTCTACAAGTCGACCCAGCCAAGCGCGTGTGGGCGCAATCGACTGTTCGAATTGGCAAGTGACACGGCTGCCAAGCGATAAACCAGAAAGACTTCCATCCGGCATAACGACCACATGGTCATTTCGGATCTGCACAACCTCGCCATGCAGCGTCCGCTGTGGGCCAACTTCAATTTCGACTTGATCTGCCAGTTTTGCATCCTGGGTCAGGCCCGAAACTTGGATGTGTCCGCCGTCCGTTCCCACAACCCGGCCAATCGATTTGATCGGCGACAGGCTTCGTACCTTCTGGGTCAATTGCTCATACAGTTCTGCGTTCATAGCCATCTCCGGGTTATCGCAAACTGTTTTTAAAGGAATCAGGGTTAAGCCTTGATTGAACTTTGATCGAGGGAGAAACCCCGATGTTTGCGGACTTAGAAATTTTTCAGATGTCGGCCAAAATGGCCAACCATGCCGGACGCCGACAGGCGTTGACTGCGCAAAACATGGCGAATGCGGATACGCCGGGTTACCGCGCGAAGAGACTTGCGAGTTTCGCGGACTCGGTCGAACTGAACACACCGCGCACGGCTATGATTGCCACGCGTCCGGACCACATGCATGAGTCGCTGCCCAACACGCTGAACGACGAGACTATGTTGGTGCGAGGCGAAGCGGCGCCGGACGGGAACTCCGTATCTATAGAACGTGAAATGCTGGAATCGGTTAACGCAAAGCGGGAACATGAGCGAGCAATTGCGATCTACCGGTCGGCATTGAACATACTACACATGTCTGTGGCGCGGCGCTAATCATGGCCAGCGAATTTGCAAAAGCTCTGTCCGTGACGACCAGTGGGCTCCAGGCGCAGGCATTGCGTCTGCGGCATCTTTCCGAAAACATTTCGAATGCAGATACGCCAGGGTTCCGACGTAAGACCGTCTCGTTTGAGTTGGAAGTATCGCTCGATGGCGGGTTGGATCGCGTTAAACCAGGCAATTTGCGGCTCGACCCATCCGAACTGCGCCGAATTTACGATCCTAGCCATCCATTGGCTGACGAAAGTGGCCACTATCAAGGGTCAAACGTCAACTTGCTCATAGAGCTTGCCGACGCGCGAGAAGCCCAGCGCAGTTATGAAGCCAATCTAAAGATTTTCGAGCAGACCCGGTCCATGTCTTCCAGCCTCATGGAACTTCTCAACCGATAATATAAAAGGAGCAATCCAGAATGGATGTGCAAGCGCTTTCCGCGATCCAGAAGTATACCGCCTCACGCCCCGCCACTGAACCAGGTGCGGTCACAGCGGCCGCTGAGAACGTATTTTCTGACTTCCAAACGGCATTCGCCCAAACAGAGGCGACCGCAAAAGCCGCAATGGTTGGCGACGCCGATCCGCACGCCCTGGTTCAGGCCTTGGCGCAAACGGAGCTTGCCGTCGAAACGGCAGTAACTATTCGGAACAAAGTTGTTGAGGCGTACCAAGAAATCCTGCGGATGCCGGTCTGACGATGTTGGACGAGGTGCTCTTCTTCGACTCAATGCGCCAAGCACTATGGACGGCTTTGATCATTTCTCTGCCCATCTTAGTGGTCGCGTTGGTCACCGGTGTGACGATTGGACTGTTGCAAGCGCTAACGTCGATCCAAGAAATGACTCTCACGTTTGTGCCGAAACTCGCCGCAATCGTAGCAGTGTTTTGGGCGACGATGGGCTTTATGACTGAGTCCCTCGTTGCACTTTTTCAGGCACAACTCGTTCCCCTTATTGTCGGAGGTTAGTCATGGATAGTGCCAGCTATACAACGCTCAGTCGCCAAATGGGGCTGTGGAATGAAATGAACCTTGTGGCGAATAACATCGCAAACGCGTCCACGACAGGATACCGGCAGGAAGGGCTCATATTCTCAGAATTTGTCAAAGGCGATGCGGGGGGGCGTTCATTGTCAATGGGGCACGGCAACGTGCGCAATACGTCGTTTTTGCAGGGGTCGATTACCAAGACGGAGAGCCAGTTCGACTTTGCGATTGAAGGTGATGGTTTCTTTCTCGTCGAAACCCCACAGGGGCAGCGGTTGACGCGCGCGGGCAGCTTTGCGCTCAGCGCTGCTGGCGATTTGGTGACGCCGGATGGCATGCCTGTCCTTGATGCAGGTGGAGCACCGATTTTCATTCCCCCAGATGCCGCCAACATCGCCGTTTCTGCGGATGGAACACTCAGCTCAGAGGGTCGGCTGCTGGGTCAGTTGGGCCTCGTTCGCCCGTTGGACGAAAGTAGTTTGACCCGCGAAGATGGCGTCTTGTTTGTCGCCGATGGTGGATTCGAGCCCGACGATAGCTCCCGGATTTTACAGGGCTTTTTGGAGGGATCTAATGTGGATCCGGTGACAATGATGGCACGGATGATTGAAGTGCAACGCGCCTATGAACTGGGTCAATCGTTCTTGGATACGGAAGATCAACGTGTACGCGATGCGCTGCGATCATTCACCATGAGAGGTTAAGGAGTTTCGATATGCGAGCCTTGAAAATCGCGGCGACTGGAATGAGTGCGCAACAAATGCGGGTCGAGACAATCTCGAACAACTTGGCGAACATGTCGACGACCAGTTACAATCCGCGCCGGGCCGAGTTTGCCGACTTGCATTATCAGCAGATGATGCGCGCCGGTGCTGTGAACGCGTCAGACGGAACGGTTCTGCCGACGGGTGTTCAACTGGGTATGGGCGTCCGCCCGTCCGCGATGTCAATTAACCTACAACAGGGGTCATTGAAAGAGACCGGCGGGGATCTGGACATCGCCATCGACGGAAACGGGTATTTTGAGGTCACCTTGCCCAGCGGTGTGACCGCATACACCCGAGATGGCTCCCTGAAACGCACTGGGGAAGGCCTGATCGTAACATCTGATGGGTATCCTGTGTCGCCTGAGGTCACGATACCAGCAGATGCGCGGTCGATTTCGATCAATCCGGACGGCGAAGTCTACGCCTACTTTATTGATACCGAGGAAGCGCAGTTGCTGGGCCAGTTTACACTTGCTTCATTCACAAATGCCAAAGGGTTAGAGGCGCTTGGGTCCAACCTTTTTGGAACGACAGAAGCGTCTGGCGCGCCAATTTTGTCCACACCTGGCCTGGATGGCTTGGGCACTGTTCGACAGGGCTACCTTGAAAGTAGTTCGGTAGACGCAGTGCGCGAAATCACCGAATTGATCGAAGCACAGCGCGGGTATGAGATGAATGCCAAAGTGATTTCGGCGGCGGATCAGATGCTTGGTGCAACGACCCAGATCCGATGATGAGACCCTTATATGTCATAAGTCTTGTTTTCGCCGGTTCCTTAGCCTGGGCCGACGTGATTGTCCCAGTCAAAACCATTCGGGCCAACACCGTCTTGACTGCTGACCTTTTGACACTGAACTCAAATCTCTCCGGTCCTGGGCTATCGGATATGTCACAGGCAATTGGGTTGGAAACCCGCGTGATGCTTTATGCTGGGCGCCCGATCCGCGCTGAGGATTTGATTCAACCTGCTTTGGTTGAACGAAACGCGCTGGTTCCGATCGTTTTCCAACAGTCGGGCCTAACAATTACAACTCTGGGGCGTGCGTTGGATCGCGGCGCTGCGGGCGACACAGTTCGCGTCATGAACGCCTCTTCCCGCAACACTCTTTTCGGCACGGTCTTGGAAGACGGCCGGATTTTCGTCTCCGAACGCTAGAGCACCAAAGGAAGACTTCACCGTGTCCAAAAAAATCTGTCTCGTTGTTCTGTTCTGCTGGATGGCGGCTTGCGCGCGCCTAGAAAACGTCGGCAAAGCGCCGGAATTGACGCCGATTTCACAAAGTGCGGAGCGGACTGCGATGTTGGCGCCGGCTGTGCTCCCGGCACTTGCCGCGCAACCCGAAACAACTCAAGCCTCGTTGTGGAGCCGGTCGCAAAGCTCCCTCTTAGGGGATCGCCGGGCCATAGCGCGTGGCGATATTATGACTGTGGTTATCGAGATTGATGAACGTGCCGAGATTTCAAATTCTTCAGAGCGTTCGCGCTCGGGTAGCGAAGACCTGAGCATTCCAAATCTTTTCGGGATTCCACAACGCATTGACCGGAACGCGGAAACAAGCGCAACGCTATCGGATGCAGTACAAACCAGCTCTTCCAGCGCGTCCAGCGGAGACGGCTCTGTTCGTCGGCGCGAAAAACTCACGCTTCGCATAGCTGCAACGATTACCGACGTTCTGCCAAATGGTGTTTTGGCCATAAGCGGTTCCCAAGAAGTTCGTGTTAACTTCGAACTTCGAGAGTTGTTGGTCACTGGCTATGTTCGCCCGCAAGATATTTCCCGGAAAAATGAAATTACCTACGATAAAATCGCATCTGCCCGCGTAAGCTACGGTGGGCGTGGGCAAATAACGGATGTGCAGCAGCCGCGGTATGGACAACAAGTCTTGGACGCGGTTCTTCCGTTCTAGGAGTATGTTATGATTGCAAAGCTTCTCCCAATCATTCTCATCCTAATTGGCACTGGCGCTGGTCTTGGGGCTGGTTTGTTTCTGAGGCCAGAGCCAGAACCCACAATGGAAAAAGACGTCGCTGTTGAAGGCAATGAAAAAGCGGATGCAAAGACGGAAGTAAAAGCGGAAGACAAAAAGGAAGGATCTGACGATACAACGGCGCAGCGTGAGTATGTAAAGCTTGCCAATCAATTCGTTATCCCGCTGGTACAAAGTGGTCGCGTGGATGGACTTGTTGTGATGTCTCTAAGCGTCGAGGTGGAGCCAGGAAATCGTGATGCGATTTTTGCCAGAGAACCAAAGCTACGTGATAGCTTTTTGCAAGTAATGTTTGATCATGCAAACATAGGTGGCTTTCGTGGGTCTTTTACAAATGCAAGCAATCTGGATGTACTTCGGACGGGATTGCGCCAAGTTGCCGTTCGAGACGCTGGGGAGTTCGTAACCGATGTCCTCATTCTGGAAATTGCGCGACAAGATGTGTAGGCTTAAGCGCTACCGATAGGTCGCAACGACTTGGGCGACGTCTATTGCACGTTCAAGATCCAAGCGCGCGCGATGTTTCTTAACGCGTTCCCGTTCTTTGTCCGCAAGCTCCTCAATGTTTGCATGCCGTCCAGTATCTTTGCGGCTTTTGATCTTCAACGTCTCCTTTCTTGCGAGAAGCTTTGCGAGTTCGACCGTTAGCTCGGACTGTCTTCGGTCGATCCAAGCCAACCAGAGTATGTCGGCACCAATGGACTTCATAACTTGACCATCAGACTCAAGGGCATGGCACGCATTGCGATGCTCTGAAAGGGTTGCAATTTGCTGGCGAAGGTCGGCTTCGCGCAGCGCAGTTTCTTGTAAGTCCCGTAGGGACTTCAAGTTTTTGACTTCTTGGATTGACTCCAGTTGTGACAGCACGGTTTTCATCTTACAGACCCAAAGACTTTGCACGCATGCGCGCGTTTTCAGAGAATCGAATTGCCGCAGCGACGGCTTGATACAGCTCGAACGGGATTTGATCGCCAACTTGGGTGGTGGCGAAAAGCGCTCGCGCCGTGGGCGGATCTGGGTGCAGCGGAACATCATGCTCCTGCGCTTTTTGGCGGATGACCATCGCAAATTCGTCTGTGCCCCGCGCAACGCAGATTGGGGCGCTTCCTGGGGTTCGATCCCACTTCAGCGCGACAGCGTAATGCGTCGGATTCGTGACAACAACGTCGGCAGTCTCAACGTCCTTAAGCTGCTGCGACATTGCGCGATCAATCCCTCTCTGCCGCCGCTCCTGCTTTAGGTAAGGATCACCTTCGTTCTCCTTTGTTTCGTCTTTTAGCTCCTTGCGGGTCATCATAAGTTTTTTGCGATGATCAGCGTGTTGAAAGGCATAGTCTATCCCACCAATCACAAGGGAAATTACAATTATGATGAAAAAGAAGCTTGTGAAGAGGTCAACCACATATACTGAAATATGCGACATGTTTGAGAATGGCGTGACTGATATATTTTCGATTTCAGAGTAGATGAACCAAAATAAAAGTATGGAAAATGCACATAACTTCAAAAAGCTCTTAAACCACTCAAACAAGCCCGAGGCGCCAAATTTTTGCTTTGCAATAGATACTGGTGATATCCGGCTTAATTTTGGCTTAATTTTACTGGGCGCGAAAGTTACACTCTTTTGTGCAACAGCACTTATGATTACGAAGGCGATGGGAGTTCCAAAAATATAGCCAAAAATTGGTAGCATATCTTTGACCACGAGTGCCATCGGGTTTTTTGCGTCACTGGCAAAAAAAAGCTCACCCAGCTCGTTTGCTTGCTCCAGGAAAATCATCAGTGCGGATGCAGCCATTGGGAATGCGAGTCCAACGCATAGCGTCAAACCGACAAACAGACCGAGATATGCCGCAGTAGCGTTTAAGTCCTGTGACTTTGGAACGTCGCCTTTTTCGCGCGCGTCCTGCAACCGCTTCGGCGTCGGTTCAAAGATTTTCTCGGAACTGTCGGGTGTTTCTTCCAAATTAGAACGCGCCCGCGCCAGAGTTCATGTAGGCGTCAACTGACTTGACCCAGGCGGTAACCATATAGGGTCCGCTCAAAAAAAGTAGCGCAAGACCGCCCGCTGTGATCAGCGGCGCACCGACAAATGCGACCATAAGCTGTGGCATCGCGCGGTTAATCGCGCCAAGGGCAAGATTGTAAATGATCGAAAGAATGATGAATGGCGCGGCAAGTGTAACGGCCAAAGAGAAAGCCTGCGCTCCCCTTTCGATCCCAAACTCGGCAAAGGCGCTTGGGTCAGGCCAGCTTCCCAGCGGAAATAGCTCGTAACTGAGAATAAAGAATTTTGCCGAAGATATGTGAAAGCCCGAGATTATGAGCAGAGTTACACCAGACAATGTCAGGATGTGACCCATCGCGGGCAGAGGTTCCGAGGCCGTTGCACCTAGCAGCTGAGATAGGGACGTGGATTGAGCGGCGATCACGCCGGATATTTGGATGGCAAAGACAAAGGCCCGTAAACTCAGGCCAAGGGCTAGGCCTACGACAATCTCGCCGGCCCCGGTCAATACTAAGTTCACTGTTTGGTCGACCCCGGGGAGTGAAGGAAAGACGACAAACGTCATACATAGTGCCAACATTAACCTAATGCGCTGAGGGATGAACTGGCCGCCGATCGAAGGAAGCAAGGAAAAAAAAGCGGCCATACGCAAGAACGTTAAAAACCCTCTCAAGAGAGTTTCATTTGCGACGCCAATTAGGTCTCCAAGCTCCATCTTTACACCGCTACGACACCGACAAGAGATGGGCGCGCATCCGTTCCTATTTCTTCAAATGACAAAACAGGTGCTGCAATACCCTTCGCTTTGACAAGCGATTTCATGAAACGCCGCCGTTGTGTGCTTGTTATGATTGCTGGGAAGATTCCTTGTTCATTGGCGCCCTTAACTTTGTCGGCGACACCGTTCGCAAGGTTGTTGAATAGGTCGGGCGGCAACGCGATATCCGTTTGAACCTTGCCATCCCCAATTTGGTAACTCGTGAACGTTTCCTCCCACTCCGGCGCAAGTTGGATGAGTGGCAGCGTTCCGTCCTCTCGTCGAACATCCGCCACAAGTTGAAACCCAAGTCGGTGGCGAACGGCTTCTGTAATCGCCTCGGGTGTGCCGTGAAGCAACCTTGCCTCAGCGATCGCCTCTAGGATCAACGGTAAATTTCTGATCGAGACGAGTTCGTCCAAAAGCAAACGTAGAACTGCGTGCAAAATATCGACAGGAACCCGCTCTGGCACAAGTTCCTCAAGAAGTTTTCTATTGGCTTCGGCGCGCTGGGGGTCGGAAACGGATGAAACTTCTCGCATGACGCGGCGCAACGCCTTTAGGGTGAAAAGGCGCGATAGGTTGCGTTTTATGACTTCCAAAAGATGCGTCGCCAGAATCTCTGTTGGAGTTACGACCGTGAGCCCATCGATTGCTACGTCATCCCTTTCTGTTTTGAGCACCCATTTCGCGGGCGCTCCGTAAACCGGTTCATGCGTGGGCGCGACTTCAGTTGTTGGAAAGTCCTCTGGAAGCAATGCGAGCAGTTTATCAGGTTCGAGATGGCCTCTTGCCTGTTCGACGCCCTGTATTCGAATGATGTAGGAACCATTTGGTAAGCCTGCATCATCAGACAGCCGAACCTCAGGCAAAATGAAGCCAAACGAGCTCACCACATAGCGTCGCATGTTCACGATCCGTGTGTCCAAGCCTGTCCCTGGGTCCAAAACCATGTTCACAAGACTAGGTGAAAACTCGACATGGATATCCGCAAGTTCCAAAAGATCGCCAATGCTCGGCTCAACTGGGCCCGCCTCCTGGGTCTCGCCCGGGTCACTTGGTTCTTCGGTGGCTGAGTTTTGCTGATCCCAGAACACCAGTGCAGAAACGCAAATTGCCCCTACTAAGAACGGCCAAAATGGCAAACCTGGCAGTATCGCAAACACCAGCATCAGGCCAGACACCGCGTAAAGGGCTGATGGGTAACGGCGTATCTGTTCAAACACCGCGCTATCGGTTGAGCCTGTCGTTCCACCTTTTGCAAGCAAAAGCGCGGCCGCAATAGAAATGATGACGGCTGGTATTTGCGACACAAGGCCATCGCCAACGGTGAGGATCGCGTATGTTTCGAAAGCTTCCCCAAAAGCCATACCGTGAACGATGGTTCCGATGGCCAGTCCGGCAATTAGGTTCAGGAGTGTGATTAACAGCCCCGCGATGGCGTCACCTTTCACAAACTTTGAAGCACCATCCAGAGATCCGAAAAAGGTTGTTTCTTTCTGTTCAAGTTCCCGGCGTTTTGTCGCTTCCTCGTGCGAGAGTGCGCCAGCGGCGACATCGCTGTCGATCGCGAGTTGCTTGCCTGGCATCCCGTCAAGAGCGAAACGCGCACCGACTTCGGCCATGCGTGTTGCGCCTTTTGTGATCACCATAAAATTGACGATCAACAAAACGAGGAACACCACTAAGCCTAAGAAAACGCTGCCATTCATGATGAAACTGGCAAAACTCTCGATGACTTCGCCAGCGGCCGAGGTGCCTTCGTGCCCGTTGCCGATGATGAGTTTCGTCGAAGATACGTTCAACGACAGACGCAACATAAGCGACGTTAATAGAACGGTTGGAAACGCCGAAAACTCCAGGGGCCTTTCGATAAACAGCGTTACCGTGAAAATCAAAATAGCCAGGGAGAACGACAGTGCCAGGCCGATATCAAGCATGAAAGCGGGTATCGGTAGGATCATCATGATGATGAGTCCCATCAAGCCGAACGCGAGCAGAATTGTCGGGTTTGTAATGCTCATGGAGATCCCTAAGTCATACCGCGGAGATTGGGTGACACCAAACGAAGGCGCCCGCTAAGACACGAGGACGTGCATGAGGGATTTTAATTAAGATCGCGTTGATTTTACGGCAATTTTTCCGGTGGTTAGCATACTGCCAACAAGCATTTTGAACGTTTAACGAACCACAAATTCTGCGTGGAGCGCGCCCGCTGCCTTCAAGCTTTTCAGAATATCGATCATATCGCGTGGTGACACGCCCAGTGCGTTCAGCCCTGCGATAACTTCAGTCAAACTTGCGCCTTCCGGGATCGGTACGATACCTCCTGTTTCCGCGCCTTCGATGATCTCGGCTTCCGACCGGGGAAGCTCAACTGTTTCTCCCTCCGCAAAGGGGTTTGGTTGCACGGCTACCGGCCGTTCTGAAACTCGCAGCGTCAAATTGCCCTGAGAGACCGCAACACGCGAAATCCTCACATCTTCCCCAATCACGATTGTGCCCGAACGTTGGTCGACAACAACCCGCGCAGGCAACTCTGGCTGGACTTCAATGTTTTCGATGCGCCCAATTGCGTGCGCCACGGACCTTGAGCGCGTGGACGGGATGTCTAAACGCACTGTGCCTGAATCCAGCATCGTGGCAACGCGACGATTGAACTCTGCGTTTATCGCGTCCTCGATACGCGCGGCCGTGGTAAAGTCAGGTTCCCGAAGTGCCAGCCGCATGTCGTCTAAACTGGCTAGATCGAAGTCAACCTCACGCTCAATCCGCGCGCCCGACGGTACGACCCCGGACGTCGGCACGCCTTGGGTCACTTCTGCTGCGTCGCCTTCCGCCACGATTCCACCTGCGATGACTGTACCTTGCGAAACAGCATAGATTTCGCCATCGGCCGCGTTTAGCGGTGTCATCACCAGAGTACCGCCAAGAAGGCTCTTTGCGTCGCCAATCGCCGAGACTGTGACGTCAATTTGACTTCCGGCGCGTGCAAACGGCGGCAAGCTTGCCGTGACGAACACAGCCGCAACGTTCTTTGGGCGGAATTGCTCGCCAGTTACGTTTACGCCAAGACGCTCAAGTATGTTGGTCATGATTTCTTCGGTAAATGGCGCATTGCGAAGCCCATCTCCGGTCCCGTTAAGCCCGACGACTAGGCCATATCCAACAAGGTCGTTTCCACGAACACCATCGAAGCTAACGAGGTCTTTGATCCTGACAGGTGCTGCATCTGCTGACAGTCCCGAAAGAACTAAAACGAAAAGCGCTAATAAGGTTCTCATCTGATGTAGTTGACCAATGACATTTCAGACAATCGAACGGTGACTGTATAGACGCTTTGCAGTTGGAACTGTGCGGCCTCTAAACGCGTCGCGGTCTCATAGGGATCGACTTCAAGCAGCGCCCCTTTTGCAAACTCTTCGCCGACACGTTCTGTTTCATTTCTGACGGACCAGTTTTCGATCTGCTCCTGTGCCAATCCCAAGCCTGCCTGCAAGGAAACGAGTTCTTCTTGCGATGTCAGCATCCCGTCAATTGCAAACTGAATTAGTTCCTTTTGTTCATCATCCGGCAATGAAATACTCGGCTCGCTTGCAAGCGCGGCATATGCGAATGCCTTTAACGCGTCCTTGAACGCTGCGTCATTGGCGCGAATGTCAACGGAGACAGATGTCGTCTCACCAACTTGAAAGGCCGGCTGCGCGTTGGTTCCGCCCGAATAGGCAAACGTGTCAAAACCGGCCGGATCATCAAACCAATCCGAAACAGCGGTTTGGACGTCTTGCGCCGAAGTTAACCCCAAGACCAGAACGTTCAATTCGGTAAGGATCGCTGTACCGTCAACGAGTGGGGACGTATCGGCGACATCTCCGCCAAACAGTGTCCGCCCTGCAGCTTGTCCATTCAATGATGCGACGATCGTTTCGAAGTTGGATTGTGCTTCCGCTGAAATCGCCGGTCGCGTTGAGGCCACATTACTTGCATTTGCTGCGATCAGGTCATTTGTAAAATCTGACGTGACACTTGCAATCCGCTCAAGTTCCATCTGCATGGTGTCTGTGTGCAACTTTGCTTCGGCAATAGTTGTGGAATATCCATCTAGAATGCGAAGATTACGCTCCACATTCGTCAAACGCGCGTAACTGCCAGACAAATGACGCGAAACATCGGAGGTTACACCGGTGGAAAGTTCTTCATTCAAGCTTTGGATTTCGAGCTTCAGATCTGTCGTGCGCTTTCGTAAAGAAAATGCCTGGGCGAGATCTCCCAATCGTTCAACTGTCATCGTCCAAGTCCCAACAAGATGTCGTAAAGTTCTGAAACGGTGTTGATCATGCGCGCGTTGGCCGCATAGGCCTGTTCCAATTGTATCATTCGTTGCAGTTCTTCATCTGTATCAACGCCGTTTGCCCGTTCCAGTTGGGACATCTCGTTGAACGTGATTGCCGAAAATGACACGCTTTGGTCGGCGGACAAGCGTTGAACGCCAATGCGCCCCAACATTCCGCCCGCAACATCCAGCGCAGACAAAGCACCCGTTCCAAAGTCTCCTGAAGCCGGTGTTCGCGGACCTGTAAGTGTGTCGCGCAGCGCATCGATCAGGCCGCTTTGGCCCGACGGACCAGGTATTGCTGCGTTGATGCCGTCGCGAATGCGCCAGCTCTCTCCGCCTTGGCTTGGATCGACGGACGCGTTCAACGAAAGGCGTTCGGCGATACCAACTTCGTCGACAGGATCGAATGCGGCACCTGCATCGGTAAACAATCCGGCGTCTGTTCCCGAAAGTGTTGGATCAACCAGCGGATCTTGAAATCGCTCAATCAGGTCGCGCGCCAAGGCGTCGATTTGCAAGTTCGCATCTGGTCCAAGTTCGTCGCGCACTGCAAACTCAGCGATCAGCGTGCCCCCCGAAATAGGGCTTTCGGTGGTCGATGTGGGAATTGAGATGCCGTTTACTGAAAGGCCAGATAGTTGCCCACCCGCTTGTGTCATGTAAGGCGTTACCCTGTTCACGGGAGTGAATTCGAAGGTACGTGGACTGCCGTCAATTAAGACAAGTCCGCCGGTCGAATACAGCGCCACCTGCCCATTGTCGCGCTGAGCTTCACGCACAGGAATAAATGAGTGAATTTCGTCGATGACCTGTTGTCGGGCATCTTGCAAAGCACTGTCATCCTGCCCCGCGATGTTCACTTTCGCGATTTCGGTGTTCAGATAGCCAACTTCTTCTAACGTTGCGTTCAATCGTGCGATTGTCGCGTCAATGTTTGCATCGGCTTCACTGCGCGCTTGCGAGATATCTTGGCTCGTTTGATTGACCACATCGACAATTGCCTGCGCATCCAGAACGATTGCATCCAAGCGTTCTGGCGCGTCCGGACGGCTGGACGCTGTAAGAAGTGACGCCTCAAAATCTGCCAGCAGGTTTGTCAGAGCAAAAGAATTGTCCGGGGTGCCCACCTTCGTTTCAAGTCGCGAAAGAAAGTCGCTGATGGTTGTCGCGTAAGCCAAACTTGCTTCGGCTTCTCTGCGAGAAGCGAGGATTGCAGGATCGGGATTACGGACGATCCCGGTTACGGTCACTCCGCCGATGAAACTCGGCGACGAAGACGCAACTTCGATGTCGCGGCGAACATAGCCGGGCGTGTTCGCATTCGATATATTTGTTGCGACAACGTCTGTTGCGCGGCTGGACGCTTGAAGGCCCGATAATGCATTGTTGAAAGCAGCCGAGATTGACATCACCAAGCCCCTAAATTGAGTTTTGAGTTAGCGCTTGATGTTGGTGGTCTCCTGCAACATCTCGTCCACTGTCTGGATGACTTTGGCGTTTGACGAGTACGCGCGCTGCGTTTGGATCATGGCGGTCAGTTCGCCTGCCACATCCGTGGTGCTTTCTTCTCTGGAGAAGGCGACAATGTCACCAGTTGGGCCATCGCCAGCATCCCATAGGAAGAAGTTACCGCTTTCGGGGGAGGGCAAATACGTTTGGAAGTCCAACGCGACCATATCATTTGGGTTTGGCAGGTCCACGAGCGGAATTTGGTAAATGGTTCGTGTAATGCCGGTGTCAAAGAAGGCGGAGACAAATCCATTGGGGTCCACTTCGACGTTGGTCAGGTTGCCGACCGGCGAGCCATCTTTCAAGATTGATACTGGAGCAAAACTGTCGGAAAGCTGCGTGATACCATCAGATGCGCCCAATTGACCAAGTTCAATTTCGACTGGACCGCCCTCAACGGTGACCGTAATTGATCCGGTAAATGGAACAATTGGTGTGCCAGTCGCAGGGGGACCATCAAGCACTTCCGCCAGCGTTCCGCCTGATGTCCGGTCGTCGTTGAAACGAAGCGTGTATGTGCCGATTGTGGTCCCCAGCGCTGAGTCTGTCAGCGTCATCGTCCACTCGTCGGACGCGCCACTTGCGGGGACAGTCGGTGTGAAGGCGATGTCGAGCGCCTCGGATGTGCCGAGGTTATCATAGTACTCTACTGACAAGTTTTGAGCGGCTCCGGAACTGCCGGCCTCAGTATCTGTCGCAGGCAAGTTCAGGCCCAACTCAATCCGCGTCGTAGGGTCGCCTGTAAACTGGTTCACGTTGATGCGAACCGGCTCTAAGCCATCAGAAGTATCGCGCGGATAGTTGGGAACTGAACCATCTGGAAGTGCGGGCCATCCCATCAGAATAAGATTGGTCTCTGACCGCAGATATCCCTGCGCATCGGTGCGGAATGAGCCAGTTGTTGTCAAAAACATCTGTTCAGAGCCGTTCCCGACTTCCACTTCCGCGGCCTGCGCAACGGGCAACATGCCTTGTCCGCGAACAGCTAGGTCAGTTGGATTGTCTGAGGATACCAATGCACCGCGTTGGTCAATAATGCGCTGCGTGGTGGCACGAACACCGCCAGCAGAGTATGAGTCGCCGTTTGAGGCAATGACCAACGACGTAAAATCAGTCTCGACGCGCTTGTAGCCGTAAGTTGACGCATTTGCGATATTGTCCGAAATGGCTGCAAGTCGGGTTGCGTTGGCTGCAAGACCCATAACGCCAGAGTTTAGCGACGATGAGATAGTCATTGGATACGCCTTTCTGCTGCACCGTTCAAAACTTGGTGCAGTTCTAGGCGTTCGGCGCTTAACACCGAGCTAACATATAAAATTGCTCTTAGTTCTGTAGGTCGCGCAGCAAAATCACCTCGAGGCGGTTGTTTCGGTCCGACATGGGGTCGTCTGCCCGTGGCGCACGATTTGCGTGCCCAGTGACCCTGCGTAAGCGGTCCTCCGCGACACCTGCTTCGCTCAGCAGATCCCGCATCGCCAACGCACGCGCAGACGACAAGGACCACATGCTGCTGCGCGCCAGAACCAATGGCTCTGAGGCAACAAAGCCCTCAACGGCAATGCCATTTGTGACGACTTGGGCCGCGTTTTGGATCACCTCGGCAAGCGCGCGCAGAAGCGGAGTTGGTTCGGCGGTGCCTGGCACGAAAAGAGTTTCATCTTGGAAATCAAAGAGATCAATCACGAGCCCCTTGTCCGTGACTTGCGTATTCACGTGCTTCAGCGCGCTTTCATTCAACAGCGACTCGCCGCCGCGTCCCATCAGTCGCGAGTCGACCGCATCAAGCGCTTCTGCTTCACCATCCTTTTGGTCTTCATCGCGACCGTCCACGCCGCGCGCGCGGTTGGCTTCCGAGGGATACTCCATCGACGCACCCGTCCCATTGCGGGCCAGTGTCTGTTCGGTAAAGACGCTATCGCCGCCAAACATTCCATCGCCGCCACCGGATACCCGACTAACGGAAATTGTCGGCGTAAAGTAATCCGCAATGCCCTTACGTTGCTTTTCAGTTGTCGCATTGAGAAGCCACATCAACATAAAGAAGGCCATCATCGCGGTCACGAAGTCGGCATATGCCACCTTCCAAGCGCCGCCGTGGTGACCATCGCCACCACCCTTTTTGACTTTCTTAATGATGATGGGCGCAACGCCAGACGCTGCATCCATTTCCACCACCTATTTCTCACCCAAGCTGAGAGATAGCGGGGAAGTCTTACATGAGGGTTAAGAGGGCAGATCTAAGCGTGTGGAATGGTCACGCTGCAGCGATTACTGGCGTCGTCCTTCGCGCAACCAGCCTCCAATGACCAGCCCCGAAACCAAAAGAAGGACCAACCAAGGCGGCAACAACGACATCTGGCGCACATCGACGGTCTCATACGCGTTGCGCGGCGTCAGTCCAATCCAGCCACGTCCAGAGGCCGGTCGCCCGGCACGGACCGACCGAATGGACGGCGTACCATCCTCCAATAGCAGAGCGCCGCCGCGATTTGCATCTATAGCCGGTGCCAAGACCTCTGCGGTTGCAATCGTCTCCTCAAACTCTTTTGGCGCGGCAGGGCCCAGGCCAATGACGCTTTCCAATTCAGCGTCCTGCAATCGATAAAGACCAATATCCGGGCCGTCATATGTCTCTTGATACAGGCCGGGCCTAACTTCCGAGAGCGTAACTTCATCAACCGTTCCATCGGGCGCTGTCACGGTCACTGGGCCGGTCGTCTCTGACATGGTCCGACGGGAAATTGTCATCGTTTGGCCGGACGCCTCCGCGGTAAGCGCCTCTTCTTCCAACTCAGGCTCACCCATCATCCAATGTGCCAATCGACGCAGCAACTCAAGCTGAGGGCCGCCACCCTCATACCCGCGCGACCACAGCCAAGCATGATCAGATGCCAAAAGGGCAACGCGCCCTTCCTCGACGCGGTCCAAAATCAGCAAGGGTCGTTCGTCAACGCCTGCCATGACAACATGGCCAGAGCGTGGGTCTACTTCGACTTGCCGCAACCATCGCCCCCAGTCGCCGTTGGCAGGCAGACCTTCCGTGACCGGGTGGCGCTCGCCAGCCTCCGTCACTGTCGCTCTGAACGCGTCCTCAAGCACCCGCGCTGTTGGCTCTGCCGGCAGAATGCGCCCCAACGGCGACCGGAAGATCGAAGACGCTGCTGCAAAGTCGGGACCCGCCGCGACGAGGACCGCGCCGCCTTCTTCCACATAGCGCGACACGTTCTCAAGATAGATGCTCGGCAAGATCCCACGCCGCTTATAGCGGTCAAAGATGATCAGATCGAAATCGTCGATCTTCTCCAAAAACAACTCGCGTGTCGGAAAGGCGATCAGGCTCAACTCGCCCACGGGCACGCCATCCTGCTTTTCGGGTGGCCGCAAAATTGTGAAGTGAACAAGATCGACAGAGCTGTCTGACTTCAAAAGGTTGCGCCACGTACGTCCGCCGGGATGGGGCTCGCCGGACACCAACAAAACACGCAACCGGTCACGGACGCCATTCATCTGTATGAGGGCCGTATTGTTGCGCGCTGTCAGCTCTCCGTCGGCCTCGGGGACGGAAAATTCGATGACATTGCGCCCGCCATGGGGCAGCGTCACTGGAAGGTCGAGGTCCTGCCCGATGGGCACCTGAAAAATCTGAGGTGTTCCTCCATCAACGGACACTTGCAAGTCCACTCGACTATCGCCGGGCGCTGCCCCTTGATCTTCGATGCGCAGAGTTAAAGTGACCGGCTCGCCAATGATCGCGAATGCGGGCGCGCCCTTCACCACCAGGCGGCGATCCCAGTCCGTGCGCAGACCCGTTTGAAGCAAGTGAAATGGCGCGGGGAGATCCTGCAGCCGGTCGAGATCGTGGATCCGTCCATCCGACAAGGCGATAACGCCGGAGACGCGTCCGCGCGGCACCTCGGCCATCGCATCTGCAAGTGCGGTCATCAGCAGCGTGCCGCCGTCTCCGTCGTCGTCTTCTACAACGATGTGGCGCAATTCCGTCGTGCCCCGGGTCTCGATCGCGCGGCTGATGGACGCCAGCGCCGCATCTGTCTGCGCAGGGCGTGTTCCCAAGTCTTGGCTGGCGCTCCTGTCGTCCAACAAAACAACGATGTCCTTCAGCGGCGCGCGGTCTTCCTGCTGATAGACCGGGCCTGCGAGGGCTGCGACCAGAAGCAGCCCCGCGAGGCCGCGCAAGACCCACCCCGACAGACCCCGCCACGCGGCAAAGGCCACAAACCCCGCGACAAGCGCCAGCAAGATCCACAACACCGCCCAAGGTACCAAAGGAGAGAAGAACACTGATCCGATCATTGGCCGAGCCTGTCCAAAAGGGCGGGCACATGCACCTGATCAGACTTATAATTGCCTGTCAGCACATGCATCACCAGGTTAATACCAAATCGATACGCAAGTTCGCGCTGCCGCTCGCCCGAGAAGCCGCGGCCGACAGGAAGCATGGCGCCTCCTGAGGGATTGACCGCCCACGCTGCTGCCCAATCATTGCCGCCGATGACCACCGGGGTCACGCCATCATTGAGGTTTCGGAATGGCATGCCCTCGATCGCTTCAGCATCGGGCGGTGCCGCCTCGACCCATAACTCGCGGCCCGTAAACCGCCCCGGAAAGTCCTGCAGAAGGTAGAACGTGCGCGTAATCACGTGGTCCTTGGGAAGTGGTTCAAGCTGGGGGATATCCAAGGGGGCGGCCAGCGTTTGCAACCGGCGCGCCATCGGGCTCATCGTGCCGAACCCCGCAGTGTCCCCATCGCGCGTGTCAAACAGGATCAATCCGCCAGAGCGCAAGTATTCATTCAGACGCGCATAGGCCTCGACCGACGGGCGTGGCTGGTCTGCCGTCATGGGCCAATAAAGCATCGGAAAGAAGGCCAACTCGTCGGTTTCCAAATCGATCCCGATTGGATCAGCCGGTTCGACCGAGGTCCGGAAAAAAAGCGCATCCGACAGCCCCTTGAGGCCAGCTCGGGCAACTTCATCCACGCGCGCGTCGCCCGTTAAAATATGGGCCAACACCACTTCCGCCGTCGCGTCTCTTGCAAAATCCGAGCCGTCTTGGGCGTCGACCGGTGGGGCGATCAAAAGGGCCACCGCCAAGAGCGGTGCGGCAGTACGCGGCATAAGCAACCGCCCCGACAGGGCAAGCACAGCAATCACGTCGGCCAAGAGCAGCAAAAGTGCAAAGCTCAGAACAGGCCCGCCCAAGGGTCGTTCCCGCGCACCAGTTGCATCAATGAGGGTCACCGATGCGGGCCAAACTGCCGCCGAGATGACATCGCCGGGCATCATCACGTTGCGTGCAAAGGCGCGTCCGGCGGCCTGATAAACGCCGGGCGGCATACCGGGGCCAAGCGCGCCGTCTTGCAGATCCACCTCGCTGACCCCGCCCAACGTGGTCGGTGTGTAAAGCTGCCCAGCGGCGTCCAGCACGCGCACGGGCTGCCACAAGGCCTCTGTACTGGAAAACGCCGAGACCGTCGCGCCATCAACAATCCCAAAGAGCCGCTCCAGCATGTCCAAAAACAGAACCGACAGGGGCAAATCCGACCATTCCGCATTTGCCGTGACATGAAACAGCACGACCTGGCCCAAACCAATGGACTTGCGCGTCACCAGGGGTGTGCCATCGGTCAGTTCCGCCACGACGCGAGAGGCCAGTTCTGGGTCTGGTTGCGCCATGACTTGGGCTTTGACAACCACATCGTCCGGCACGGGCAGGCCAAAGAAGGGCGAGCGTTCTTCGAACGGGGCCAGTGACTTAGGCTCGCCCCAACTCATCGCGCCACCGACCGTCCGACCCCCTGCACGCAACCGCACCGGCATCAACGGGTCTTCTTCGCGTCGGCTCACCTCGCTGGCGGCCAGGCGTGGGCCAGCAAAGCGCAAAAGCGTGCCGCCCGCTTCGATCCACGCCAGTAGGGCTTCTTGGTCGCGGCCCGAGATCACGGCCACATCCGCCAGAACGACCACGTCCGGATTGGCGGGCAGCGCATAGTCCAGCGTGGTCTTCAGCACATCGGCTTTCCCTACCAGGGATTGCTCCAGATAATGGAGCGGGGACAGAACTTGGATGTCTTCGCGGTCACTTTGGGTGTCGATCAGGGCGATCTCGCGCCGCCTTAGGCTGTCATCGACCAGTGTCGTGGCGCCCGCGCTGGCGGTGCCCTCAATCGTGAACCGGGTGATACGCTTGCGCATCTCGGCTTGCATGTCGATCACAGCCTCGGTCGCCGTCTCGCCTGCGCCAAACTCGGCCAGACCAGAGGCCAGGACCGCTGGGTTGCCAGCAGGATCGGTCCCCTCTGCCTGAACTTTAAGCGCCAAACCAGGACCAGCCGTCGCGCGCTGGATTGGCAAACGCACTTCGCCGTCCTCGTAACTGGCAGGCGCCATCGCCAAACGCGCGCGCGCCGTCTCCAGCACCGAAATCGGCCCCAATTCCTCTGCCAGCGCCAGCAGTTGATCGCGACCCGGATAGTCTAACCCATCGCTGACCCAAAGCGTCTCCACCTCGGTCTGCGCAGCCAGGATATCCTCTGCCGTGGCAATCATGTCCGGTGAGGGTTGCCAGGGATGCGGGACAAAAGCCGCCAGCCACTCCGCAGCGGCACTTGGGGCCTCAAAGACCACCGGCTTTGGATCGGTCAGCACCAAAAGCCCGACAGGCCGCTGCAACTGACCGGCAGTTTCAATCTGGGCCAGCGCGCTTTCGCGCAGGCGCGCCCAACCAGGGCTCCCGGCCCAGGTGCCGTCGACCAGCACCAAAAGCGGTGCGCGGCTGTCGCCACCCGCAACGCGCGGATTGGCGACCGGACCCGCAAGCCCGATGATCACGGCCCCAACGGCCAACATCCGCAGCGCCAAAAGCCACCAAGGCGTGC
>CAWUIP010000002.1:0-98923 GCA_963922415.1 uncultured Aliishimia sp. | reverse complement strand
ACTGGCGCAACGCCCCCACGAGCCGGGCCCGTTGATCCGCATTCAGCGCCACGCAGTCGTCCCGCCAGCGGGTGTCGCGCACGGCGGCCTCGGCCGCAGCAAGCTGCACGACCGACAGATTGAACGGCTGCCGGATCCGGGTCATCACGTCAATCAGGGCCTTGTCGCCATACCCCCAACCAATCCGCAGCCCGCCAAGCCCGTAGATCTTGGAAAACGTACGCGTCATAAGCACGTTGGGCCGCTCTGTCGCCAGGACCGCGCCCCCGTCGTAATCATCTGCGAACTCGACATAGGCACCATCGAGGACAAGGATAACGTTGTCTGGCAAACCATCGGCCAGCCGCGTGACCTCAGTCATGGGCAACAGCGTGCCGGTCGGATTGCCAGGGTTGGCCAACATCACCACCCGCGTCCGCGCGGTCACCGCCGCCAAAAGCGCCTCAACATCGACCACGCGGTCGGTCTCGGGCGCGACCACCGGCGTGGCACCCGCCATATGCGCAAGGATCGGGTACATCGAGAACCCATGCTGGGGATAAAGCACTTCATCACCCGGCCCCGCAAACGCCTGCGTGACGAACTGCAAAACCTCGTCCGAGCCCACGCCGCAGATGATCCGCGCGGGGTCCAAACCCCAAACTTCACCAATCGCGGCCCGCAAATCCGCGTGGTCTGTCGAGGGATAGAGATGCGTGCCCGTCGCCGCCGCCACGATGGCCGCTTGCGCCGAGGGCGGCGGGCCCAACGGGTTTTCGTTTGAACTCAGCTTCAGCACATCTGTCCGTCCGGCCAAAGCCGACTTACCACCTTGGTAAAGCTCAATTTCCATGATCCCCGGTTGCGGGACAATCTGCGCCATTCCTGCGCCCCTTCGCACTCGTTCGCCCTGCGTTCTATCGCCCTAACCTGCGGGTGGAAAGCAACAAAATCCGGGCGCGCAATCCGACGTGAATTGGCGTCACACCCTTGTAACAAACTTGTGAGCACCCATATGTAGAGTGAAACATAGACCGGCCCACAAGGGAGAGCCCAGAGTAGACGCAGATGTTTGAAAGCTTGTTTGAACCGCATATGACACCGTTCACCATTGCGATTGGCCTTCTTTTTGGCCTGATGCTGTTGGAACTGGTGGCAGCCCTGCTGGGCGGATCGCTTTTGGGCATGGAGGCTGACGCAGATGTTGATCTGGATCTGGATCTCGATGCGGGCGCTGACCTTGATTTCGAAGCAGACTTTGATGTGGACGCGGACCTTGACGCCGATATGGATATCGACACGGCCGAGCCGTCGTTCAGCCTTGCAGGCCAGTTGGGGATGGGCAAAGCGCCCTTCATGGTCTGGCTTGCGGCGCTTTTGCTGGCGTTCGGCCTCGGCGGTTTGGTGCTTCAAACCGGACTAACCAGTGTGATTGGAAGCCCCCTGCCCGCTTGGATGGCGGGGCTGGCCATGGCGCCTGTGGGCCTGTGGTTCACCGCGAAGTTCTCCGGGCTGTTTGCGCGGGTCCTGCCGAAGACCGAGAGCCAAGCCATGAGTAAAAATCACCTTGGCCGCAGGCGCGGTGTCGTGAGCCAAGGCACCGCAGCGCGCGGTCGTCCGGCAGAGGTGCGGGTCCAAGACCGCTACGGCAACACGCACTACCTGCGCGCCGAGCCGCTGCGGGACGAAGAAGAGATTGCGCAAGGGACCGAAGTCCTCGTGATGCGAAAATCGCTGAACGAAGGCTACCGGCTGATCGCTGTGAGCGAATAGCCGGCGCCTCTCGCACCCACCGGCGCGCACTGCGCCATTCACTATCATGAACTCAATTTTCTACGAAGGGGACAGTATGCCTTATCAAGATTATCTAATCATCGTCGGCGCAGGTCTTGCGTTCCTTGTTCTTTTGGGCCTGGTCATTGGCCGTCTTTACCGGCGCACCACGCGGGAAGTCAGCCTGGTGCGCACCGGGGCGGGCGGGAAGAAAGTGATTATGGACGGCTGGACGGTCGTTGTGCCGCTGATGCACGAGGTCAGCCCGGTCAACATGAAGACGCTGCGTCTGGAAGTCTCGCGGGCCGCCGACGCGGCTTTGATCACCAAAGACCGGATGCGGGTTGATGTGGGGGTCGAGTTCTACGTGTCGGTGAACGCGACCATCGAAGGCATCAGCCGGGCCGCGCAAACGCTGGGCGATCGCACGTTCTATGTCGACCAGTTGCGCGAGATGATCGAAGGTAAGCTTGTCGACGGCTTGCGCGCTGTTGCGGCACAGATGACCATGGACGAGTTGCACGAGAACCGCGCCGAGTTTGTCCAAGAGGTGCAGAACGCGGTGTCCGAGGATCTGTTGAAGAACGGGTTAGAATTGGAGTCGGTCTCGCTGACCGCGCTCGACCAGACGCCATTCGACGCGCTGGATGAAAACAACGCCTTTAACGCAGTGGGGATGCGTAAGCTGGCGGAGGTGATTTCGACCTCGAAGAAAGAGCGCGCGCAGATTGATGCGGATGCCGATGTGGCCGTGCGCCGCGCCGCGATGGAAGCCGAACGGCTGAAGCTGCAGATCGAGCGTGACGAGCAGGAAGCGAAGATCGCCCAGGTGCAAGAGGTCGAAACCCTGCGCGCCAAGCAGCAATCGCAAATCGCGCAAGAGCAGCAAGAGGCCGAGCAGTTGTCCGAAAAGGCCCGCATCGCGCGCGAAGAGGCGATCCGCGCCGCCGAGATTGAGCGCGAGCGCAAGATCCGCGAGGCCGAGATCACGAAAGAGCGCGAGCTAGAAGTGGCCGACCAAGAGCGTGCGATCATCATCGCCCAAAAGTCCGAAGAGGAAAGCCGCGCGCGCGCATCCGCCGACCTCGCCCGGGCCGAAGCCACCAAAGCGATGGAGGCGGTTGTCACGGCTAAGTCCGTGGCCGAGGCGGAGCGGTCCAAGCAAATCGCGCTGATTGAGGCGGCACGGGAAGCCGAGCGCGAGGCGACCAAAGTCCGGCTGGAGGCGCAGGCCCATAAGGATGCGGCCCAAGACCGGGCCGACGCAACCCGCGAAGAGGCACAGGCCTCTGCCGACGCGCTGACCATTCAGGCCGAAGCGAAAAAGGCCGACCTTCTGGCCGAGGCGGAGGGCCGCCGCGCGATCACGGATGCGGAAAACGCGCTGTCTGAGGCGATCATTGACATGAAAGTGGCGCTCGCCCGGTTGGAAGCGATGCCAGAGATCGTGGCGCAAATGGTCAAACCGGCCGAAAAGATCGACTCGATCAAGATCCACCAGGTCAGCGGTTTGGGCGCTGGCGGGGGTGCTGCCGGCGGCGACGGTGCGGCAGGCGACAAGCCCGTGGTCAATCAAGCGCTCGATTCCATCCTGGGCATGGCGGTGCAGATGCCCGCGCTTCAGAAACTGGGCCAGGAGTTGGGCCTGTCGATGGAGAACGGGATTGCGGCGGCAACCTCGGGCGGGCTTCAAGACAAGCCTGCGGCCATTGAAGCGCCGGAAGAAGACGCGCCCAACAAGACGGTCAATTAAACGCGAAAGCGCCCGAGGTCAGCCCCGGGCGCTTTTTTACTTTCTGGGTTGGTCGCTAATCCAAAAGCACCCTTGGCAACCACAGCGCGATGTCCGGATAGGCGATCACCAAGCTCAACCCGATCAACTGCAACAGCACGAAGGGGATGATGCCGCGATAGATCTCTTGGATCTTCACCTCTTTCGGGGCTACGGCCTTCATATAGAAGAGCGCAAAGCCGAAGGGTGGCGTCAGGAACGAGGTCTGCAGGTTCACCGCCAAAAGGATTGCGAACCAATAGGTCACCTCGAACTTGTCCACGTGATCGCCGAAGTCGAGCGTCGCGATGATGGGCGCGAAGACCGGCAGAACGATCAATGTGATCTCGATCCAGTCAAAGAAGAAGCCCAGGATAAACACGATCACCAAGACGGTGATCAGCACCCGCCACGCGCCCACATCGCCAACCCAGCTTTGCACGATCTCGTCCCCGCCCAAAAACCGGAACACTGCCGAAAAGAGCGTGGCCCCCAAGAAGATCCCGAAGATCATCGCATTGGTGCGCATCGTGCGGTCAACCACGTCCGCCAGCGTGCGGAAGAAGACCAAAATGCCCGTTGGTTCGGACACGGTGTCTTGGCCCGGCTGATCCAAGGTGAATTCTTTAACGCCCAACGCAGGCAAGATCACCAGGTTGATGACACCCAGCAAAACCGCGCCCATCGCGCCCACGCCCGCTGCCTCGGTCGGGGTTGCAAAGCCGCCTAGGATGGAGCCCAAGACCAGACCAATCAGAACAACAGGCGGCACAAAGCTGCGCAGGATCATTCCGATATAGCCCAGGGTCGTTTCGGGGCCCACGTTGTCCTCTAACTTGGGCGCAAGGCTTGGGTTTATCGAACACCGGATGACGATGTAAGCGATGTAGAGTGAGGCCAGAAGAAGCCCCGGAAAGACCGCAGCCACAAAGAGGTTGCCAACAGACCGGCTGAGAAGGTCCGCCATAATCACAAGCATGATCGACGGCGGGATCAGGATACCCAATGTGCCCGAGGCCGCGATGGTGCCTGTGGCCAGTTCATGGTTGTAGTTCCGGCCAATCATCACTGGCAGCGCCAGCAGGCTCATCATGATGACCGAAGCGCCAATGATGCCCGTGGTCGCCGCCAGGATTGTGCCCATCAGCGTCACGGCCAGGGCCAGACCGCCGGGCACACGGCGCAACAGCACCTGTAGGCAGTTCAAGAGATCGCGCGCGATGCCTGACCGCTCCAACATCGTGCCCATAAAGATGAACATCGGAATCGCGGTGAGGATCAAATTCTCCATCACCCCGCCAAAGATGCGAGACGGCAGCAGCTTCAAGAAGATGAACTGAAACTCGCCCAGCGCCATGCCGATGAAGGCAAAGGCCAGACCCACGCCGCCCAAGATGAACGCGACCGGAAAGCCAGTGAAAAGAAGCAGCCCCAGGGCCACGAACATAAAGATCGGAAGGTATTCGGCAAACATCAGTGACCGCCTCCCAACAGCTCTTCTTCATCTTCGGGATGCACGTATTCCAGGTACCCCGCGACGGACTTGATCAGTTGCGAAATGGCCGCCAGCAACAGCAGCACAAAGAGCGCGATCAGCCCGGCCTTGACGATCCACAGGTTCGACAGGCCCGTCTGCGACTTCGAAATCTCGCCCGACAGGAAAGACTGCCGCACGAAGGGCCAGCTGAGGTAAAGGCCAATCGCCGAATAGGGGATCAGCGCGATCGTGATTCCAATGATCTCGATCAGGTGTTTGGTTTTGTTTGAAAAATTCTCGCGCAGCAGATCGATCCGCACATGCGCGTTCTTGGTATAGGCGTAGCCAATCGCAAAGACGATCAGACCAGAGTGCAGCCAATATTCAAACTCTTGGATCATGGTGGAGTTCAGCCCCGCGGGCTTTGGCACTCCGAAATAGCGCGTGATCACGTCGTAACAGACGACAACCACCAGCGCGAACCCAAGCCAACCGCCAATGGTCGCGAAAAACGACACCAGCCGGTCTATGGCGCGGGATAGCCCCAGCAACCCTTGCATGGCGAACACTCCTCCCCTGTTCCCTGCCCGATATTATTATGAAAAAACGGGCCCGGCGATCATCACCAGGCCCGCCTTCGGGTGTCAAAGGCTTATTTCAGATAGCCCAGATCTTTCCATGCCGCATACTCGGCGCGGAACTCTTGCATGCTGTCCCACACGTTCTTGAAGTCTGGGTTAGCGGCGATCTCTTCGGCTACAACTTCGTCCCAGGCGCCCCGGAACGTGTCCAGCATTTCATCTGGCCACTTGTGGATGGTCACGCCGTTGGCTTGCATTTCGGCCAGCGCTTTACCTTGGATGGCTTCACCCTCGGCCAACTGTGTCGCGGTGTTCGCGCGGCACGCGGTGGAGATCATCGCGCGTTGCGCGTCGGTCATGCCGTCCCACTTCGACTTCGAGATCAGCAGCTCCTGGATCGTGGACTGCTGGTGCCAACCGGGGAAGTAGTAGTGCTTGGCGATGTTGTAGAAGCCCAAGTTCTGGTCGATGGCGGGCATCGAGAACTCGGTGGCGTCGATGGTGCCACGCTCTAGCGCAGGATAGATGTCGCCACCGGCGAGGAGCTGCGTGTCCACGCCCAGCTTCTGCATCACCTTCGCGCCCAGGCCGAAGAAGCGCATTTTCAGGCCCTTAAGATCCTCTGGCGAGTTGATTTCCTTGCGGAACCAGCCGGACGCTTCCGGCGCAATGACGCCACAGACCAGCGACTGGATGCCGTCGCGGTTGTAGATTTCGTTCATCATCTCTTCGCCGCCTGCGTACCAGTGCCATGCAAGGTACTCACCTGCGGACGGACCGAAAGGCACCGCCGCAAAGAGGTTATAGGCAGAGTTCTTGGAGCCCCAATAACCTGGAACCGACCAGCCCGCATCGATGGAGCCGTTGGAGACGTTGTCGTAGATTTCCAGCGGTGGCACGAGCGCGTTTGGTTCGAAGAACTTCACGTTGATATCGCCGCCCGAGATGGTGTTCAGCGTTTCCGCCAGCTTCACCCCAGCCTGACCCAACTGGATCAGCGAGCCTGGGAACGTTGACGGCATGTTCAACGTCACTTTGTCAGCGACAGCCGTACTGGCCAATGCCGACAGCGCGGCGGCTGCGATTAGTTTTTTCATCAGGTTTCCTCCCTATGGTTCTGATGATGGATTTTATAATGTATGCGTTATCACATTTTTTAATGTGTTCAAACCGCTCCGTGCAGATTTTGTTCTGCGATCCCCCCAATTCTTTGCCATGATACTATCCCAAAAAGTGACCCTGCCAAGGGCAGCGCTGTTTTCGGGCCTTTTCCTCACGCTATAACCGTCCCAGTGCGCACGGCCTTATGTGTCACCATGTCTGCAACTTTTGCGTCAAACTCCAAGAAGTGCTGTGTTTTCAGATGCGCGTCGAAGGCCGCTTTGTCGTCGTAAAGCTCATACAGCATGAATTCGGTGGGCGCGCCGCTCACGCCTATGACATCAAACTGGCGGCACCCTGGTTCGGTCTCTAGGCTGGCTTTCGCGTTCGCCCGCATCAGCGGCAAGAACGTCTCAAGGTCCTCTGGCCGGATCGTCAGATCAACATAGACCACAAACATCAGCGCATCACTTTCATCTTTTGTCCTGCCGCGTCAGAGGCATAGGCCAAGTCCGTCACCGCGATGACAGGCAGGTAGTCGTCCACTTCGTTCTCAAACGCGGCGCGGCCCTCCAAGGCGGCGACGACATGTTCGTTCAACGCGTTCACGCAGCCACCGCCAAAGCGCGTTTCATCTACAGGTGCGGTCAGGGGCATTTCTTCGGCGGATTGCGCGTCAAAGGCGCGGAACCACACCCGACCGTCCCCGGTCAGCGACAGTGTTCCACCGCTGCCTTCAATCTCCAACTCGCCCATCGTACGGCGGGGTTGATCGGTGACGTGATCGCTCAGGCGATTGCCATCAAACTGGCTGCGTACGCCGCCTTCATGGTCCAGCACCAAAAGACCTGCATCCTCGCCCGCGATCACCGGGTTAAGCTGGCGCAAGTCGGCATAGACCGCTGTCACAGGCCCAAAGAACCAGCGAAAGAGATCGATAAAGTGCACGCCGGTTTCGTGGATCAAGAAGCGCTGCATCTTTTGAAACGTCGGTTGGCGGGCAAGGTAGGCATCCGGTCCGCGCCCATCGCCGGGCCGCAGGGCAAAGCGCGCGCCATAGATATCGCCCAGACGGTCCGTGTCCAAGACCGACTTGATGGTCCGATGCCAGGGTTGAAACCGGAAATTTTCATGCACTACAATGCGCGTGCCAGCGGCGGCGGCCTCTTTTGCGATCTCCGAGGCTTCCCTGGCCGAGGTGCAAAAGGGCTTTTGACAGATGATCGTGCGACCCTTCGCTAGGGCCGCGCGGATGAGGTTTGCATGTGCCGGGGGTGGGGCCACGATATCCACGATATCAGGGCCTTGCGCCAAAAGTGCGGTGCGCGTTTCGTAAACGTCCACGCCGAATTCGGCCCGTGCCCAGTCGCGCCGCGCCGCATCCAAGTCGGTGGCGCCGACGATGTGGCACCCGGCCATCTCGCGCCATGAGGCGAGGTGAAACTGGCTGAAATAGCCCAATCCGATGATCGCGACCTTGAACACCTAAACCTCGCTTGGGAAACGGGTGTGCAATTCATAAACCTCTGCCGCCGACAGGGGCCGCGTCCGCTGGCCTTGCAGCAACACAAAGAGCTTGGCCGTTTCTTCCAACTCTTCGGCGGCATAGACCGCTTCGCGCAACGACTTGCCGGCAATGACCGGGCCATGATTGGCCAAGAGCACCGCGTGATGATCTACGGCCAGCGCCGCCACCGCCTCGGCCAACGCGGTGTCACCCGGCGGGTAGTAGGGCACCAGCGGCAATTTTCCGACCCGCATGACGTAATACGGTGTGAGTGGCGGAAGCACGTCCTGCGGGTCGAGGCCGTCCATGCATGACACGGCGACCGAATAAGTTGAATGCAGATGAACCACCGCGCCGACCTTTGGGCGCTGGCGGTAAAAGACCGAATGCAGAAAGCTCTCTTTGGTCGGCTTGTCGCCGTCCAACAGGCGTCCATCGGGGGCCAGTTTTGACAAGCGCGCGGGGTCCAGATCACCCATGGTGGACCCCGTGGGCGTCATCAACCACCCGCCATCCGGCAGCGCCACCGAGAGGTTGCCAGAGGCCCCAAATGTCAGCCCGCGCTGGTACATCGATGCCGCCAGGCGGCAAAACTCTTCGCGCAATGCGGCCTCGGGGCTCATTCCAGCAACTCCAGGGCGTCGGCAAAGAACGTGGGCCCGCCGAAATTGCCGGACTTGAGCGCCAGCGCAAGCTTTGGACCGTCGAGCGTTTCACACCAGGGCACACCCGGCGCGATTTGCGGGCCGATGCGCAGCGCCGTGACACCAAGCGCGGACACCACCGCGCCAGAGGTTTCCCCACCCGCCACGATCAATTTGCTGACATACCGGCCCGCGAGGAACGCAGCGATGCGGCCCATCATGTCTTCAATTGCGGTGCCTGCAACATCGGCGCCCATCTCGGCTTGAACCGCGGCCACGTCTTCGGGCGGGGCCGATGAATAGATGACCACCGGAAGATCGCCCGGTTGTTCTAAGACCCAAGAACAGAGGGTCTGAGCCATGCCGTCGGATGCGGCCTCTTGCGCCGTGACGCGGTGACGTGGCCAGTCTTGGGGCAATTCCGCAAGCTGTCCCCGCGTCGCGGCAGAGCAGCTTCCGACCAAGATCACCGTGCGCCCTGCCCCGGGCTTGGGCATTTCGGGCTTGGGCACATCCGCGCTGGAACAGGGATCGCGCCAGGCGGCAGGCAAGCCTGCCGCGATGCCGGAGCCGCCCGTGACAAGCGCATGCTCTTTCGCCACTGCGCCGATCACCATCAGATCCGCGTCATCAATCACGTCAATGACGCCGTAACGGTACCCTTCGGCCTTGAGGACCTCGATCCGCGCGCGGATCGCGTCGGCCCCTGCTGCGACCGTCTTGTGGTCGATCAGACCCACAGCGTGCTGCGACTGGGCCGCCATCAAGCGCATCAGATCGCTGTCGCGCATCGGGGTGAGCGGATGATCCTTCATCGGGCTTTCGGCCAAGAGCTTGTCCAAAACGAAAAGCTGCCCCTGATAAATCGTCCGACCTGCGCCGGGAAACGCCGGGCAAACCAAGGCGAAATCCGCATCAAGTCGCGCCAGCATCGCGTCTGCGATCGGACCAATATTGCCGTCTTCGGTGGAATCGAAGGTCGAGCAATACTTCGACAGAACCTGGCGCGCACCGCGCGCGCGCAGCCAATCGGTCGCCGAGAGGCTTTCTGACACCGCTTGCGCCACGGGTGCCGTGCGCGACTTTAACGCCACGACCACTGCCTCTGCGTCGCCCACATCTGTGTCCACATGTGGCACGCCGATCAGTTGCACAGTCCGCAATCCGCCCGCCACCAGCGTGTTTGCAAGATCCGTGGCCCCAGTAAAGTCGTCGGCGACGGCCCCCAACAGCAAGCTCATGCGCGGCCCTCAATCTCTGCTAAGACAGCTTTGGTCACGGCTTTCGTTCCCATATCGCCCCCAAATTCCATGGGCCGCAGCGCGCCTGCCGCAAACCCGCGCTCGACCGCATCCTCGACCTGTGACGCGGCATCCGAATAGGCCGCGTCGCCCGTCTTTTCGGCCAGGTAGTCCAACATCAACCCGCCCGACAGAATGGCCGCCAGCGGGTTCGCCTTGTCCTGCCCCATGATGTCCGGGGCCGAGCCATGCGCGGGCTGGAAAAGCCCAACCGCATCGCCGATCTCGGCACAGGCCGCCATGCCCATACCGCCCACCAGACCGCCCGCAAGATCGCTGAGGATATCGCCAAACATGTTTTCCATAACCATCACGTCGAAGGCCCAAGGCTGCCGCACCAAGTCCAAGGCCATGGCATCCACGTAGTTGTAGCCGGTTGGAACGCTGGGAAAATCAGTGCGCACTTCATCGAAGATCCGCCGGAAAAAGGCCTGACTGGCAAAGACATTGGCCTTGTCGACACAGGTGAGACCACCGGTTTTGCCGCGCGCGCGCCGACGCTCTGCCAGCTTGAACGCGAAGCGATGCAGCTTTTCGGTCGTCGCGCGCGAGATGCGCATGATGTCCCGGACCTCCGTATCGCCGCGAATATCGGCACGCCCATGAACGGCTGCGGAATAGAACAACCCTTCGGTCGACTCCCGCAAAACGATCAAGTCGATCTCGGCTGCGCGCGGGTCGATCAAACGCTGCGGCGCGTTCGGATAGGCCTTGACCGGGCGCACCCCAGCGTAAAGCTGGTACCGGTCCCGCAGCCGCAGGTGTGGTGAGATTTCAGTGCCATCAGCATGGCGCACCGATGGCAGGCCGATGGCCCCCAGGAAGATTGCAGCGGCCTCGCCTGCGGCTTCCTCACCGCCAGGCTCGATATCTGTGCCAGTTTCGCTGAAATAGCCAGCACCAGCAGCCACCACGCGGCGTCGTGGCTCTGGGAGGCCGCAGCGCCCGCAGGCCGCATCGACCACGGCGAGCGCAGCTTCGGTGACATCCACGCCAATGCCATCGCCGGGAATGACTGCGATTTCGACAGCCTGCGTCATGCGTCAAAGCCCTGGAAGTTTATAGTCATTGAGCAGCCCCAAAAGTTCGGTCGCCGCCCGCTGGCGGTGGATGCGAAAAATGTTGCGCGCCTGACCCGCATCGCCTGCGGCCAAAGCCTCCAGCACGTCGCGGTGATCGCGGGTCGACTGCACCGGCAGGGCTCGCAACCGAAGCGTCACGATCCGTGCCCGGTGTGCCTGGTCAAAAAGCTCCTCGACGAAACCCTGAAGGCGTTTGTTGCCTTGAAGATCCAAAAGCTTGCGGTGAAACCGGTCATCCGCATCCGCCCAGGCATCCAGATCTTCTGCCGCAAGCGCTGTCTCCATATCAGCCGTGGCATCCACCAGAGGCTGCAGCGTCGCCGTGTCGGGATGACGTTCGGCCAATTGTGCGGCCGCTTCCGGCTCTAGCGCGGTGAGGATGTCGTAGATTTCGCGCATATCTTCGCGCGTGATGGGCATCACCCGCGCGCCGCGGCGCGGGATCAGCTCGACCAGCCCCTCGGCCTCTAGCCGGATCAGGGCCTCGCGCACCGGCGTGCGCGACATGCCAAGGCGTTCTGCGATTTCAGGCTCGGGCGCTTGAAAACCTGGCGGCAGGCGGTTGCTGCGGATATCGTCCTTTAGCCGCTCATAGGCGCCGCCGACCAATCCCAATTTCGATTTCGCCGCCATTCTTACAGACATCCTCCCCTGGATCGGAGAGATGGCAGTTTACGCACACATTGTCAAATTAATTAATGTATTCATTAATAGAAGCCCACCACGCGTCGATCTTCTCTGACGTGACCTGCCCTTCTGGCCCAATGGCCACAAGCGTCGTCGGCCCGGTCCGCGCGGATGGCTTGATCTCGACAACGCGGCCCACGACGCTAACGATCCATTGTCCCTGCGGTGCCGAGACAAACCCTTTGATCCGGTAGAGGCCAGGCGGACGGGCCGCGAGCGCTTGGGCAAGCCTGTCTTCGGACATGACCTCGTTGCCTTGATGCGACCATTTCACAAAATGCGCATGCGCCCGCGACGCCTCGGGAAGTGTCGCGTCCAAATCCCACATCAGCGATAAGACGGCCTCGCGGTCATCCAGGATCAGCGTGGCACCCATCGATTGCAGCTTTGCCACCTGCAGGTCCGATAGCGGCGCCTTGGTCGGGTGCACGATGTCTGCAACGCGGATCTGTTCGATCACCTGTGGCGCGATCTGCGTATCCGCCAGCAGCCGCGCCATATGCAAAACGTCGACCAAAGTAATGATCCCGGCATAGTGCAAATCGGGCTCGGTCTCGGCCACTTGCGCAATGCGCGCGGGGTTCGCGATGCCCGAAGCCTCGATAATCAGGTGATCAGGCCGCGCGGCCCGGTCCAGAACATCGCCAACCGCCATAAACAAATCCGCCCCCATGGTGCAGCAAACGCAGCCATTGGTCAGCTCTAACGTGTCATCGGACGCCGAGGCCAGAAGTTCGGCATCGATGTTGACCGCGCCGAAGTCATTGACCATCACCATCAGCCGCTTGCCATGATCTCCGGTCAGAACATGGTTGATCAGCGTCGTTTTGCCCGCCCCAAGGTATCCCCCGATCACGGTAAGCGGCAGGGGCGGCCTCATAGCAGGTGCACCGCGCCGCCCGAGATTGTCCCAAGGATCGGCACGTCTTTCAGGTCCATCGGGTCGCCCGCGGTCGGATCTGCGCCCAAGATGGCGAAATCGGCCCGCTTGCCGGGCTCGATAGAGCCAATCTCTGTGTCCATCCCCAACGTATAGGCCGCCCCCATGGTGATCGTTGACAGCGCCTCGTCCACCGTAATGCACTCTTCGGGGCCCAGCGTGACGCCGCTCATGGTCTGACGGTTCACCGTGCACCAGGCGGTAAAGAGCGGACCCATTGGCGTGACAGGCGCGTCGGAATGGATGGCAACCCGCACGCCTTCGTCTAGCGCAGAGCGCACCCCATCCATGCGCGCGGCCCGGTCTGGACCCAGCGTCAGCGCGGCATGCTGATCTCCGAAATACCAGATGTGGTTTGCAAAGATATTGCAGCATACCCCAAGATCGGCGGCCTTTCGGAACAACCCGCCATCCATCATCTGGCAATGCTGCAAAACGTGCCGCGCTCCGGTCCAGGGGTGCTTCTGCCCTGCCGACTCGATCGCGTTGAGCGACACCTCCGCCGCCTCGTCACCGTTCACATGGATATGCATCTGCACCCCTGCGCCCTGAAACGCCTCGGCCAGCGCAAAGATCTGCTCGGGCGGGGTGTTCCAAAGCCCGTTGGGCTGCCCGCCGACATAGCCCGGCCAGCGGACCCGTGCGGTCCAGCCTTGGATAGAGCCATCGGTCATCAGCTTCACCGCGCCCAGCCGCAGCTTATCCGTCGACTGCCGTTTGAGCCGCAGCGCATAGCGGGCGGCCTCTTGCGGCTCGCTGCCAGCAGTGCCCAGCGCAGGCACGATGCGCACCGGGAAATCGGGTTCAGACGTGACCGACTTCAGCGTCGCCAGATCCTCTTCCTCGATCATCGAATAAAGATCCGTCACTGTGGTCACGCCCGCGCGCTTGCACACCTCGCCATAAGACTTGATCGCCTCTGGTGTCTGGCTGAGGCCCCGAAAGTCGATCCCAAGCCGCCGCATCACTGGAAACATCGCAGCCATTTCCTGCAACTCTCCGGTGGGCTCGCCATCGGGGCCCTTCACGATACCTTCCGCGTTGCTGGACCGGGAATACCCCGCCATCTCGAGCGCTTTGGAATTCACGCACATCAGGTGGAAGTTCGAAAACATGATCGCGATAGGGCGATCTGGACTGATCTGATCCAGATGGGCGCGGCTGAGGCGTTCAGTCGTCAGAAAGATCGGATCAAACCCCCACCCCACCAAAGGCACATCAGGCGCAAGGCCTGCTTCATAGCTGGAGAGACCTGCAATGACCTCTTCAATTGTGGTCAGGCCCGGCCAAAGCTTGCCATCCGGATCAATACGGTCGTGGTACCCAGCATAGGCATAGCGCCACATGGCACCCGCCATCATATGCGCGTGGCCCTCCACAAAGCCCGGCATTAAAACCGCATCTGCAAACCGATTATCATGGCTGACCGCGCCCCAAAGATCGGCACAATCGGCACCGCCTACAGCCAGAATCCGTCCCTCTTTCACCGCGACATGCGAGGCCACAGGGCGGCGCGGATCCATGGTGAGCACTTTTCGGGCGGCATAGACAGTTATTCCGGACACGCATGTTCCTTTCCTTCGCGCGGGGCAGAAAAATCTTCCCCCGGCGTCACTTCCTGCCTAACGTTAACCAAAATCTAGAAAACCGGGAGATGAAAAATGACTTTTTTGAAGCGGATGGCGGCGGCTGCCCTCTTGGCCAGCACGGCACTCAGCGGCCAGGTCTACGCCGATGGCGGTACGTTGGTGATCGCCTCCAGCCAGGTGCCACGTCACCTCAATGGCTCGGTGCAATCCGGCATCGCGACGGCTGTTCCCTCCACGCAAATCTTCGCGTCTCCCCTGCGCTACGACGAAAACTGGGAACCTCAGCCCTATCTGGCCGAGACCTGGGAGGTCAGCGCCGATGGTCTGAGCGTGACACTGAACCTCGTCACCAACGCAACCTTCCACGATGGCAAGCCTGTGACATCTGAGGACGTGGCGTTTTCGATCATGAACACGCGGGACAATCATCCGTTCAAATCCATGTTCGAGCCGGTGGAGTCCATCGATGCGCCGGACGCGCATACGGTTGTGATCAACCTGTCCAAACCGCACCCAGCGCTTTTGCTTGCTCTCTCGCCCGCGCTGGCCCCTGTCCTGCCCAAACACATCTTTGGCGATGGGCAAGACCCAAAAACGCACCCCGCGAACTCGGCTCCAATTGGGTCGGGCCCCTTTATGCTTGAGGAATTCACCGCGGGCGAAGCGATTGTGATGAAGAAGAACCCCAACTTCTTTATCGACGGCCGTCCAAAGCTGGACGAGATCATCATTCGGATCATCAAAGACCCCTCTGCCCTGTTGATTGCCATGGAGACAGGAGATGCGGACATGTTGCCCTTTATGGCGGGCAGCAATCAGATTCGGCGTCTGGAAAAGGACGACGACCTGACAATCACGTCCGAGGGTTATGCGGCGGTTGGCCCGGTCAACTGGCTGGCCTTCAACACGGCCTCTGAAAAGCTGTCGGATGTGCGCGTCCGCCAGGCAATTGCGTATGCCGTGGACCGCGACTTTATCACCAAGGCACTGCACCGTGGTGTCTCGGCGCCGCAACGTGGACCAATCATCGAAGGCTCGCCCTTCTTTGACGAGACCATCCCGGCCTATGACGTGGACCTTGATAAAGCCAACGCCCTGATGGCCGAGGCGGGCGTGGCGGACGGCCTGGAGCTAACCGTGGACTTCATCCCCGGCCCGAAAGAGCAGCAGCAGACCGTCGCTGAATACCTCAAATCACAGCTCAAGAAGATCGGGATCGAGGTCACCGTGCGTGCAGCACCTGACTTCCCAACCTGGGCGGGCCGTGTGAGTTCGTATGACTTCGACATGACCATGGATGTCGTTTTCAACTGGGGCGATCCGGTGATTGGTGTGCACCGCACCTATCTGTCCTCCAACATCCGCGAAGGGGTGATTTGGTCCAACACGCAGCAATATGCCAACGACAAGGTGGACGAGTTGTTGAACGCGGCTGCGGTCGAGTTGGACATCGACAAGCGCAAAGCCCTTTACGGAGAGTTCCAGCAGATCGTTGCAAATGACCTGCCTGTCTATTGGATCAACTCGCTGCCCTATCACACAGCTTACAACAGCAAGCTGCAAAATGTGCCCACGGGCATTTGGGGCACGATGCACCCGATGGACATGGTCGAATGGGGCGAGTGAGGCCCGCGGCACATGCAACTTACGACGCGTGTGCTGACTGAACAGGACGTGGGGCTCTGGCGGGCCCTGCGTCGCGAAGCTGTACTAGAAATCGGGGATATCTTTGTGCCGACCCTGCAAGAAGTCGAGGCGATGACAGAGGCGCGGGATCGCGCAATGCTAAGCCAAGGCGGCTGTTTTGGACTGTTTGCAGAAGGTGACGGCGCCGGGATCATTCGGCTTCATCCCTACATGTTCGCGCGCGAGCGCCACCGAATGCACCTAGGACAGATGTATGTGCGACCGCGATACCGCCGCCACGGCGGCGCGGCGGCGTTGTTCGACGTATCGTTCAAAGCCGCCAAGGCCGCTGGCGCTTTGCAGGTCGAAAGCTACGTGACGGTCGACAATGCTGACGTTTTACGCGCCTGCGAAAGGGCAGGCTATGAACATATTGGCACCCTGCCGCGCGCGGCTCGCAAGGACGACGGCACCTTTCGCGATGAGATTTTCATGATCCGCCGCCTGGACGATTACACATGAATACAGCCTATCTCCTGCGTCGCATTGGATATGGGCTTTTGCTCATGCTGGGTGTCGTAGTTCTGAATTTCCTGCTGATCCGGCTGGCCCCCGGCGACCCGGCGGTGGTGATTGCAGGCGAGATGGGCGGCGCCACCGAAGAGATGCTGGAGAGCATCCGCGAAGAGTATGGCCTTAACAAACCACTTCTCGTGCAACTGTGGATCTATGTGTCAGGCGTGGCGCGCTTCGATCTGGGCGAGAGCTTCTTTTTCAATCTGCCCGTCAGCCAATTGATCGCCGAGCGCATTGGGCCGACGATCTTGCTGGTCCTGGCCGCGCAGATCATCTCTATCGTTGTGGGCGTCTTCCTGGGCGCGATTGCCGCACGCAAACCCAACGGCCCCCTGTCGGCCTTTGTGAGCGTCTTTGCCACGATAGGCTACGCCGTCCCGGTCTTTTGGACCGGCATTATGCTGATCATCCTCTTTGCCTCGGCCATCCCGATCTTTCCGGTCGAGGGGATGCAATCCGTCAAACTGCGGGATGCCCCCTTTATGACCCGGTTTTGGGACGTGCTGCACCACTTGGTGCTGCCTGCGTTCACGCTGGCGATCATCTACTTGGCGCAATATGCGCGGCTCACGCGGGCGTCGATGCTGGATGCGCTGTCCGCCGATTACATCCGCACCGCGCGCGCCAAGGGGCTAAAGGACCGTACGGTGGTCTTTTCCCACGCACTGCGCAACGCGATGCTGCCGATCCTGACAGTGGCGGGCTTACAGTTCGGCAATCTGATCTCGGGCGCGCTGTTGGTTGAGACAGTGTTCAACTGGCCCGGCATGGGGCGGCTGGCCTTCGATTCCATCCTGCGGCGCGACTACCCGACGATCCTTGGCGTGCTTTTCTTTGCCTCCATGATGGTCGTCGTCGCGAACATTCTCACGGATCTCAGCTATCGCCTGGTCGATCCCAGATTGAAGGACGAGACATGACCACGTCCCCCGATCCCCTCTCTGCCCTGTACGATCCGGTGGATATGAGCCAGGTTGTCTCGCGCTCCCCCGCGCAGGAGGCGTGGATCATGTTCCGCAAGAACATCCCCGCGATGTTCGGACTGGTGATGCTGATCGTGATCCTTTTGGTCACACTTTATGGCAGCTTCCTCTACCCCGGCGACCCTTATGACATTGTCTGGGCGCCCCATGAGCCGCCCGGCGTCACGCCCGAGTTTCCGCTGGGGACCGACTATCTGGGGCGCGATGTCATCGCGGGGCTTTTGTCGGGCGGCGGCCCGACGCTGGCCGTGGGGGCCGCCGCGGCGGTGATCACGATGGTCATCGGGCTTTTGATCGGGTCCTGCGCGGGCTATTTCGGCGGGCAGGTCGACAATGTTCTGATGCGGATCACGGAGTTTTTCCAGGTTTTGCCGACGCTCCTCTTTGCGATGGTCCTGGTCACGCTCTTTACCCCGTCGTTGACCGTCATCGCCTTTGCCATCGGCGTCGTGTCCTGGCCCACGACTGCCCGCCTGACCCGGGCCGAATTTCTAAAGATCCGAGAGCTGGAATATGTCACAGCCGCCCGCGCGGCGGGCACAAAAACATGGCGGATCATGTGGCGCATCATCCTGCCCAACGCAGCACCGCCGCTCATCGTGACCGCAACGCTGACGGTAGGTGTCGCGATCTTGTTTGAAGCGGGTCTCAGCTTTCTCGGCCTCGGCGATCCCAACGTCATGAGCTGGGGCCTGATGATCGGTGCAAACCGGGAATACATCCTGGATGCCTGGTGGCCCGTCACCCTGCCAGGCATCGCCATTTTCCTAACCGTCTTTTCGGTTTCCTTGGTCGGCGACGGACTGAACGACGCGTTCAACCCCAAGCTGCGCGGGCGCTAACAACCGGCAGAAAAACGCGAGTCGGGGCCGTCGCACGGCACCCTACCGCTCAAACAGATTTTCGCTCCGCATTATCGCTTTGATAGAAATTTATCAAAAATTTCACATAATTGAGGCTTATTCGCAAAAGCCTCACGCGAAAATCACGCCTGGTTTACGCTGCATTGATGGCCATTCGCTAGCTTGTTGGCAGGGATGAAACGCCAGATCGCGTCAATCACGTCGGTTTGGCACAACAAGAAAACGGGGGACGATATGCCCGGAAGTAGTATGAATGCGTCAGCTGACGTTACGGTTCAATCCGACGTTGCGGTAAGTGCTGTGGTCGAAGGCTGGGGTCACTCAGAGATCGTAACGCCAATGTTTTGGCAATCCGCTCCGGAGGTGCCAGAAGACAACGACATGGTCGGCGCCGCAACCGCTCAGGCGGACCGCGCCCAACCGACAAACGCCACGATTGTCGACTTGGCAACTGGCGTCCTCCTCGGCGCCCATCGCGACACACTTGTTCTCCAAGAGATAGAGCGTCTCTACGGCCCAGACACACTGGACGTATTGACGGAAAAACATGACGCGCCAACACACGCGTCTTGCGACGAAGGTCAACGCATCGCGTGTTCAGGCGATAGCTAGATCTGCGTCGTCCCACGGGGCGGGCCTCTCCCCGCCCGCCCCGACCCTGGACGGACCGCTGGTCAGTGGGAAGACTTCAAAAAATAGTGCTGTAGCGTTTTGCGAAGGTCGGCGAACGAGTAGGGCTTCCTGATCACCGGCAAGGGCGGAAAATCCGCGAGGATTTTCGGGTTAGAGCCATAGCCGGTGGCCAGTGCCGCTGGGATGCCGTCGTTCCAGACCTGCTCTGCAACAGCAAGCGACCTTTCAGAGCCAAGGTCAACATCCAACAAAGCGAAACTTATCTCGCCTTGGTCCAAAGCGTTCAGCGCACTCTCCACGGAATTGCAGGTATAAACATCCGTTGCCCCCGCTTCGCGCAACAGCATAGCCGCATCCAAAGACACCATCAGATTATCTTCAAGAATAAGCGCCGCTCCGTCGATGCGAACGGCATCCAGCGCGGCACCGCCAATGCCTGGGCCGCTTTCGGCACCTGTGCTCGGCTCCGACTGAAGGCGCACATGTTCGGCAGGCAATCGAAACCGTGCCACCAGACGATCATCAGAAAAATCAACAGATGCAGCACCCTGTAGCTCGTAGGGAATTGCGTCTTGGATCAACGTCAAACCAAGCCGACGCGGCCGGGGATTTGAGGCGTCAATGCCGGTTTCCGTCCAAACAATCTCTACATGGCCTTCGTCAGCATAGGTAAGTGATACGGTGATCTGCCCCTCCGCGCCCTGCAAAGCTCCGTGCTCTTGCGCGTTCCGCAGCAGTTCATGGAAAACCATCGACACTGTTACGAACGCAGATGGTGAAACTTCGATATCGCCGCATTCGAGCACGGCGCGCTGCGCAGCCGCTGGCTGCGCCAAGCGCATTTCATGGGTCAAGTGTGCACCAAGATTGATCCAACCCCAAGCCTGCTGCGCGAGCCTGTCATGGGCTGTTGTAAGCATCTGGATCCGCGCCTGAAGTGCCTGCACATCGAAGGTGCTGTCATCTGCCTTGGCACCGGTTAGTTTGACCATGCCTAGGATCGTGCTGAGAACGTTGCGCACGCGGTGATCCAGTTCGGCGATAAGGCGCTGCTGATCCTCTTGAATCTCTTGCGCAGAACCGTGGCTGACCTCTGACCAATTAAGCAACGCATCCAGAAGGGATGCGCGCAATGCGTTGGCCGCAAGCGTTTCCCAGGAACTCCAACTCTTGGTCCGATTTGGATCGCTTCCGACATTTCTAAACAGCAACAGAACGTGCTGCTTGTTCTGCGACAACGGCAAGGCTGCTACGGCGGTGCCAGCAACGTCAAAACTCTCGGACGTCAGGCCCACATCCGTCATCCTGTCGATCAACAGCACGTCCTTAAGTTCGCGCCGCGCAATGTAGGCCGCGAACGTATCTAGGAACGCGCCATGGGGGACGTTACCGCGCGCGAACACGCCCTTAGTCGTCAGCAAAACAGCACCGTCATGGGGTAAGATCGCCGTCATCTCGGCACTGTAGGTCCCAAGCAACCAGTCCGCCGCGAGGTCTGGGGCTGGCGCGCCCATCAACCGGTCGCGCAACATCACGGCCCGACTGCGTGCAAGTTGCCCGGCCCGGTCCCAAGCTCGCTCCAGCTCGCTTCCGAACAACCGCGCAAAAAGCTCTAACGCGCTGCGCTTGCCGACCGTCAATTCATGCGCGCGCGCGTTGTGGCACAAAAACACGCCCCACAATTCGTCTCGCACCCGAATGGGCAGTGTCATAGCAGCCAGGGCGCCCGCCTGGCGCAACGCGTCTTGCAACTCCGGGGTCGGGCCAAGCGAGGATAAATGGTGTGGATGCGGGTCCAAACCGACGCGCCCAGCTTCACGCAGCAGATAAAGCGGAACCAGTTCCGCGGAAACATCGGCCAGAAGGTGCAGGTGGCTGAGTGGAGCATTGGTATGCGCCTTTAACAAACCTGCGCTGGGATCCGCAGACAGCGGAGACTGTCCTGCCGTCGCCAAAGCTGTCGTTAGGCCATTTGGACCCAAGCGATGCAAGGAAACGCGATCGAACCCCGCGATCGCACGCACGGTGCGGGCCGCCTCTATAGCTACATCAGACAGCTTTACCTTTTGCGAGATGCGCCGAATGAGTCGCTGAACTTGTTCCAATTCTGTCGCCAACCCTGGAATCGCCTCGGCGGCTTCAAACTCGAAAAAAGCATCACCGCCCGACTTCGTCATCGTAACGTCGGCAACTCCGCCGGGCATTCCAAGATCACACCCCTGCAACCGAGCAACTGGATCCAATTCAGTTAAAACTTGAGACTGTGACCGCAGCCTATGCACCGCCGCTTCGGGCAAAAATTCTCCAAATGATTTTCCCAAGAGCGCGTCTGGCGGATGGCCCAGCCAAGCATCAGACGTGCCAGAGACTGCGACGATACTCCAGTCAGCGCCAGCCCCCAAAACCAAGCCATGGGCTTGAACGCCGGTTTGAGCCATTGAAATATCAGGATTTTCTGACCCTTGATTGCGGTCTGTCGTCTCGCGCATCTCGACCGTCTCCAAACACCACCGATCCACCATAGGCCAGGCGATAGGACCATAATCTAGTCTCATCGAACAACCCAGCCAAAAGTCCCACCCGCGATTGAAAACATCAAAGGCCCGCACGCGTCCGACTTAGAACTGAAGTTTAATAAACTTCGAGTTATCGCCCTGCGTCACATTAACATCCAGTTAAGGAATTGATCCCAGTTTCCGCCATGTGGGGGCGTGGAAATAGGGTGAGATTTCCATGCAAACGGTGCAGACGTCCGTCAGCTATGGCGGGGTCGTGGGTGAAACGATTGGTGATTTCCACCACGGTGTGAACATGTTGTTTCACACAGACAGAGTGTCGAATGGCAGTGATTTTCGCGATGTGATCGATCAGGTCGAAGCGCAATTTATTCGGTATCCCGGTGGGACGATAACCGAAGAGTACTTCGACATATCGGATCCAGACCGCACCACAGCCACCAATGTCGTCGACATCATTCAAGGCAGCGAGACGGTGCGCACCCGCGAAGTCACGACACTAAGCGAGTACCTGAACTTCACCGCCGAAATTGGCGCGACGCCGATAATCTGCCTGCCCACCTACCGGTTCTTCGACCTGGCAACAGGGGCGATCGACCCGAGCGCAGAGGCCGAGATCAAAGCCTTTATCCGCGATGTCTTGATCGACGGCTATGCGCCTGTCGACGATCTTGTGGTCGAATTAGGGAATGAGTTTTACCAAGGTCGCTTTGAATGGAGCGATGCACAGTTTGCGGCGCTTCAAGCGCAAATGGCCGTCTGGATTGACGAAGAAGCTACCGCACTCGGCCTGCGCGGTGACATCACAATTTTGGCTCAGGCGGGTCGGAATACGTCTGAAAATCAACTCCTGGCGGCTGAGTTTGCCAGTACGCCGAACGCGATTGATGGCGTCTTGACGCATCTTTACGGCACCCATTCCGGCGGAAACCCGTTAGCTATTGGCGGCGGGATAAACCGCAGACTGGACGACATCAACGAGGTTTGGAGCGGCGTTATTGGCGCGGACTTCGAGCTCGCTGTGACCGAATGGAACGTTGGCGAAAGCGGAGAAGAAACGACACTGATCAATGGGCTTATGCGCACTGCACCTTTGCTGCGGATGTATGCAGAGATGTTGGAGGCCGGTGTTGATTACGCAAACCTGTGGTCAACGCAAACGGCTGGTCCCGCGGGTCTCAGCAGCCGTGAAGGCCGTGGCAGCGAGCTCTCGCCGACAGGTTACTTTTTCTCGATGATTTCGGACGCGACAGATGGATTACGACTGGTCGATCCGGGCAACACGTACAAACTTTTGGATTCGAGCGGCACCCATGTTGGCTACTCCTACAGCTTCACGGATGAAGATCGATCCGTCACCTATTTCGCCTCGGGCAGCGGCCAAAGCATCAACCTGACCGCAAACCTGCTCCCTTTCTGGGGCAGCGACGCTTTCGTTTATGCGCGCGTATTGGAAGCCGCTCCGGGCACGACCGGCTTGGAATACAACGCCGAAGCCACGATGATCCACATTACCGACATTAAGCTTTCGGGTGGAAACTTTGTCTTCGACCTCGCCCCTTACGAGTTGGTCGAACTGCATATCGTGCGCAATGGCGGCGTCGAAATCTCAGGAACAACCACGGACGACGTAACAGACCGGCTCTTTGGATCGCAAAATCAGGATGTCCTGCACGGCGGTTGGGGGGACGACGAAATCAGAGGCCGCAAAGGCGATGACGAGTTGCATGGCGGCCTGGGCGCCGACCACATTAAGGGCGGCGACGGCAACGACACATTGGTTGGCGGTGGCGGCGACGATGCACTTTATGCCGGTCAAGGCGACGACTTTGTCCGCGGCGGCGATGGCGACGATGTTATTCGCGGCAACCGCGGCGCGGATGACCTGCATGGTGGCCAAGGCCGTGATCACATTTATGGCGGACATGATGCAGATCACCTGTACGGAAATCTGGGGCGCGACTACCTTCTGGGCGAAGCCGGAGATGACTGGCTCGACGGCGGAGCGGACGCAGATTCACTGCGCGGCGGCTGGGGCAAAGACACGTTTGTGTTTCGAGATGCCGACTACGGATACGACCGGATCAAAGACTTTGAAGTCGGCAAAGACAAAATTGACCTGAGCTCCTTCGGCTTCTCCGACTTTAGCGAGGTACAAGCGATTGCCAGCGAAGTTGCGTGGGGCGTGCGCATTGATTTTGGCGGCGGCAACGTATTGCTTGTGGAACACTTGACCGAAGATCAGCTTTCAGCCTCCGACTTCATCCTTTAGGCGATCACTTGGGGGGGTCGCTAAAGCTCCAACTTGATGCAAACTGCGGGATGTTGACGTCATGATGAACGCGGCTGCGGTCCATGCGTGAGAATGCCGAATGCGCTGTTTTGAGCCTCAGCAGAAACTCCTGGGCGACACGGCCAGCAATGGGGTCGTGTGCGGCAAGCTCCAGAAAGAGGGCGGTGTGATTGACCATCAGATCAGTTCCGCCCACACCAAAACGATCTAACCCACGGAAACCGGTTTTGGTCTGCGCTTTGGTTCCGGGGTAAACTGCGTCAGGTGCCAAACCTTCTATCGCCCGCTCCGCCTCATACAGCTTCAGAGTGTTTGACATAAAATAGCCCGCAGCTCCAATCGTGCGCTGTGCGTCGTTTGCGCCATGATCCATAAAAGTCTGAAAGGTCGATATGAGCCAACGGGTTTGCACGAGCCCTAGCAAAATCGCGTGTTCTTCCGCCCAAAGCCGCTGAAACAGCGCCGATGCATCCGCTGAATGGCGCGTCGCGCGGCGCAAGTAGCTGATAGTCAATCCTAAAAGCAGACAGGTGCGCGGCATTCCACGGAACCGAAAAGCCAGTTTTCGCTCTTGCATCATCATGTTGCTGCGGTCGCCTTCGGGAAAAGTCTCCTCTGCGGTGACGATGTCCTCACGAAAAGGCGCAAGGTCAGCGGTAACCTCTGGTAGAACCCACGGTTGATCTTGGGGCTGAACACGACGCTCGACCCGGGCCCATAACGAGTCCAATCCAGGCGACAGCCAGTCCGGCCGGGCCGCCTTCGGCGGCCATGCCACCTGCGCTTGGTCGGATGTCTGCGGCACGCGCGTCGAAGTCGGATCCAGCAACACCTGTTTTGCGTTGCGCTTGGCATCCGAGGACGCGCTGGATCCATTAATAGCTTCCAACACCTTTATGATATGCGGCGGCGGCGACGCATTTGAGCGCATTGCGAGTTGCGGCAGGTTCGGTGCGTTTTCGAGACCGAAAATCGCCTCAACCAGCGCATCAACCGATGAAAAATCAGGGTCATCCCAATACGGCAATTCAACCAACCGCGGGCCGAGTTGCTCGCGCGCCCGGGCAAGAACCCCATCCCAAAGCGCATCAGTCTCAAAAAAGGCAACGAAGCCGTCAAGCGAACTAAAGCGGGTCCGAAACCGAAGGTGCTGCGCATAGGCGCTGGCCAACCAAGGCTCCGGATCGCGGCAAAAGAAATAGAATTTAACGGTGAGGCCGGCAAAGCCCTGTTGAATTGCATCCAGGTTTGGCCAGAGCCGCGGATAGATACGGCGCTTTCGATTGCGGCCCACCAGGTCACCCGCGAAATCCTCGCAAGACATGACGCAGTCTCCGGCTGCGGCGTCGACATCGCTGCGCAACTGCGCCAGATGAACTGCGATTGCCTCTTGATCCTCGGCCGCCAAAGCCTGCGCCAACGCGGACACTGCTGGTCCATAGATGACGCGTACGCCATGCAAGGCCAAAGTGTGTCGTGTTGCCCGCAATTGGTGTTGGATCGCTGTAGACCCAGTTTTATGCGGGCCAACGTGGATGTGAACTGTCTTCGTCATCTGCTACGCCTCGGCACGGCCATGAGGCAACACGGCGAGGTTTCCTCTGTTTTTGTTGCAGTAAGCCTATGACATAGCGTCCTGTCGGTCCATTCACTTGGCCGATTGGATTTTGTTGCACATTGCCGCCGACAACATCACACATAAATGCCGCGCAGTTCGTAACACGTTAACCTACAGCGGTTAAACCTGGTGGCGTACGAGTTTGCGGGCCCGCCACCTAGCTATCAGGATGCACCTCTGCGCATACCGCATCGTGCGCAGTTATCCGTTCTGCGCGGTGTCAAGGAGACCCTCCAACAACGTCGCCCATGCAGAATGGCACACGGGCCGCGCATATCTGGAGACCGCATGCGCTTGCGCTCGCTGTGCCATAGCACGGCTTTCATTTGGGTGGTCCAAACACCATAGAAGCGCTTGCGCAAGGGCCTCGACATCCTGTGCCCCCACAAATCGCGCCAGGTCGTCGGACGTTAGAACCTCGCGCACGGGTGCCACATCGCTTACCACAAGCGGGGCAGCGGCCCCCATGGCTTCAATCATCGACCAAGACAGCACAAATGGCAAAGTAAGGTACGCATGGGCGTTCGTGCGTTGCAGCAGCTTGGCATAGTCCGGCTTCTCCAAAAGGCCGGTGAAATGCAGCCGCGCCGGATCAAAATCATGATCCGCCAAGGCCTTCTCTTTCCAAGAGTCAAATCCTTGCGGCTTAGGCCCGTAATGAATGGTATCGTTGCCCGCCACAACAACATGGGCGTCTGGCCGGGCGGTAAGCACCCTTTCGGCAGCGGCCATGAAGGTTGGGAACCCGCGGGTCGGTTCCATGCCACGGGTGGCAAACGTAACAACCGGCGCGTCCGCTGGTAAGCCATCCAGCAAAAACGGATCCCCGGTTGTGGACAGCAGATCAAAATCTACCCCATCATGCTGCACGACAACTTTTTCCCTCAAAACATCGGGAAACTGGCTGGCCTGAAACTCGGTTGGGGCAACCAGCAGATCCGCTTGCTGAAAATCAAGAAAAAACGGCAGGTTACGTGTAAGCGCGCGTGCATGTTGATCTTCTGCTGGCCGCCGCGACGGCAGGTCGGGGATCGCATCGACCGGAGGATAGCGATACCACCACTCTAGATACTGAACGAGGCGTGCCTTGGGGTAGACAACTTTTGCAAAGCTGCCGGAGCCCCACCCGGAATGCGCAACAATCACGTCCGGCACAAACCCGGCATTTTTCAATGAGATCCCGAGCCGCGCAAAACCTTGGCCGTTCAAAATTGCGCGTTCGGTCCCTTGCAAATAGGGATGCGTTTGCGTGCTTGCGTCACGCGCGCGCGCATAGCGCACGACCCGAACGCCGCTGGCCAAGTGCTTTGTGCTGCCTGGCTCAAGCCCTTCTTTTTGCGTGGCAAACACAACTTGCCAGCCGTTCTGAGCCAAGTAGTCGGCCAAAGCCCCGAACTGCGCGGGATAGTTTTCGTGCAAAAAGAGGATCGATCGCACAGCTGGGCCATTCGCCTGTTTGAGTAGTAAACGTGGTCTTGATGCCTCAGCTGGCCAGGCAAAGACAACCTAATCCGTCACGGGAGGAAAGCGGTAGCGCGCCGTGGCGCCGGACCAATCCATATGATTGCGCACGTATTGCTGGCTTGCATCACTTGGGGGATTGTAATCCCAGCTTGGCAATCCCACGACTTCCATGGTTGCGTGCAATTTGTGTCGCGATGTTTGGCTTTCGATAATCTTTGCGCGCAACGCGTCACAATTCCACCGCGCGTCGACCTCGGCCGCAAAGTCGGCGACGCGATCTTGGCAAGTCGGATCTGCGGCTAAGTTGACGCGCTCCTCGGGATCGCGCTTTAGGTTGTAAAGCTGCGGCGGATCCACAGCGCAATGGATGTATTTCCAGTCGCCCCGCCGGATCATATAGGCAGGCCATGGCGTCATTTCCGCGCAGTATTCTCCGATCGCTTCATCGACCGGGTCGGCTTCGCCGCGGGCCAGTGGCATAAGCGAACGCCCATCCACAGGCTCGGCCAACATCGCGGCGTCACCGCCCGCGACATCTAGGAATGTCGGCAGAAGATCGACAAGGGAACACGCATTTTTCGCTGTGCCGTGCTGGATCCCAGGGCCTGCCATGACCAAAGGAACCCGCGCGGAGGCTTCAAAAAACGTCATCTTGAACCAAAGGCCGCGCTCGCCCAGCATGTCGCCATGATCCGAGGTCACGATTACAATCGTGTTGTCGATCTCGCCGGTTTCTTCAAGCGTCGTGACGATCTCTCCAACTTTGCTGTCGAAATAGCTTGTGTTGGCGTAGTAAGCGCGCCGCGCGGCCCGAACCTGGGCTGACGTGAGCGGTTTATCGGAGGCTTCGATCCCGTCCATAACGCGGCGCGCAGCCGGGTCTTGATCTGCGGGCGCAATCACGTGGCCAGGCATGTCGATGTCATCATCGGAGTAGAGGTTCCACCACTCTGGACGTGCAACATATGGATCGTGTGGGTGGATGAAACTCGCGATCAGGCAAAACGGCCGCGTGTCGCCGATCGTCCGATCCCGCGCCCGATCCATGAGCCACCGCCGCGCCGCAAATGCGGTTTCTTCATCATAATCGATTTGGTAGGTGGCCTGCGCAACGCCACTTTCACGCACCGTCGCCATGTTGTGGTACCATTTGTCGATCCGTGTGTCAGCATTTTGCCAATCGGGCGTCCACGCAAAATCCGCCGGATAGATGTCCGTTGTAACGCGGTCGGCAAAGCCATGCAGTTGGTCAGGCCCCACAAAGTGCATCTTGCCCGAAAGGCATGTTCGATATCCCAAAGCGCCAAGATAATGCGCAAATGTCGGGACGCTCGCACGCAACTCCGCCGCGTTGTCATAGGCTCCGGTTCGACTGATGTATTGCCCGGTCATGAAGGCGGCACGCGATGGTGCGCACAAGGGAGAATTGCAATAGGCCGCATCAAAGCGCATGCCGCGTGCGGCCAAGGCATCTAGGTTCGGGGTTTTCACCACCGGATGACCATAGGCACCCGTAAAGTGCGGCGCCAGTTGGTCCGCCATTATGAGCACAATATTGGGCGACGACATGGGACCTCACTTAAAGCACAAGCGCACGCCATTGTGTGTGATGCGCGCTAGATCAGGACTGTTCGATGTTCTTAGGGTCGAGGAAACGCGACGCGTTTGCCCTTAGAAAAACGACTTTGGCACACACAAAAGCGCTGCAACTCGAAAATTTAGGCTGAGTTAGCTTTGCCCCGACTTCAGTTCCAACACCTATTGTCGCCCTCTTCGCCCAATGAACGTTGGTGTTTTGAGTGCCTTTGGCGCGCCAGAATTGCGTGTTTCGCACAAAACGACAAAGCCCAGCGAGATGGGGTGACCCATGTCGCTGGACCTGTTACGCCCCGGAAAACCTGCCCCCGCGAGTTTTCAATTGCGCAAAACCTGCCTTCTAGATTTTTGCCGAACCAAACGAAGGGTCAGTAGATGTAACGGATTTGATCCGTCCAGTAACGCTCCATGCGCCGCAACATCACTGTGATTTCTTCGATGCCTTGCCCGTCGATAATCTCTTTTTGTATAAGACCGTCGGCATGCCGCGTGAACAACTCTTGGACGACCGCGCGGACGTCCCGTCCACGTTCTGTCAATCGAACGCGGACTGAACGGCGATCAATTTCACAGCGTTGGTGGTGCATGTACCCCATCTCAACCAGTTTCTTGAGATTGTAGGACACGTTACTGCCTTGATAGTAACCACGGCTTTTCAGTTCGCCAGCGGTCACTTCATTTTCGCCAATGTTGAACAGCAAAAGCGCTTGAACGGAATTGATTTCCAAAACGCCGACACGTTCGAATTCATCCTTGATGACGTCCAGCAAAAGGCGGTGCAAACGCTCCACCAAAGACAAGGCTTCAAGGTATCCCGTCATGAAACCACCGTCCTGAGACTGCGGCGTCACTGGGTGTCGCATTTCCATGGTTCGCACTCCGACTCAACTGCTCTTTGTGGGCAAGTTGACGTGAAATCGGAAAGATAACGTTAAATGCAATCAGTTACCGGGCAAAGTTGACTTAATTCGATCCAGCATCGGCCGAATTTCTTCAGGTGGCGCAGCGCGTCCTAGCAGCCAAGCGTACAGGTCTTGGTCATTTTCGTGCAGCAACACTTCGTATTCGTCGAGCTCTTGCGCGGTCATGTTTTCAAGTGTCGCATCGGCAAAAGCGCTTAAGATTAGATCCATTTCCTTGATGCCACGGCGCATAGAGCGCATTGCGAGCCGCCGGATTTGTGTCTCACGCGGTTCAGCCAAGATTATCGTCCCGCAACATTCTGCGCAGGCGCTTTTCGATCCGCCCAACGTGTTCCGCTTGGGCGGTCAGGTCCATGCGCATCTCGCGCAATTCGGTCAAGAGCGCGCGCGCATCAGCGAATGGCTCGACAGTATCTGGACCATCCACGCCGTCCCCTGTCCCCGTGATCAGCCACGGCATTGAGACACCCAGAAGCCCCGCAATCATGGAAAGCTTGTTGGCCCGTGGTTCAGCAGCGTCCTCTTCCCAGCGTTGAAGCGTGACCAATTTGACGCCCAAACGTTTGGCGAGCGTTTCCTGGTCCATGCCTGCAGCTTCCCGCGCCGCGGCCAAACGGTCTCCGAAGGTTGCGACCTCGGCATGGTACCAATTTTCGTCCGCTTGGGTCATTTACCGCTCCTTTGCGTAATTCGCATTGCGACAGCCCCGCTGCCCGCCTATGAGGTGGCGCGCTTTGTCATCTAACTGTGAGCCGTATCATGGACCTTCTGTCTGCAACTCTTGCTCGTGTCAAACCATCGCCGACAATTGCGGTGTCCAACAAGGCTGCAGAGTTGAAACGCGCCGGCCACGACGTCATCGGGCTTGGCGCGGGCGAGCCGGATTTTGACACCCCTCAAAACATCAAAGACGCGGCCGTACGTGCCATTGAGGACGGCCAGACAAAATACACGGTCGTAGACGGCATCCCCGAGTTGAAGGAGGCGGTTTGCGCCAAGTTCGCGCGTGACAACACCCTGCAATACAGCCCGTCGCAGGTTTCAGTTTCAACCGGCGGCAAGCAGGTGCTTTACAACGCATTGATGGCAACCCTCAACGACGGGGATGAGGTGGTGATCCCGGCGCCCTACTGGGTAAGCTATCCAGACATGGTTCTGCTGGCCGGTGGCACACCGGTGGTCGCGGCGGCCTCTGTCCAAACGGGCTACAAGCTAACGGCGGACCAGTTGGAGGCGGCCATCACCCCCAGAACCAAATGGTTCATCTTCAATTCGCCCTCGAACCCAACTGGCGCCGGGTATACGTGGGACGAGTTAAAAGAGCTGACAGACGTGCTTTTGCGGCATCCCCATGTTTGGGTGATGACCGACGATATGTACGAGCACTTGGCATATGACGACTTCAAATTCTGCACACCGGCCGAAGTTGAACCTGCACTCTATGACCGGACCCTGACCGTAAATGGCGTTTCAAAGGCCTATGCGATGACCGGCTGGCGCATAGGGTACGCTGCTGGACCAGAGCATTTGATCGCTGCCATGCGCAAAGTGCAATCACAGTCCACATCAAACCCATCGTCTGTCAGCCAATGGGCCGCAGTCGAGGCATTGAACGGGCCGCAGGACTTTCTGGCGACGAACAATGAGATTTTTCAGCGGCGGCGCGATCTGGTGGTGGAGATGTTAAACGCCGCTGAGGGCCTCTCTTGCCCAGTTCCGGAAGGGGCTTTCTATGTATACCCTTCAATCTCCGGCGTGCTAGGCAAGACGACCCCGAATGGGGTTGTCATAGAAAATGACGAGATCTTTGCCACGGAGCTTCTGGATGCCAAAGGCGTTGCGGTTGTTTTCGGCGCAGCGTTCGGGCTGTCGCCAAACTTCCGCGTCAGCTACGCGACATCTGATGAAGCGTTAACCGAAGCGTGCCTGCGCATTCAGTCCTTCTGCGCCAGCCTGACTTAGACGTTCCGCCATTTTTCAACGATAGTGGCACGGAAACCGTCCAAAGTTTCCGGGTTCACGCGCGGTTTACATCACTTTCCCTCTTCGCAGCCAGGGCAGTGGCGTGCTAGCACACAAGCCAGCAAAGAAGACTGATACAAATGGCAGGCGAGCTTCCAGACTATTACTTCCGCGTGCGCGAAAACGGCGCTGTGGTGTTTCGCGTGGACACCGAGAACCGGCAGCGTCGGATCGAAATGGATCAAATCGCGACGATCAACATCCGAAACGGCGAAATCCGTCCGCAGGGCAACCGCCAGCTAACCGGGGACGATCTTGCGGAAATACATGCCTGGATCGAAGCGCGCCAAGCTCTGCTTGCCGAACGTGACGTCGATGACATTAGGCGCGCAATTGATCACCTCAATCTGACCACGCAATGGGCGCAGTCCCGCGCCACCGAAGATCAACTTGAGGCAATCACAGACTCACTCTTGTTGGCGATGCACGATCTGCGCTCGGTCTTGGTACGTAAAAAGGCCGATCGCCTGATCGGCAAGTCGACGACTTAGGACGCCTTAAATTCCACGCCCGGCCACTGGCTTCGCGATCCCTTCAAGGGCCGGCAATGGCGCGCGCGCTGTTGATCGCTGGACTTTGCCTTTGGGCGGATAAACCCGCTTTGACGCCTCCATGATAAACGCACCACCTGCAAAAACGCCTGGCAAAGAACGCCCAACCTTTTCAAATAGTCCGCTGGACTTCATCCAGGCCCGGCGGTGCGACGGAAACTGGTAGAGTGCGCCCAAGTGCCGCTCGGGCAAAAACTGGTGCTTATGCAATTGTGTCTCAAGCTGTCCAATAGAATAGGGGCGCCCATAGCCAAATGGGGTCGCGTCCCTGCGCGACCACAAGCCTGCACGATTGGGCACTACAAACAAAACTTTGCCGCCGGGCCCCAGCACCCGCCACACTTCTTCTAGCAGGTCCGATGCACGCTCTGATGTTTCCAGCCCGTGCAGCAGGATCAGCCGGTCCACATGCCCAGTTTCAAGCGGCCACTCCGTTTCCTGGCACAGCACCGCGACATTTGGGCCATTCGACGGCCAAGGCTGCACGCCTTGGGGGCCCGGCATCAACGCAAGCACCCGCCGCGCCGTCGCCAAGTAGGGACGCAACAGCGGGATCGCAAAGCCGTACCCAACCACCGTTTGACCTTCGGCCTCTGGCCAAAGCTCCAAGACCCGGGCGCGCAAATTCATCCGCACCGCACGGCCCAGCGCGTTGCGGTAGTAAAAGTTGCGCAGATCTTGCACGTCCAAATGCACGTGACGGCGTCCTTGTCCCTTGTCAGCGCGGCCTGCCTACACCACCTTACCAAGACCTGACCATAGAGAAGACCGCACACCATGCCCCTCGAGATCGTGACAGTGCCTTGCCTGTCGGACAATTACGCGTATTTGGCCCACAATGCCGCCGACGGCACGACTGCACTTGTTGATATCCCCGAAGCAGGTCCCATTCTGGCAGAACTCAAGGCGCGTGGCTGGTCCTTAGATATGATCTTGATCACGCACCATCACGACGATCATGTTATGGGGTTATCTGACGTTCTGGCAGAGCATTCGGCCAAAGTGTTCGGCGCCGAAGCAGACGCACATAGGCTCCCAGCTTTGGACGTGGCGCTTCGCGAAGGCGACACTGTTTCAATCGGCGACGAGACGGGCGTTGTTATAGACGTCTCGGGCCACACACTCGGCCATATCGCCTTCCACTTTCCTGGCGCGCAGGCCGCGTTCACCGCGGACAGTCTGATGGCTTTGGGCTGTGGGCGCGTGTTCGAAGGCACCAAACCGCAAATGTGGGCCAGCTTGTCCAAGCTCGCGGCCCTGCCGCCCGATACTTGGGTCTACTCTGGCCACGAATACACCGAAAGCAATGCGCGTTTTGCCCTGAGTGTCGACCCAGACAACCCAGACTTGCGCGCACGGGCCCAAGAGGTCTCTGAATTGCGAAGAAATGGTAAACACACCGTTCCGTCGCGTTTGTCGCAGGAATTGGCCACAAATCCGTTTTTGCGGGCAAATGACCCAGATCTCGCGGCACGGCTTGGCCTGCAAGGTGCTGATCCTGAACAGGTTTTCACCGAGATCCGCGACCGAAAGGACCGGTTTTGAGGCTTCGCACAACGCGTAGAATTCAGGCAAGTTGCGCAATTGTGCGCGTGTCAAGCGAAGAAAACCCTTGAAGGTTACACTCTATCAACCAAACTCTATAACTATGAGGCAACGGTCGGACCGCCATGAAGTGGAACGGGGTCTCTGACACTGCCGCCACGCCCCCGCCGACCCAGATCAGAAGGAGCACCAGCCCGTGCCTTCATTCTCGACGACACTAGAGCAGGCCATTCATGCGGCCCTGGCGCTTGCAAATGCGCGGCGCCATGAATTCGCAACGCTAGAACACCTCTTGCTGGCTTTGATTGACGAGCCAGATGCGCTGAAGGTCATGAAGGCCTGCAGCGTCGACACCGAAGAACTTCGCCAAACTCTGATCGAGTTTGTGGATGAAGATCTGGCGAACCTTGTCACTGAAATCGACGGGTCCGAGGCCGTGCCCACAGCGGCGTTCCAGCGGGTGATCCAGCGCGCGGCAATCCACGTGCAATCATCTGGTCGCACTGAGGTAACAGGCGCGAACGTGTTGGTCGCCATCTTTGCGGAACGCGAATCCAACGCCGCCTACTTCCTGCAAGAACAAGACATGACGCGCTACGACGCGGTCAACTTCATTGCACACGGCGTGGCCAAAGACCCGTCCTACGGCGAAAGCCGCACGGTACAAGGCGCGTCTTCTGAACCTGAAGAAGAAGCCCAAGGCGTCACCGAAGGCGAAAAGAAAGAGTCGGCACTGGCCAAGTACTGCGTCGACCTGAACGCCAAGTCGCGCGAAGGGGATATCGACCCGCTGATCGGGCGCGATCACGAAGTGGAACGCTGCATACAAGTGCTCTGCCGTCGGCGCAAGAACAACCCGCTCTTGGTTGGTGACCCGGGCGTTGGCAAAACCGCGATCGCCGAAGGGTTGGCCCGCAAAGTCGTGGCCGGTGAAACGCCGGAGGTGTTGTCGAACACAACGATCTACTCGTTGGATATGGGCGCGCTTTTGGCAGGCACACGCTATCGCGGCGACTTTGAAGAGCGCCTGAAAGCCGTTGTCACAGAGTTGGAAGATCATCCAGATGCGGTGCTCTTCATCGACGAAATCCACACTGTCATCGGTGCGGGTGCGACTTCGGGCGGTGCGATGGACGCGTCGAACCTGCTGAAACCCGCGCTGCAAGGCGGCAAACTGCGGACCATGGGTTCCACCACCTACAAAGAATTCCGCCAGCACTTCGAAAAAGACCGCGCGCTGTCGCGCCGGTTCCAGAAAATCGACGTGAACGAACCTTCGGTGGAAGACAGCGTGAAGATCCTGCGCGGGCTCAAGCCCTATTTCGAGGATCACCACGGCGTGAAATACACCAATGACGCGATCAAAACCTCGGTGGAGCTGTCCGCGCGTTATATCAATGACCGCAAACTGCCAGACAAAGCCATCGACGTGATCGACGAGGCCGGGGCGGCCCAGCACTTGGTGGCCGTGGCCAAGCGCCGCAAAACCATCGGTGTGAAAGAGATCGAAGCCGTCGTGGCCAAGATCGCACGCATTCCGCCCAAGAACGTCTCTAAAGACGATGCCGAGGTGCTCAAAGATCTGGAAACCAGCCTGAAACGGGTGGTCTTCGGCCAAGATCCCGCGATTGAGGCGCTGTCTTCGGCGATCAAGCTGGCCCGCGCCGGCCTGCGCGAGCCGGAAAAGCCCATCGGCAACTACCTCTTTGCCGGTCCTACAGGCGTCGGCAAAACCGAAGTGGCCAAGCAGCTTGCGGATGTTTTGGGCGTCGAGATGCTGCGCTTCGACATGTCGGAATACATGGAGAAACACGCGGTCTCGCGTCTGATCGGCGCGCCTCCGGGCTATGTCGGGTTTGACCAAGGCGGCATGTTGACCGACGGCGTCGACCAGCATCCGCACTGTGTGCTGCTTCTGGATGAGATGGAAAAGGCGCACCCGGACGTCTACAACATCTTGCTGCAGGTGATGGACCACGGGAAGCTGACCGACCATAACGGGCGCACGGTCGATTTCCGCAACGTGATCCTGATCATGACGTCGAACGCGGGTGCCACCGAACAGGCCAAGGCGGCGATCGGCTTTGGCCGCGACCGGCGCGAAGGCGAAGACACGGCAGCCATCGAACGGACCTTCACGCCGGAGTTCCGCAACCGGTTGGATGCGGTGATTTCCTTCTCGCCACTGCCGAAGGACACCATCCTGCAAGTGGTCGAAAAGTTCGTGCTGCAGCTTGAGGCGCAATTGATGGATCGCAGCGTGACCATCGAACTGACGCGCAAAGCGGCCGAGTGGATCGCCGATAAGGGATATGATGACAAAATGGGCGCGCGCCCCTTAGGCCGTGTGATCCAAGAGCACATCAAAAAGCCGCTCGCGGAAGAGTTGCTCTTTGGCAAGCTTGCCAAGGGCGGCGTTGTCAAAGTTGGCGTCAAAGACGGCAAGTTGGACCTGCGCATGGAAGGCCCCGACAAGCCGCGCCTGGGCAAAAACAAACCACCGCTGCTGACAGCGGACTGATGCGATCCCTTTTGGGACTGATGGTGGGGCTGGCGCTGGCTGGCCCCACTTTTGCATCCGGGTTCCAGCTTTCGCACCCCATTGACTGCCCCTTGGGCGAGGATCAGCGCTGCTTTGTCCAGATCTACCCAGACCGCGACCCAGGTCCCGGCGCGCAAGACTATGCCTGCCGCGATCTCAGCTATGATGGCCACAAAGGCACCGATTTCGCGCTGCGCAGCCTTGCCGAGATTGACCGCGGCGTTGACGTGATCGCGGCAGCGCCCGGGCGGGTCAAAGGCACCCGCGATGGCATGGCCGACAAGCTCTACCGCGCCGAGGATGCCGCTGCACTGCAAGGCCGCGACTGCGGCAACGGCGTTGTCATCGACCACGGCGGCGGGTGGGAGACGCAATACTGCCACCTGCGGCGCGGCTCCGTCACAGTTAAAACGGGCGATAGGGTCGCAACCGGCGACAGGCTTGGATTGGTTGGCCTCTCCGGTCGCACCAACTTTCCGCATGTGCATATGAGCCTGCGCAAGAACGGCCAACAAGTGGACCCGTTCGCACCGACGCAGGCCAATACCTGCACGCTCTCGGACGACACCCTCTGGTCCGATCCCCCACCCTATCAGCCGGGCGGCCTGATCAACGTCGGCTTCTTTTCCAGTCTACCGGAGTATGACGCGGTGAAGGCCGGAACCGCGCACCGCCCCAACCTGCCAACCGACAGCCCAGCCCTTGTGCTCTGGGGGTTCGCCTTTGGCAGCCAACCGGGCGATATTTTGCGCCTGACCATCACTGGCCCCGATGGCGACGCGGTTTTCGCGCAGGATGTCACACTCGACAAAGCGCAACCGCAACTCTTTCGGGCCGGTGGCCGCAAAACCAACGGGAACGCCTGGTTCCGAAAAGGGACCTTTACTGGCACGGTCGAGATGCGGCGCGCGGGCCAGGTGATCAGCGATATGACGACAACAGTGACGGTCGCGGACTAAGTCGGATAGGGGCGCGCCGCGCGCTCCCCCAGCCACACTTCGGGGTTCTCTTCGGCCATGCGCGCGAACATGTCTTCGCCCAGCGCCAGCCGCAGCCGGAAGCACACGCCCTTCTCCGAGAGCGCCTCGTTCCGGGTCATGTAGAAGTCCGACCCAAAGAGGATCCGCTGCCGCAGCCGTTCATTCCGGACATCATCGCCCATCAGCAGAAGCTGCAAGAACGGGATAAACTCGGCAAACTCGAACATGATATAGCTGATATCGGTCCAGAGGTTTGGATACTCCCCCGACCCGATCATGCGCCGGATCTGCACCTGCCAGTTCTCGGCCCCGGGCGGCAGATCGTCGAGATCCGGGTTCGCATAGGCGCGCCAATCGCGTTGCCCGCCAAAATGCGCCAAACAGACCTGCAGCTTGGGATGCTTCTTCAGAACCGGCGCGAACGCCATGGGTTCTGTATACTCATCAGCCTTGTAATCGGCCACAAACCGGCCCTGAACGCCGCCGCGTGAACAATGGGTCATGATCGGCAGGCCGCGCTCTTCCGCTTGCGGATAGACATGACGCATCAGCCGTTCGTCTTGCGGCGAAAAGCCCAGACGCGGATAAAGCTTGATCCCGCGAAACTTATAGCTGTCGACAACGCGCCACAGCTCTTTCGCCTCCGGGTCGACGCGCGGGTCGATGGTGGCAAAGGGGATGGCCACATCTTTGTAATCGGGATGATGCATCAATTCGGCCAGTTGGTCATGCTGCTGGCGCAAAGGCTCCACCGGCGCGCCATATCCAAACCCCGACATCTCCATCGGCAAGATCACATAGCGCGTGTCTGGCGGGTAATGCTTCATCACGTTGTCCAGAACTGCGGATTGCTCGCGCACATCGGATTCGCGGGTGAAGGCAAACAAGCGATGCACCCGTTCGGCCCGCGCGTCTTGACCAATCAGATCAAGACCCTGCGCAATGCGCTTGATCGCCCTGGGATAGCGTTTGAACGGCGCCAGCGCCCAATGCGGATAATTGGCCGGGACGTGATATTGCGTGAAGGTGTGAATGTGACAATTTGTAATGCGCATAAGAAGCTTTCCGTGCGAATGATACCCAAAGCCTAACAGAGATCGCGCGACGGTAGAAAGCTTCTTTGCCGCAGGTGCAACCTGTGTCTACAAAAGCCACTTTGCCAATTCGATGAGGCCAAACGACAGGATTTGTTGACCCAACGCGCTAGTCGCCTAAGCTGTGGGACAACAAGATGTGCCTTAAAGGGTGCCCGGCCTGCAAGAGATCTGGCCGAGTGGGAGGGATTTTGACGGAAACACTGATTAACTCTGCGTGGGTGCTGATGTCGGCTGCGCTGATCTTTATGATGCAACCTGGCTTTATGTGCGTTGAGGCCGGTTTGACGCGGTCCAAAAACAACATCAGCGTCGCAATCAAGAACATCACCGATTTTTCCGTCTCGATCTTGATCTATTGGTGCGTTGGCTATGCGCTGATGTACGGCGTGTCGCAGAACGGATTATTCGGCACGACCAATTTCGCCTTTGGAACGCTGCCAAATTCCGAGACCTATGTGCATTTCATCTTTCAGGCGATGTTCTGCGGCACGGCGGCGACGATCTTGTCGGGCGCTGTGGCAGAACGCTGCGGCTTTGCAGGATACTTGGTGATCACCGCGCTGACGGCGGCGTTGATCTATCCAGTGTTCGGACATTGGGCGTGGTACAATGAAGAGAGCCAGGGATGGCTTGCCGCGCTGGGATACTACGATTTTGCCGGATCTGGCGTGGTGCACGCGGTCGGCGGCGGCGTCGCATTGGCGGCAATTCTGGTCATCGGCGCGCGGCAGGGCCGGTTCCTAGAGGCTGGCAAATCGCGGCGGTTCAACGGGTCCAACTTGCCTCTGTCGATGCTGGGCGTTTTGCTGTTGTGGTTTGGCTGGTTCGGGTTCAACGGCGGCTCTACCATGGGGTTGACGCATGCGGTGCCGGCCATTCTGCTGAACACCTTCGTGGCGGGTGCGGCAGGCGTGCTGGTTGGGCTGGGGGCCACATGGGCGCGCGACGGCAAGCCGTCGGTCTTTTTCGCGATGAACGGCTCATTGGCCGGGCTTGTGGCGATCACGGCCGCCGCAGATCTGGTCACGGTGGGTGAAGCGATCTTAATCGGAGGCATCGGCAGTGCCATTGCCTATGGCGCTGACTTGCTTCTGGAACGCCTCAGCATTGATGACGCCGTTGGCGCGGTGCCGGTCCATTTCGGCGCGGGCCTTTGGGGCCTCCTCGCAGTTGCCATTTTTGGCCAGACGGAGCTTGGATTTGGCGCGCAGTTGTCGGCGCAGCTTGTTGGGATTGTGACCATCGTTGCTTACGCGGTCGCCCTGCCCTTCGCCATTCTGACCGCGATTGACCGGGTCTTCCCGCTGCGCGTCACCAACCATGTCGAGGAAATCGGCCTGAACGTGGGCGAGCATGGCGCAAATACCGATCTGAACGAGCTGTTCGACGTGATGCAGCGGCAAGCCCGCGACCGCGACCTGTCACTTCGGGTGCCGCAATCGCCCTTCACCGAAGTGGGCCAGATCGGCCTCTTCTACAACTCCGTCATTTTCGAGTTGGAGCGGTCCTTCACCCGGCTCCAAGAACAATCCGCCCAAATGGCCGAAGTCGCCTCGCAAAAAGATGCGCTGTTAGAAAGCGTTCTGCCCAAGCGCATCGCGGAACGGATGAACGACGGCGAAGACAAAATCGTCGACCAAGTGACAGACGCGACCGTCGTTTTTGCCGATATCGTGGATTTCACGACCTACGCGATGGAGCATCCACCCGAAGACTCCATTGGTCTTTTGAAAGATCTCTTTGGGCGCTACGACGAAATCATGGGCCGCTATGGGCTTGAGAAAATTAAAACCATTGGCGACTGCTACATGTTCGTGTCGGGCGTGACCTCAGAGCAGACGGATCACTGCGCCACGGCCATTGATGCGGCGATGGATATGCTCTTTGAAACCCGGCAGCTCTCCACCCAGTTGGGGCGCGACGTTAAGGTCCGTATCGGCGTGCATTCCGGGCCGCTGGTGGCGGGTGTCGTCGGCGATCTGCGCTTTGTCTATGATCTTTGGGGGGCGACGGTGAACATCGCAAGTCGGATCGAAGAAGCTGGAAAGCCCGACAAAATCACGGTGAGCCAAGCGGTGATCGACCGCATCGGGTCGGACTTCGTCTATCAACGCCAAGCCCGCGTGCGGTTGCGCGGGGTCGGATCCTCTGTGCTTTACTCGATCGAGAAACGCCGCGCGTCGCTGGCTGCGCAGTAGCTGCGCGTCAGCCAGAGACCCAAACGACAACGGCCGTCAGCGCAAAAAGCACAAGCAGGGCCAGCATTGCAATCCGCCCAGACATCGCCGCGTCCGACGGGCGCTTCTTCGCAGGGGCCGCCTCGGTTGCAGCCGCACTTTGCAAGGTGACCGTGTCGGTCCAGTCCACTTTCGGCTCCCAATAGGTGCCAATCAGCGTGATCTCGGGCGCCAAAGTCACGTTCGCCGGCCCTGCGGGAAAGGCCTGCGATGTCGCAACGATGACCCAGCCGTCAAGGGCTGCCAGTTTCGCGCGGTCCTGCTCCAACTGGTCCTGCGCCACCCCGTGCCCGTCCTGCAAAAGGCCCCAAAGCCCGACATCTTCCAGGTCCGAAACCGGGAAAATCTCCAGCCCGCCCGCATCAACCGCGACGCCGCCAAAAAGGTGCCCGACGCCCGCCTCACGCAGCGCCTCCGCCTCAGCCTCTGACAGCGACAGGGCAAAAACGCGAACGACTCCGCGTTCACCGGCGGCCAATGAGATCTCGCGCGCCATCATGCCGCCCGCCGTTTGATCAAGTTCTGTGCCAAAAGGTCCATCGCCGCCATGCGCACGGCAACCCCCATCTCAACCTGGTCCTGAATGACCGAGCGGTTGATGTCGTCGGCCAGTGTGCCATCGATCTCGACGCCCCGGTTCATGGGGCCCGGATGCATGATGATGGCATCCGGTTTGGCATGGGCCAGTTTCGCCGCATCCAGGCCATAGCGGTGGTAGTACTCGCGTTCGGACGGAATAAACCCGCCATCCATCCGCTCTTTCTGAAGGCGCAGCATCATCACCACGTCCACGTCTGCCAGACCCGCTTCCATATCGTCGAAGACCTCGACACCGAACTCGCCAATGCCCGCAGGCATCAGGGTTGGCGGGCCCACCAGCCGCACCCGGTTCTCCATCTTGCCCAGCAGCAAGATATTCGACCGGGCCACCCGGCTATGGGCAATATCCCCGCAAATCGCGATGGAGAGGCGGTGCAGCCGCCCCTTGGCGCGGCGGATGGTCAACGCGTCCAGCAGCGCTTGCGTGGGGTGTTCGTGCCGCCCATCGCCCGCATTCAGCACCGCGCAATGCACCTTTTGCGCCAAAAGATCGACAGCCCCGGAATGGGGATGCCGCACCACCAACAAATCCGGCTGCATCGCGTTCAGCGTCAGCGCGGTATCAATCAAGGTCTCGCCCTTTTTGATCGAAGACGCTTCGAGCCCCATATTCATCACATCCGCGCCCAGCCGCTTGCCCGCGAGCTCGAACGAGGCCTGCGTGCGTGTGGAGGCCTCAAAAAACATGTTGATCTGCGTCAGGCCCGCCAAAGCATCCGCATGTTTGGTGGCCGAGCGTGACAGATCCACATAGGTCTCTGCCAGGTCCAGAAGGGTCGTGATCTCTTCGGGCCGGAGCGGCTCAATACCCAAAAGGTGATTTTGGTGAAAGGTCATGTTGGCCCCTGCCTGTCCCGCTCTCGCGCGGTGTTATAGGAAGCTGCCACGCGCGCGGCAAGCAAGCCAGGCACCTTGCGGCCCCATGGCATTGAGATTTAGGGTCTGCCCATGGAATCGCAGGAGTTTGACGCGGCCCTTGCGGCCCTGGCCTGGCAGGTAGAGCTGGGCGCGGATGAGGCCATCGGTAACGTGCCGGTCAACCGGTATGACGCTCCGAAACCCGCGCCAAAGCCAAGTGTCGCCGCAGCCGCGCCAATGGTATCACCGCCTGCAACCGACGCGGACCCAATCGCAGAGGCGCGGGCCGCAGCCCAAGCTGCGCAAGACTTGGACGCGTTGAAAGCAGCACTTGGCGCCTATCCGCATTGCACGCTCAAACAGGGCGCGCGTAACTTGGTCTTTGCCGACGGCGTGGCTGGTGCGCCGTTGATGATCGTGGGCGAAGCACCTGGGCGAGATGAGGACCGCGAAGGCCGGCCCTTTGTCGGGCGCGCGGGCCAACTCTTGGACCGGATGCTGGCCGCGATTGGGCGCGACCGGGCGCAAGACACCTACATCACCAACGTCCTGCCTTGGCGCCCGCCGCAAAACCGCGACCCCAAGCCCGAAGAGATCGCCATGATGCAGCCCTTCTTGGCCCGCCACATCGCGCTGAGCGCGCCGAAGGTGCTGATCATCATGGGCAATATCTCGGCCCAGGCCCTGCTGGGCAAACGGGGCATCACGCGGCTACGCGGCACGTGGGAGGACGTGCAGGGCATTCCGACGATGCCGTCGTTCCACCCGGCTTATCTTTTGCGCAATCCTTCAGCCAAACGCGCCGCGTGGGCTGATCTTTTGGACGTGCGCGCACGGCTGGAGGAAACCGCATGAGCCGCTTAGACGAAAGCCGCGACTTCATCGCCGTCCGCATCGCCGTTTTGACCGTCAGCGACACGCGCACGCCAGACGATGATCGCTCTGGCAACACGCTGGTCGACCGGCTGGAGGGTGCAGGCCACAGCCTGGCCGCCCGCGCAATCGTGCGCGACGACCGCGCCGCAATCGCCGAACAGCTGCGTGATTGGGTTCACAATCCCGAGATTGATGTCGTGATTTCGACAGGCGGCACCGGCCTAACGGGGCGCGACGTCACGGTCGAAGCACATCGCGATGTGTATGAGAAGGAAATCGACGCCTTCGGCACCGTCTTCACGATGGTTTCCATGCAGAAAATAGGCACTTCCGCCGTCCAAAGCCGTGCGACAGCAGGCGTTGCAGGCGGCACGTACCTCTTTGCGTTGCCGGGCTCACCTTCGGCATGTCGCGACGCCTGGGACGACATTTTGGCCTATCAACTCGACTACCGGCACCGGCCTTGCAACTTTGTGGAGATTTTTCCACGGCTTGAAGAGCACAAAAAGCGCAAGTAATTTCGACGGAAGTCGGCCGCACACCCGTATAAACCATGCGCGCCTGTGGAATTGGCCCGTAAAGTTGCTATTTGAACACCGTGTAACTGCGGCGTCAAAGGGACCCCGTTTATGAGATTTCTTCGCCAGACCTTTATTGGGATTTTCCTTACAGCCGTTGCTGTAGGCCTCCTGGCGCTAGCAGCCAACAATGTACGCGGCGCAATTGAGGCGCGTAATGCCGAAGAGGATCGCAAACCGTCGCAGCGCGAACGGGTGTTTGCCGTCGGCCTGGTCACAGCCGTCGAGGGCCGGGAAGTGCCTGTTTTGGAAGCCTTCGGCGAAGTCCGAGCGACCCGTACGTTGGAAGTGCGGTCCGCCAGTTCGGGCCGGATTATTGAGATGTCCCCCGCTTTTGTGGAAGGTGGCGCGGTACAAGAAGGTGACGCCTTGTTGCGGATTGATCCGACCGAGGCAGAAGCGCATCGCGAACAAATGCGCGCAGACCTGGCGGACGCCCAGGCAGAGGTGCGCGACGCGGAAGCGGCCTTGATGCTTGCACGTGACGATCTGGCCGCTGCCGAGAACCAGGCCAACCTTCAAGAACGCGCGCTCGCACGGCAACAGGATCTGGCGACGCGCGGTGTGGGAACGGCCGCAAATGTCGAGGCTGCAGAGATTTCGGCGGCCTCAGCGCTGCAGTCAGTTTTAGCAAAGCGACAAGCTTTGACACAAGCAGAGGCGCGTATCGCACAATCTGCGACCCGCCTGACGCGTGCGCGCGTGGCACTGTCAGAGGCGGAACGTCGTGTAGACGACACGGTCATAACAGCCCCCTTCGACGGCACATTGAGCGGCGTGACACTCACCTTAGGGCGCCTTGTGGCAAATAATGAACAGCTTGCGACGCTGATCGATCCAAGAACACTGGAAGTGTCGTTCCGGCTAAGCACGGCGCAATATGCCCGACTGTTGGATGACAATGGCGTGCTGGATCGGCGCCCTGTTATCGCTCAGCTTGATGTGTCTGGCATCGATCTTACAGCGCAAGGCCAAATTCAACGCGACAGCGCGGCCGTTGGCGAAGCACAGTCCGGTCGTCTGGTCTTTGCCACTTTGGATCGCGCGCCCGGTTTCAAGCCCGGTGATTTTGTGACCGTTCGTGTCGAGGAACAACCATTGGAAAATGTGGTTCGGCTGCCCGCCGCAGCTGTTGATGGGTCTGGCACAGTGCTGGCACTTGCAGACGAAAATCGGCTGGACGTGCTCGAAGTGACACTGCTCAGACGCCAAAACAACGACGTACTCGTGCGCGGCGACACGCTGTCGGGCCGCGAAATTGTAACAGCCCGAACACCTCTTTTGGGCCCTGGCATCGCCGTACGCCCAATCCGGCGCAGTGATCAAGAAAACCCGCCTACGGGCCCTCAATTGGTCGCGCTCACCGATGAACGCCGCGAGACGTTGATTGCCTTTGTCGAAGGCAATTCCAGAATGCCAAGCGACGTAAAGGAACGTATCTTGGCGCGCCTGTCGTCCGGGGAAGAGGTTCCCGCCCAGCTAGTTCAAAGGCTTGAAAACCGAATGGGAGGCTAGGAACAGCCATGACGCCACCCAAGATCCGACCCTTGCCTCAGCGCGCCGGAGGTATTCTGAGCTATTTCACGCGGCACGGCACTGCCGCGAACTTGCTGCTTGTCGCGCTGCTGATCATGGGCGCCTTCGCAATTCCCAACATGCGGGCGCAGTTCTTCCCAGACGTGATCATCGACCAGGTGTCTGTCAACACGAACTGGGAAGGTGCAGGCGCCGAAGATGTCGATGCAGGGATCGTACAACTATTGGAACCGGCGCTCTTGGCCGTAGAAGGGGTCGAGGGGATCTACAGCACGTCGTTTGAGGGGCGTGGATGGATCTCTGTTGAGTTCGAGCCGGATTGGGACATGGCCCGCGCCGCAGAAGATGTGCAGGACGCTGTCGACGGTGTGACAACCCTCCCAGAAGACGCGGACGAGCCTGTCGTGCGGCGCGGTGCCTGGCGCGACCGGGTGACAGACGTCGTGATCACTGGTCCGGTCGGCACGCAGCAGATTGCGAACTTCGCTGACGAGTTGATCGTTCGCCTGTTCGAAGCCGGTGTGACACGGACAACCATACGCGGCGTGGCTGCACCGCAAATCGTCATCGAGGTCCCCTCGGTTAACCTCATCGCCCAAGACGTCACAATGGCCCAAATTTCGGCGGCAATTGCTGCCGAGGTCGACGTGAACCCCGCCGGCGACGTTCAGGGCGCAAACGCACGCGTGCGCACTGGATCTGGTCGACGCTCTGTCGTCGACGTTGGTGACATCGTATTGCGTACAAACGCCGATGGATCGGTCCTGACGATCGCGGATGTCGCAACTGTGCGCCGCGAAGGCGTTGACCGCGAGCGCCAATACTTCGTCGGCGATGACCCAGCGGTGTCTATTCGTGTGGATCGGTCTGGATCCGGGGATGCCATCGACATCCAAAGCAACGTGGAAAGCGTGGTTGAAGAGCTCCAAGCGACCCTTCCGCAAGGTGTAACCGCGGAACTGATCCGCACCCGCGCGGAAGCGATCACGGGCCGATTGAATATCTTGGTCGACAATGGGCTCATGGGTCTGGGATTGGTCGTGCTTTTGCTCTTTCTCTTTTTGAATGCGCGAACGGCCTTCTGGGTCGCAGCAGGCATCCCCGTCGCCATGTTCGCAGCGATTGCGCTGATGTATCTTGGGGGGCTGACGATCAACATGATTTCGCTCTTCGGCCTGATCATCACTTTGGGCATCGTCGTTGATGATGCCATCGTCGTTGGCGAACATGCCGACTTCCGCGCGCGCTACTACAACGAGACACCAACCGAAGCCGCGGAGAACGCGGCTCAGCGTATGGCCATGCCGGTTTTTGCGGCAACCCTCACAACGGTTATCGCCTTCTTTGGCCTGACAGCCATCGGCGGCCGCTTCGGCACTTTGATCGCGGATATTCCTTACACAGTCATCGCTGTGTTGATCGCGAGCCTGGTCGAATGCTTCTTAATCTTGCCGCATCACATGGCGCACGCCCTGGTGGCCGTGGACAAGAACCGTTGGTACGATTGGCCCTCTAGGGTGGTGAACCGGGGCTTCGAATGGGTACGCGAAAACCTCTTTCGTCCGTTGATCGCTGGCGTCATCTGGGCACGCTATGCCGTAATTGCGCTCACGGTCCTGATCCTTGCAAACCAGTCGGTGCTGTTTATCGAGCGGGCTGTCGAATGGCGGTTCTTTAACGCCCCAGAACGGGGATCGGTCACTGGGAACTTTTCGATGGTCTCGGGGGCGACGCGCGAGGATAGCCTCGAAATGATGCGCGAGATGCAGCGCGCGACAGAAGCCTTGGCGGCACAATACGAGGCAGAATACGGGCGCAACCCGATTGACTATGTGCTCGCAGAAGTTGGTGGAAATGCTGGGCGCGGCCTCTCTGGAACAGACACCAAAGACGCGGACCAGTTGGGCGGGATTTCGATTGAACTGATCGACGCAGACCTGCGTCCCTACTCCAGTTTTGAATTTGTCGCCGATCTAGGCGACAGCGTCGCGCGCCATCCTTTGGCAGAGCAAGTGAGCTTTCGCGGCTGGCGCTCTGGTCCCGGTGGCGATGCTCTGTCGGTACAATTCTATGGGGCGACGCCGGATGATCTAAAGGGCGCGGCGGAAGATTTGAAAAACGCGCTGCTGGAATATCCCGAAGTTAGCGCAGTTGAAGACAACCTCGCCTATGACAAAGAAGAACTGATCCTGGAGTTGACGCCGCAAGGTCAGGCGCTTGGTTTCACAATGGGTGAGCTTGGCCGCGTTTTGCGCAACAGGCTTGCTGGGATGGAAGCTGCCACGTTCCCCGAAGGCATCCGGTCGGCCTCGATCCAAGTCCAACTGCCAGAAGACGAGCAGACCGCGGACTTTCTGGAACGCACGCAGATGCGATCGCCAGATGGGGTTTATGTCCCCCTTGCCGATATCGTGAGTGTCACCAGCCGCACGGGCTTTTCCACGGTCAAACGCGAAAATGGGCTTCAGGTCGTCACTGTGACGGGAGACATCTCAGAGGATGATCCGGCCCGCGCCAGCGAAATCCAACGCGTTTTGGAAAGCGAAATACTGCCTCGGATCGCGAGCGAGCGGCAGATTGAATGGCGGCTGTCCGGGCTGTCGGAACAGGAAAATGAGTTCCTGAATGATGCTCTGTTTGGATTCATCCTCTGCCTGTCCGGCATCTACCTCGCGCTGTCGTGGGTCTTTGCGAGTTGGACGCGTCCCTTCGTTGTGATGGCGATCATTCCGTTTGGCCTCGTGGGAACAATCTACGGCCACTACGTCTGGGATGTCCCGTTGAGCATGTTTTCGGTCATTGGCCTGATTGGGATGACAGGCATCATCATCAATGACTCGATCGTGCTGGTGACAACAATTGATCAATACAACCAAGATCGCGGGTTGTTCCCATCAATCATCGACGGCGCGGCCGACCGCCTGCGCCCCGTTATGCTGACGACGCTGACAACAGTGCTGGGCCTTGTGCCGCTGCTTTATGAAGGCTCCAGCCAGGCGCAATGGCTCAAACCAACTGTGATTACGCTCGTTTATGGTCTTGGCTTTGGGATGGTGCTTGTCCTCTTGGTCGTCCCTGCCCTCATCGCGATGCAGCACGACGTGGGCAACATGATGCGCGCGATGTCAAAGGCGATGCGTGTGCGCCGCGCGCCCGGTCTGCAAGGCCTGACCCTGCTGATTGCGGGTTTGACTGCGGCGTGGGGCGCAGTCACGCTTGGATACATGGCCCTCACAGACGCGTATTGGGCGCCTTTGGCCGGGGTGTTGCCGCCCTCGCTTGCGACAGACCCCACCAATGTCTCGGCGTTCCTAGTGTTCTGTGCCGGCGCCGCAGGTATGTGCCTGGTGGGCTACTGCATCGCCGGGTTCGGCTACTTGATTGGCCGTCGGCGCAGCTTGCGACGCGCGCCCAACCTGTAACCCGCGATCACTGCACCAGGGCCATTCCAGGATTAAGCGTGACGACCTGACACCACCATGCGGGGTGCTCTAAGGCGATCTGTTGTTGTGCCAAGTGTGCCGCGTTGCGCGTGCCAAAAAGCGCAAAACAGGTGCTGCCCGACCCCGACATGCGGACAAGCCGGACGTCAGACGCGGTGTCGAGCCGCCGAAGGACGCGCGCCACTTCGGGTGCAATACGTTGCGCAGGTTCCTCGAGATCGTTGCGCTGTAGAGACAGCCAGTCGTACCAACTGTCCAGAGGTTGCTGCGCGTTTGGCAGCGCCTGCAAAGGCGGGTTGTCGCGCCGTGTGAGCCCTCTGAAGACGTCTGGTGTCGCAAGATGGTGGCCTGGATTGACCAAAAGCGCGGGCATGGCGGGGACATGCGCCACGGGATCTACCCAATCGCCGATACCGCGCATACGGGCGGCCCCGCTGTGAACGCACACGGGCACGTCCGCGCCGAGTGCTGTCGCATCTCCGCCAAACGCCAAGGCACGCAAGACCGCTGCTGCGTCAGCAGATCCGCCACCAATGCCGCCGCCGTGCGGCAGATGCTTTTCCAAATGGATATGTCCTGCCCACCCGGACAGTTCAGCAGCGCGCCAGACCAGATTGCGCGGATCAGCCGGCACACCCGCCGCAAAAGGCCCCGTCACCTCCAAAGACAGCGCAGCACCGGGCGTCAGAGACAACCGATCCCCCACATCGGCAAACACCACCAAGCTGTCCAGCACATGGTACCCATCGTCGCGTTGACCTGTCACATGCAGCGCCAGATTTACCTTTGCCGGAGCGAAGGCTTCAATTGTCATCCGCGACTTTCAGCGGATCGGCACCCTCTTCTTCCAAAACAACATCCAAGCCAACCTGCATCTTGCGGCGGATACGATCCGGGTCAGCCTCGGTCTCGTTGTTCTCTTCATTGATGAAAGACAGCGCGCGGGACCACTGGAACTCCGCCTCACGCGCGCGCCCCACAGCCCAATAGACATCGCCCAAGTGGTCGTTGACCACAGGGTCCACTGGCATCAATTCCACGGCGCGCTCCATATGGCCAACAGCCTCTTCATAGCGTCCAAGCCGATAGAGCACCCATCCTAGGCTGTCGACGATGTAACCGGAGTCTGGACGACCAGCGACCGCACGCTCGATCATCTCTAAGGCTTCATCCAGCTTGATCTGCTTTTCGACCAGAGAGTATCCAAGATAGTTCAAGACTTGTGGCTGGTCTGGCTCCAGCTCTAAGGCACGACGAAAATCTGCCTCCGCCTGCGGCCAAAGCGACTGACGTTCATACGCAATTGCGCGCGCATAATAGACAAACCAAGCCGCACGCGGCGTGTCACCTTGCATCTGCGCCAACGCCTGATCATAGGCGTCGACGGCTTCCGCAAATGCCTTTTGGCCACGGTAAACGTCCCCAAGCGTGGAGTGCACAGACGCAAGATGGCCGTGCGTCTCGGACAGGTTCTTCAAAACTTCAATCGCGGCGTCCGGCTTTTCCAGCGCCCGAAGCGCAGCCACGCGCCCAAGTTCAGCAGCGTGATAGTCCACATGGTTACGTGGCACTTGCGCATAAGCCTCAATCGCCAACTCAAACTGACGCAGATCGTCCAAAAGATCGGCGACAAGCAAAAGCGCATCCACATGGTCGGGCCGAAGGACTTGCGCAACGCGCGCATAAAGCAACGTATAGTCTGGCTGTGCTTCGCTCGTCAGCGCCGCCGCGATAGAGTAGTAAACTTCCGCAACACCATCTTGGACTGTGCGAATATGCGAGAAAGGCACCTTACCGCCCTCCGCCAAAGCCGCACGCATCGCCGTCACGCCTGGGTCGGTCACCGGACCGAAGGCCGCTGTTAGGCTGTCGAGCGCGTCCGCATTACGTCCCAGTTGGGACAAGACTTCGGCCCGCGCCATCGCGCCGCGGCGCGTCATTTGCACGACGCCATTCGTGTCATCGGCGAAAATCGCCTCTGCGCCGGCAAAATCGCCACTCTGCGCCATCGCAAGCGCCTTGTGGTAAAGGGCAAAGCCGCGCAAACCTTGCTCTGCTGCCAGCGCGTCGAACGCGCCAAAGGACGCAGCCGTATCGCCCGTTCCCAAAAGCGACCAGGCTGCGATAAGCCCGTCGACAAGCGGGCCGATGCCTTCGCCATCGGTTTTAACCCGGGCTGCTAGGGCTTCGAACGCACCGCGCCGCGCAAGGTCCGTCGCAAGCGCCATATTCGCGACTTGGCTGCGCATCCCGCGTTCGTCCATGGCTTGGGCGACGGTGACGGCAGGCTCAAACTGCCCTTGCAGCAAGCGTGCCAGAGTGAGCGACTCCATCACATCGGCATTTCCGGGGGCAAGCACCAAGGCCCGCGTGTAGTACCGCGATGCGGCCGCATAATCGTGACGCTCTTCGGCCTGCCGCGCTGCCAGGTAAGAGCCCGATAGGCTATCCGAGGCACCAACACTCGCGACCCAAACGCTGAAAAGAAAACACGCGACAGCATACAAGCGATTGATCATCCAAAACTCCTATCCAAGGCTCTGACGCGAGACACTAACAGGTTGCAGGCACCGTTCAATGCAATCTGGTTAAACAAGCCGTCAGGTTTGCAACAAAGCCCAAGTTTAACGCCATGCTGTAGGCATGCCCACCAAACGTTAAGACTTTCCAACTAACCAGAGTGGAGTTGTGAGTATGAGTGAGGCGCGCCGTGGCGTGGAAGCACCCGAATAGGTTTTTGGACGCAGGCCCGGGCCGACGGCAGGACGTGCGCCACCCGGCCAGCAAGCTTTGCGTTCTGCGGATTGATGGCGAGGCGGTGCCAATCGTTCTTGGCGATATCTCCTACCGTGGCACCAAGCTTGCGCTCTATCCCGCGCATCACGGGACAAAGCTTACGGGGCACCGGGTCGTGCTAGAGATACCGGGCCTTGCAAACCTGCCGCTTGAACAGTGTTGGGCAACCGGCAAAACGCTTGGCACGACCTTTGCTTTGCCCAGTCACCGTATCGCGACGCTGAGCCGACATATCGACTTTATGCTAAAGCGCCGCGCGTTTGGGCACGGCCACAGCTCCATCACATATTCGGATAGTTGGGGCCATCCCCGCCCTGCGGCGTCACCCATGTGATATTCTGGCTGGGGTCTTTGATGTCGCAGGTCTTGCAGTGCACGCAGTTCTGGAAGTTGATCACAAACCGCGCATCCTGCCCCTCTTCTTCGACCACTTCGTAAACACCTGCCGGACAATAGCGCTGCGCAGGCTCGGCATAGGTCGGCAGATTGACCTCAATCGGCTTGGCCGCATCCGTCAGACGCAGATGCGCCGGTTGGCTTTCCTCGTGGTTGGTCATCGAGAAGGACACATTGGTCAGCCGGTCAAAGCTGAGCTTGCCGTCGGGCTTCGGATAATCGATCGGCGCGTGGTCCTTGGCCGGCTCGGTCGAGGCGGCGTCCGTCTTGCCGTGACCCACGGTCCCGAAAGGTGACACGCCCAGAAGCGTTTGGACCCACATGTCAAAGCCGCCCAGCGTCAGCCCTCCCAGCGGGCCGTATTTGCCGTTCAAAGGTGCCACGTTGCGCACACGCTTCAGGTCTTTGCCCACAGCGCCGGTCTTCAACGCGCGGTCATAGGCCACCAACCGGTCGCCACCACGGCCCGCCTTGATCGCCGCGTGCGCGGCTTCGGCCGCCTCAATGCCAGAATGCATCGCGTTGTGGTTACCCTTGATCCGCGGCAAATTCACCAGACCGGCCGAGCAGCCCAAAAGTGCGCCGCCCGGGAAAGACACTTGCGGGATCGACTGGAACCCGCCCTTGGTCACCGCCCGAGCGCCATAGGCCACGCGCCGCCCGCCTTCCAGCAGCGCCGCGATCTTGGGGTGATGCTTGAACCGCTGGAACTCCATGTATGGGTACAGATGCGGGTTCTTGTAGTTCAGATCGACGATGTAGCCGACATAGACCTGATTGTTATCAAGGTGATAGACGAAAGAACCGCCCGAGTTCTTGAACCCCAAAGGCCAACCCATAGTGTGGGTCACTTCGCCCTCGTTGTGCTTGGCGGGATCAACTTCCCAGATCTCTTTCATGCCAATGCCGAACTTCGGTACGTCGCACTCCGCGTCCAGGTCGTATTTCGCAATCACCTCTTTGGAGAGGCTCCCGCGCACGCCTTCGGACAGGAACACGTATTTGCCCAAAAGCTCCATCCCAGGCTCCGTGCCTTCGCCGATGGATCCGTCGGGCTCCAGCCCAAAAACCCCAGCCACCACGCCTCTGACTTCGCCATCGTCGCCATAGACCAGCTCAGAGCAAGCCATGCCCGGGAAGATCTCAACACCCATCTCTTCGGCTTGTTCGGCCATCCAGCGGCACACATTGCCCATCGAGACGATGTAATTGCCGTGGTTGTTCATCAGGGGCGGCATCATCCAGTTGGGCAACCGGATCTGACCCGCCTCGCCCAAAACATAGAAATTGTCCTCTTTCACAGGCACGTTCAGCGGCGCGCCCTTCTCTTTCCAATCGGGCATCAACCGGTCGAGGCCTGAAGGGTCCAAAACCGCGCCCGACAGGATATGCGCGCCCACCTCTGAGCCCTTTTCCAAGACAACCACATTCAGGTCCGCATCCAACTGCTTCAGCCGGATCGCCGCGCTTAACCCCGCAGGCCCCGCCCCCACGATGACGACGTCGTATTCCATCGCTTCGCGTTCAATCTCAGACATTACTGGCTCCCATCTGGCATGCGCTATGCGCGGCTGTCTCAGTCAATCCCCGCTATCTCAAGGCAGGCGTCTTTACAATCACGACGCAGCGATATTTGTCGCACAGCGCCGCCTGTTCAACGCGTCAATTTGACAAACCGGCCATTCCAAAGCTTCAGTGCCTCAAAAGACGGAGGATGCGATGCCATTGCCAGCAGATTTGCCTGACCGTTTCGACGGACCCAGCGCGTGGCGCGCGGCGGATTTGGCCGATCCGGGCACGTGGCGGTACCACTTGACCCCGGCCGATATCGAAGATCTGGAGCACGCTGCGGCGGTCTATCTTGCCACCGGACGCGATATTGGCGAGATCACAGCAGATAGCTTTCCGCTGCGCGGCTTTGCGGGGCATCTGCATCAACTGGCCTCGACACTCTTGCACGGCACCGGGGTCGAGGTTCTGACCGGCCTGCCCATTGACCGATATGACCAGAAAACGGCCGCCTGCATCTTTTGCGGCATCGGCGCGCATCTTGGGTCGGCACGGTCACAGAATGCGGCGGGCCACATCTTGGGTCATGTGCGCGACACGGGCGCGGATGCAGCCCATCCCGGCACGCGGATCTATCAAACCGCAGAGCGGCAGACCTTTCACACGGACAGTGCCGATGTGGTGGGCCTGCTGTGCCTGGCCGAGGCCAAAGAGGGCGGCGATAGCCTTCTTGTCAGCGCCGAAAGCATCGTGAACGACATGCGCGCCGCGCGCCCTGACCTTCTTGAAAAGCTCTTTGATCCGATTGCCACGGACCGGCGCGGGGAAGTGCCCGAAGGTATGCTGCCCTTCATGACCATCCCGCCGCTCTCCTGGCATGCGGGCCACCTGACGGTGTTCTACCAGCGCCAATATATCGACGCAGCACAACGCTTCCCCGAGGCGATGCGGCTGACGCCGGACCACGTTGCCGCACTCGATATGTTTGACGCCCTGGCCAACGATCCCGCGCTGCATATCAGAATGCGGCTCAAGCCCGGTGATATGCAATTTGTCTACAACCACGGGCAACTCCATGACCGCACCGGGTTTACCGACTGGCCGGATCCGGCGCGGCGGCGTCACCTGTTGCGGCTATGGCTCTCCCTGCCCGGGGACCGCCCCCTGCCCGAGGTGTTCAAAGAGCGGTACGGCTCCATTGAGATTGGCGCGCGCGGCGGGATCATCACGGCTGAGACGCGCCTGCACGCACCGCTTGACTAAAGACTGTGCAACCTCAGCGCACAGCATCCGGAATGTCCGAAGCACGATCCCCCATCAGGTAACGCGGGCCCGCGCCCCGCGCGGCGGCCTTGTCGCGGGCATTGTACAGCGCGCAGACCTCCAGGCTCAGGCAGCCGCAGCCGATGCAGCCGTCCAGTGTCTCCCGCAAGGCTGTCAGCGCCGCGATCCGGGCATCCAACTCCCGGCGAAAGGCCTTAGACACGCGCGCCCAGTCGGATTTCGACGGGGCACGGGTTTTGGGCAGCTTGTCCAGCTCGGCCCGGATATGCTCCAGCGAAAAGCCGAACTGCTGGGCTGCGATGACAAAGCTCAGACGCCGGATATCGGCCCGCTGAAACCGCCGCTGCCCGCCCGCGTTGCGCCAGGGGTGAATCAGCCCCTGATCTTCGTAGTACCGGATCGCCGAGACCGCCAATCCGGTCCGCGCGGCCATCGCACCTATGCTTAACCCACCGGAATCGCGCATGTCTCTCTCCTTGACCTCAAGTGGACTTGAGGAATTACAGTAGGATCAAATCACACCAAAAGGAAGCGAGATGACCGCACAACTTGAACACACGAACTTCACCGTCACCGATCCCGATGCCACAGCCGCTTGGATGTGCGACCTCTTTGGTTGGAAAATCCGCTGGGCCGGGGCGGCGATGACCTCTGGGCGCACCGTGCATGTGGGCACCGACACGCAATACCTGGCCCTCTACACGCCGGGCGCCCCAAATGCGCCCAAGGATGACAATTACATCACGCGCGGCGGCTTGAACCATCTGGCCGTCACGGTCGACGACCTCGGCGCGATGGAAGCCAAAATCAAAGCACACGGGTTTGAAACCGGCAGCCACGCCGATTACGAACCCGGACGGCGCTTCTATTTCCACGATGACGACGGCATCGAATACGAAGTGGTCAGCTACGCTTGATCTTGCGCAACCTGCGCGGAAGGCCTTGCATCTTGTGCGAGAATTGGGTCAGGTACGTGCCATTCTAAACGCCCCCGGCGCGACAGCCGGGGTGGATGGCGAGGCCGACACCCATGGAAAAGATCCCGATGACCAAGCGCGGGCATACCGCGCTCGAAGTTGAGTTGAAGAAACTCAAGACCGAAGAGCGCCCGGCGATCATCCAAGCGATCGCCGAGGCACGCGAGCTCGGCGATCTGAAAGAGAACGCCGAATATCACTCCGCGCGCGAAAAGCAGGGCTTTATCGAAGGCCGCGTGCAAGAGATCGAAGGGATCTTAGGCCTGGCAGAGGTGATTGACCCCACAAAGCTGTCGGGCTCTGTCAAATTTGGCGCAACGGTCAAACTGGTCGACGAAGACACGGACGAGGAAAAGACCTGGCAGATCGTCGGCGAGCATGAAGCCAACGTGGAAGCCGGTCTGTTGAACATCAAGTCACCGATTGCGCGGGCGCTGATCGGCAAGGATGAAGGCGACAGCGTGGAAGTTCGCACACCGGGCGGCGAACGGTCCTATGAAATTCTGTCGATAGATTATATTTGACGGCCGCATGGCCGACGACTCTGTCAAACCCTCTCTGCCGACACCGTTGGGCATATACGACAAACCCCGTGACACTGGCGTCGCGCGGGCCGATGTGATCGCGGCGGTCCTCAGCGTTGTTTGGATGCTGATGGTCGGGGGCTTCTTTGTGATGGTGCCCCGCGGTCCGCAAGACGGCGCGTTGGATGCGCTGCGGGGTGTCATGATCCTGATCGCCATTGTGATGCCCCTGTCGATGATTTGGGTTGCCGCGATGGCGGCTCGGTCTGCCCGGGTGATGCGCGAAGAAACGCAGCGCCTGCGGGCCGCCATGGACGGTATGCGGCAGGCCTATATCGCGCAGAAACATGACCGAAGCTCGGCAATGGAGCGGTCTGTGGAAAAGAAGTTGGACGAGATTGCCGCCGCCGCCCGCAAAACAGAAACGACGTTGGCGACGTTCACCTCGGCCCGACATGACCCCGCAGACGAAGCCGCGGACGCGCCCCTGCCCGCACAGCCGACACTCGCCTTGGAAGACCCATCCGCAGAGACGCCGTCAACTCTGCCGCCGCAGGACTTCATTGCCGCTTTGAACTTCCCTGAAACGGCGGAAGACGAAGAGGGCTTTGCCGCGCTGCGCCGCGCGCTCAAGGACAGGAATGCCAGCCAATTGGTGCAGGCGGCGCAAGATGTATTGACGCTGCTCAGCCAGGACGGGATCTATATGGACGATTTGCGCCCAGATCGCGCGCGGCCTGAGATTTGGCGCAGCTTTGCGCAAGGCCAGCGCGGCCGGCCGATTGCAGCGCTCGGCGGTGTGCATGATCGCTCGCCGCTGGCCCTGGCCGCCGGACGGATGAAGCAAGATCCAATCTTCCGCGATGCAGCCCACCACTTTCTACGCAAGTTCGACCAGATCGTCTCGCAGTTCGTGGAGAGTGCGACAGACGCGCAACTTGCGCAATTGGCCGACACACGGACCACGCGCGCCTTCATGTTGCTGGGCCGCGTCGCTGGCACGTTTGACTGAGTAAGGCCTGGTGCGGTCGCCCGCACCCTACGGATCAAAGCTCGCAAATGGCAGATAGCGAACAGGGTCGCCGGGCTCTATCGTCGCAGCGCCATCCGGCAATTCGACCAGCCCATCCGCCCAGGATAGGCCAGAAATCCGACCAGACCCCTCGGAGCCAAAAATCTCCACCTGGCCCGCATGTATTCGCGCCCGCAGGTATTCGCGCCGTCCCGGCTTTTTTGACTTTGAAAACCCCGCTGGCATGTCATAGCCCACCGGGTCATGCCATCCGTGACCCGCCATTTTCCCCAAGGCGGGGCGGGCAAAGATCAACGTGCAGATCAACGCCGCAACGGGATTTCCAGGAAGTCCAAAGACCGGCACGCCACGCCATAGGCCAAGGGCCAGCGGGCGACCCGGCTTCACCGCAATCCGCCACATCTGCAACGACCCCGCCGCGTCCAGCGCGGCAGAGATATGATCCGCATCTCCGGCAGACGCACCACCGCTCGTGATGATCGCATCGACGTCTGCTGCAGCCTGATCCAGTTTATCCTCCAGGCCGGCACGATCATCGCCCTGGATCCCCAAATCAACGGGCACCATACCCCAGCGCGCCAACAGGCTTAGGAGCATCGGACGGTTCGTATCGAATATTCTACCCTGCTTTGGCGCAGAACCAGGCGCCAGAAGCTCATCCCCCGTCGACAAGACACCCACGCGCAACCTTTTGAAAACAGACGCATCGGCGTGCCCAGTCGCCGCAGCCAAGGCGAGATCGGCAGAGGTCAGCACCCGACCGGCCTGCAAGATGGGCGCCCCTGCGGCCACGTCTTCACCTGCCTTACGGGTATTCGCACCTGCCTTGATCGGGCCGCGAAACGCTATTTGATTTCCGTCGCGCGTCACGTCTTCTTGCAACACCACTGTATCGACCCCCTGCGGCAAAGCAGCACCCGTCAGGATACGAACCGCCGACCCAGGCGGCACATCGGGCAAGACGCTCCCGGCGGTCCCTGCAGCCTCGACGAGCGGAAGAACATGCGCGCCAGACGCGCGGCCACCGGCAAAGCCATAGCCGTCCACGGCAGTGTTGGCTGTCGGAGGATTGGCCTGACGCGCCAAAAGGTCTTCTGCCAGTGCCCGCTGCATCGCCGCGAAAAGATCAACCGTTTCAGTACCGACGCACACTGTGACGGTGGATTTCAAATGCCCCAAAGCTGTGTCGACCGGGATCCAATCAACACCTGCAGGCAGGGCAAAACAATCGTCACGCAAAGGCGGCGGAACCGGTGCCCCTCCGCGCGCCACAGCATCAAGATAGCTTTCATCGCCCACGCCAAGGATCCACCCCTCGACCGGATCACCTGCGCGCAACATGCGGTCAAGTTCAACGGCAGGCAGGGCCGACAAGACCTGCGCCAAAACGCGCACCTGGGCGCGGTCCTTGATCTCGTCCTCGTCTTGCGCCGCCGCGACCGCTTTGGCCAACAGAGACGGAAAAAGCTCGACCAGAACGATGGGGCGATCTGGCGCTTGGAACGGAGCAACAGCCAAATCTTCGCCAAACCGGTCACGCAGCGCGTCAAGCCGTGGCAAGCCAAGTAGGGCCTGAGAGCCGACAGACCCCGTTGTGTAGAGCTTCCAACACGGTTGCGCCTTGGGCACTTTCGCCTCTACCCCGCGCCGTTCCGGCAAGCTATGCCCCTGACGCGCTGTGCCCTTATCGGGTAGGTCAGCATCCGCAACGCCCGTTGGGCACCCCCAAAACGGGCCGACGCCTGGAAACATTTTGTTGATCTCGCGCGCGACATCGAAGCGATTGTTGGCGTTGTCGTCTCCGTCGACAATGCGCCGTGCGAGCCACGACCAAACGGCAAGGGGCCCATCCTGCCCGGTCAGAGCGCGCGCAAAGCCAGCAGGATAGGCGAACGGGAAATCAAAGCCTGCGACCACGCGACGACCTGCCAAAAGCTCCGCTTCAAAAAGCGTCTCGAGCGTTGAGATCGCTGCCGCGCGCGTCCGCACATAGATGCTCTCAACCGCGTCACCGGGCCGTGCGATGGCGATCCAGATGGCATCTGCGCTGGGTTTGGCCGGTGACGGCGCAGAACGGGCAGACCAGTCCACCACAACAAAGGTGTCAAATCCGGTCACAGGCCTGTCTCTGCTGCGATAAAGTCCGCAATTGCCGCTGTCGCGTCCAGATGAAAGAGCGGGCAATGCACCTTGGGCGCGCTGTCGCTCGCCACCGCGCGGACTGTCGGATCCTGCATCGCATACAGCGGCTGCCCCGTCGCCGCGCGATGCGCTTCGATCTTCGGGTGCCCGGCGGTCTTGAAGCCTTCAACCAAAACCAGATCCACTGCGTTCAACCGCGCCAACAACTCCGGGAGTGCAGGCTCCGGCGCGCCGCGCAGTTCCTGGAGAACGGCAACCCGGGCAGGGCTCGAGAGCACAACTTCAGACGCGCCGGCCGCGCGGTGGCGGTCGCTGTCGGTGCCTGGCCGGTCCAGATCGGCGCTGTGATGCGCGTGTTTTATCGTCGAAACGGTAACGCCGCGGGCCACAAACGCCGCCACCAGCCGTTCGACCAGTCCGGTCTTGCCCGAGTTCTTCCAGCCCACAACACCCCAGACGATCACAGCCACGCCTCCGCCTGCGCCAGATCCTCAGGCGTGTTCACGTTGAAAAAGGGATCGGGGTCCGCACCAGGAAACTCCGCCGTCGCGGCCCCGTGCTGATCGGTCCACAACACGACTTTCCGCACCCCTCCCGCGAGGGCGGTGCGCAGATCATCGCGCAAGGCCACGGGCCATAACCCGAAGGTGGGATGCCGACCGTTGGCGCTGGCGGCCAAGGCCAGCGGGGCCGCCATGCCCTCGGCGGCCAGTTGCAAGCGCGGCACCAAATCGGCTGGGAAAAACGGCGTGTCGGCGGCAGCCGTCACAATTGTGTCCGCCCCTTGCGACGCCCCCCAATCGAGGCCCGCCAGAACGCCTGCAAGCGGACCGACAAATCCGTCAACACTGTCTGGCAGCACGGGCAGGCCGACCGCGTCAAAGCGCGCGGCATCACCGTTTGCATTCAATGCAAGCTGCGCCACTTGCGGTGAAAGGCGCGCGATGACCCGGTCTAACAGTGCAACGTTCCCCAGCGGCAAAAGCCCCTTGTCGCCGCCGCCCATCCGCGTTGCGCGCCCACCTGCCAAAATCACACCTACGGGCGGCGTCACGACTTCCTCCGATCCGCCTTGTAAGCATCTGGCACCAGCTCCGCCAGCGGTCGCAGGACATAGTCATCGCCGCCCGGCACAGCGATCTGCGCTTGACCCGCATAATCCAAGAGGAGCTCTCGGCAAACGCCACACGGGGGGATCACCTCGCCCCGTCGGTTCACCGCACAGCAAAACAAAACCGCGTCATCCGGGTCGGCTGTCGCGGCCATGCCCAGTGCAACGGGCTCCGCGCAGACGCTGGCGCGCGGCAAAACACTGTCGAGGTTGATGCCGATAAACTGCGCGCCCTTGGCCGTTACCACGACGGCTGCAACCGTATGCCACTCGCCGCGGGTTTGGCGGGCAATCAACGCGCGCGCGTCTGCCACGGCGTTGGCGACGTCCGCCTCTGTCATGCGCTGGCCCCTTTGCGCCGCGCCCGGGCGGGCTCCTCCGCGACAGTGGTCAGGTCCGCGTCATAGACCAAGCGCTCCACGCCACTGACGCAATGAAACCGCTGCCCCTTCAGCCGCCCGATCAATGTCAGACCGACCTGCTGCGCGATCTCGACGCCCCAGGCGGTAAAGCCCGAACGCGACGCCAAAATAGGAATGCCCATCAGCGCGGTCTTAATCACCATCTCTGACGTCAGACGCCCCGTGGTGTAGAGGATCTTATCCGCTGCTGAGACGTCTTCCGACCACATCCATCCAGCGATCTTGTCCACCGCATTGTGGCGGCCAACATCTTCCATATAGACCAATGGACGATCCTCGCAGCACAGCACAGTTCCGTGGATCGCCCCCGCCTCAAGATACAGGCTCGGCATGCGATTGATCTGGGCCGACAATGCATAAAGCCACGACGTGCGCAGGGCCGCCTCGGGCAACGTCACGCCCTCCAGCCCCTCCATCATGTCGCCAAAGACCGTGCCCACCGCACAGCCCGACGTGCGCGTCTTTTTCTGCAACTTCGCCTCGTGGCGCGTTTCAACTTCCGTGCGCACGACGACTGTTTCCAGCTCTTCGTCGTAGTCGACGCGCGTCACCACGTCACCGTCCGCAAGCATGCCCTGATTGCGCAGAAACCCCAGCGCCAGGTAAGCCGGATAATCGCCGATCGTCATCGCCGTCACAATCTCTTGGCTGTTCAGATAGATCGTCAAAGGGCGCTCCTCGACAACGGAAAGCCGCGCTTGGGCGCCCGTGTGATCTTGCCCAACAACCGCACGCGTCAATCCCGGCGCAGCCGGATCTGGTGCGATGATCAGATTTTCTGACACATTCAGTTTCGCCAATTGCAACCCCTTGATGCCGGGCGTAGGTCTACCGGCAGAGACCATAGAGCACGCCATGGCACTGACCACCACCAAATCGGCCTTTTGGGAGGGCTTTCGCGACAGCGCGCCCTTCGTCATCGTCGCCGCGCCCTTTGCGGTGCTCTTTGGTGTGCTCGCGACAGAGGCCGGGTTGAACGTCTTAGAAACGCTGGCCTTCTCAGTCGTCGTTATCGCAGGGGCCGCGCAGTTCACGGCGCTGTCGCTGATGGAGGAAAACGTACCAACCGCGATTGTGCTCATCTCTGCGCTGGCGGTGAACTTGCGCATGGCAATGTACTCCGCCTCGATCACCCCGCATCTGGGCGCGGTCCCCTTTTGGCGACGCGCGTTGGCGGCTTACTTCTTGGTGGACCAAACCTACGCCGTCTCAATCGGGAAGTACGAACGCACGCCCGATATGACAGTGCCTGAAAAGCTCGCCTATTTCTTTGGCACCGTGACCCCGATTTGCCCCATGTGGTACGTCTTTACCGTCGTGGGCGCCGTGATGGGCCAACAGATCCCCGAGACATGGGCCCTGGACTTTGTGATGCCTTTGGCCTTCCTGGCCCTGATCGGGCCGATGATGCGCACGCCTGCGCATCTGGCGGCGGCGTTCTGCGCAATTGTGCTGTCGCTGCTGCTTGCCTGGATCCCCTATTCACTCGGCGTTCTGGTCGCTGGGATCTGTGGCATGACCATCGGCGCGCGGGTCGAGACATGGTTGGAGAGATCTCATGCCGTCTGACGCGGTCCTGTGGTTCATCATCGCAGCCCTCGGCATTGGCACCTTCCTCATCCGCTTTTTGTTTCTGGGCGTGGTCGGGGACAGAGAACTGTCGCCTTGGGTGCTGCGCCACTTGCGCTATACCGCCGTGGCCATCCTGCCCGCGCTGGTCGCACCACTGGTTGTTTGGCCCCCAGACACCGGCGGCGTCACCGACCCACTGCGCATGGCCGCCGCAGCAGCGACCCTCGTCACGGGCTATCTCTCAAAAAGCGTGACCTACGCGATTCTCGTGGGGGCAGCTTTGTTTTTCGGACTGCCCTGGATCCTCGGCTAACGCCTTACTCGATCACAGGTGGCCCGCTGATCTGCTGACCCGCGTCATTCTCGAAATATTGCGCACCTTGTACGCCCGGGATCGTTGCAAACTGTTCGCTCAGATTGACCGGATAGAACGTCACATCAATCGCTTCAAACCCAGGCAACTGCCGCAGAATTGATGACGTTGAATTGGCGCAAAACGCCGAAGACGCCGCACCATAGGCCTCTACCAGCCGCAAAGCCTGCTCTGCCACCTCAGGGGACACTTCGATCTCTTGCGTATCATACCGATACGCGCCGCGCGCATAGCTGCCGCGATAGATCAAATACTTCGTCGGCGTGATGCCATAGAGGACATCGCCATAGCGCGTGAACCGGTCATCGGTCAGCGGGCCTGCCGGGTCAAAGATCACCCGCTGCGAGGCGTTGATCATCAGCGCCGTATGCGCGCCGTTTCCGGTCCGGTTGTTCACCAGCGTGATCAGCGTCAGTTTGGGTGGTCCGTCCGCACGGAACGCCAACCCCTGCGCCTGCTCGGGCGGGATTGGGCCTTTTTGATAGCCCCCGCACGCCGCAAGCGCCAACAAACAACACAGCAAAAGCCACCGCATGGCACAGTCCCCCGCGTATGGCCGTTTGGTGATTAGGAAATGAAAATGGCCATCAGGACGAGAATGGCAAAGATTGCGATCACCGTCCATTGGGTGAAGGTCATAAAGCCATCGAACATCTTCTCATGTTCTTTGATGTCCATCTCGCCATGCTTGTGATCCGCCATATCGGGCAAGTCCTTTGGTTCGCACTTCGTCTTGGGTCCGCACTACCCCGGGCCCGTGACAATGTCACGTGGCCAAATCCGCGCAGGACTTGGTTATGTGGCAGTGTCGGCGCCCAGATCCTGCGCCAGGCGAAAGCCGATGCGGTTGGGTGCAGCGGCCTCTACGGATTTGGGCAGCGCGCGCAAGGCAACGTTCAGTTGCGTGACATGCTGGATCAATTGCATCTTGGCGCCTGCCGGGTCCGATCCATAAAACGTCACGATGTCGGGGTCGAAATACCCCATGCCTTCGATCCGCAGCACGCCCGCGTCACCGCCCGTAAAGCCCATCGCCACTTCGTGCTCACTGTCCAGAGACTCTTCAAACTTTTGAATATACAGGACAATCCGCTCATACGCCCATTGCGCCGGGCTCTTGGCAGCTTGCGCCCGCGCGACCTGCTCTGGCACCGGTTGGTCGCCATCTTGCGCCTGGGTTTGGGTGTGCACTTCATAGCGGCGCGGCAAAACGTCTGCCTCTGCCGCCTCTGCGGATGTTTGGATTTTATCGCTCATAGCTCCCCCCTCACACCGGTAACTCGGTCGTGTCCTTGATACTTTCCATCACAAAGCTCGCCGAAATATCCGACACAGTCACCCGCGCCGTCAAATCTTTGTAAAATGCATCATAAGCCGCCATATCCCGCAACCGCACCTGCAGAACATAGTCCAAATCGCCGGTCATCCGATAGGCGCTGACGATCTGCGGCAGCGCGCGGACGGCGCGACCGAACTGCGCCAACCAATCCGGATCATGCTGCGCGGTGCGGATCATCACCAAAACGTGTAACCCGCAGCCCAGCTTTTCCGCATCCAAAATCGCCACCCGCCCGCGAATAACGCCCGCCGCCTCCAAAGCCTTCACGCGGCGCCAGGCGGCATTGCGCGACAGATGCACAGCCTCGGACAGCGCATCCATCGACAGCGACGCATCTTTTTGCAATGCACGCAGAATTGCGTGATCTATGCCGTCCAATTCGACCATGTATGGGATGATATCCCACACATATGCCCAACTGCAATTCACTTTGGGACACACTCACGCGAGCCGAAGTGTATCTTTCCACCAACACACACTCAAGGAGATCCCCGATGCGCCTTGCCGCCCCGTTCACGGACCACCCCGCCCAAGTCGGCGAAACTTATGCGCAGCACATGGGCGTGGCGCTTAGCTTCTCGGGAACGCTCTTTTGGGCGGCCAGTGCCGCGTTGATCCACGCCGTGGTGCCCGCGCTCTGCGAGAAAACCGCCTCCAACGCGATCAAACGCCTGCACGCGCAAATGCAAAGCCGCAGTTAAGCCCGCTGATAGACCCAAGCCCCATCATCACGGCGGTCGCGCGTGGCTTGGCCGTGCTGATAGAGGTGGCTCAGATGCGCCACCGCCTCCACCAGCGCCAAACCATACTCACCCTCGCCAATCGTCCGTTTAAAGAGCGGCGCAAAGCATTCGGCGGCGGATTTTGGCGTGTCGATGTAGTCCAAAAGCCGCGTCAACCCGCCGTGATGGTTATCAATGAGCTGCCGCAGCCGCGTTGGAAGGCCGGTGAAGGGCAGCTTATGCCCCCCCAACACAAAGTGTTCCTCTCGCGCAAGGGGTTGAAACCGCTCACACGCGTCCAGCCAGTCTTGCAACGGGTCGGCCATCGGCTCGGTCGCGTAGACGCCAATATTGGGGCTGATCGACGGCAAAAGCTGATCGCCCGCCAGGATTAAATCATCGTCCCGGCTCCAGAACGTCGCATGTTCGGGCGCGTGCCCGTTGCCCATGCGCACGTCCCAGGTCCGCCCGCCAATCTCGATCACATCGCCCTCTTGCAGCCGCGTGTAGCCCACCGGCAAGGGGGCCACGATGTCCCCAAAGTTGAACGGGCGCTCGGCCTTGCGCTTGGTCAGGATCTCTTCGGACATGCCGGCGCCGACGTAAAACGCCTCGGTCTCGGGCGTCATCTCGGATTGCACATCCAGCGTCAGCATCCGCGCCATCAGCCAGGCTGTGCGCGTGGTCAGTAACTCCGCGCCATGCTCGGTCTGAAACCAACCCGCTAGGCCTACGTGGTCGGGATGGTGATGGGTCACGATCACCCGGTTCACCGGCCGCCCGCCCAAGGGGCCCGCGATGAACTCCTGCCACAGACCCTTGGTCTTGCCCGAGGCAAAGCCCGTATCGATCACCGTCCACCCATCGCCATCATCCAGCGCATAGATGTTCACATGATCCAGCTTCATCGGCAGCGGAAGGCGCGTCCACAGGACCCCTTCGGCCACTTCGATCGCGGCCCCATGCTCTGGCGGATCCTCAAACGGATAGCGGATCCCAATCGCGGTGTCTGGCATCAGGCCGCAAACTCGTCCGGTTCCAACGCATAGACGTCAAAATCACCGGCCCGCGCTTGGGTCAAGAGTGCCGAATGCTCGGGCAGCAAGCGCGTGATGTAAAACCGCGCAAGCTTGGCGCGGTGCCCTTGATCATCATGAAGTGCGGCCATCAGATGCATCCGCGCGCCCAGCACACGGGCAAAGGCCCGCAAGTAAGGCACCGCACCGGCAAAGCGTACACGGTGGTTCACGCCGATCATCCACTCGGTGGTTTCCCGCAGGTTTTCCGCCGCTTGCCACACAGGCTCGGCCAGATCGGGCAGCTTGGCCTTAGCCGCCTCTGCATCCGCCTCGATCTCTTCCAGGATGGCCAGGGCCGCTTCGCCCTCATCCATCATCTTGCGCGCCACAAGGTCCATCGCCTGGATCCCATTGGTGCCCTCATAGATCGAGGTTACGCGTACATCGCGGGCAAATTGCGCGGCCCCCGTCTCTTCGACGAAGCCCATGCCGCCATGCACCTGGATACCCATCTGTGCCACTTCATGGCCGATATCGGTGCCGAACGCCTTGGCAATCGGCGTCAGCAGGGCGGCCCGCGCCTTCCACTTCGCGTCGCCCGTGGCGGTGCCCATGTCGATGGCCACCGCGCAGGCGAGGCCAATGGCGCGCGCGGCGAAAGTCTCGGCCTTCATATGCATCAGCATCCGGCGCACATCGGCGTGATCCAGGATCGTGCCGGTGCCGCCCTCGAACATGGGGCGCCCCTGCCGCCGGTCCAGCGCATAGGCCAGCGCGTGCTGATAGGCCCCCTCCGCCACGCCGATGCCCTGCCCGCCAACGCCCAAACGCGCGTTGTTCATCATCGTGAACATGGCCGCCATGCCGCCCTGCTCGGGCCCAACCATCCAGCCCGTCGCACCCTCATAGGACATCACGCAGGTGGGCGAGCCGTGCAGGCCCATCTTATGTTCCAGGCTGACCACCTTCAGGCTATTGGCCACGCCCGCATTGCCGTTCTCATCGGGCAGCCGCTTGGGCACCAGGAACAGGCTGATCCCCTTCGTGCCGGGCGGTGCATCGGGCAGCCGTGCTAGCACCAAGTGGCACACGTTTTCGGCAAAGTCGTTATCGCCCCACGAGATGTAAATCTTCTGCCCCGTGATCGCGTAGGTCCCGTCGCCATTGTCGACCGCTTTGGACGAGAGCGCCCCCACATCCGACCCGGCCTGCGGCTCGGTCAGGTTCATCGTGCCCGTCCACTCGCCCGAAATCAGCCTGGGCAAGTACAGCTCTTTGATCGCGTCGCTCGCGTGATGCTCCAGCGCTTCGATCTGCCCCTGGCTCATGAGGGGCGCCAGTTGCAGCGACAAGCACGCCGCCGACATCATCTCGTTCACCGAAGCCGTGACCGCCATCGGCAGACCCATGCCGCCATACTCAGGATCAGCGGCAATCCCGACCCAACCGCCCTCTGCAATGGCCTGGTAGCCTTCCGCATAGCCGGGCGAGGTGCGCACAACACCGTTTTCCAAATGCGCAGGATGCAAGTCGCCCGGGCGCTGCAACGGGGCCAGCACGTCTTCGCAGAGCTTGCCCGCCTCGGTCAGAACCGCCGCAACCGTGTCAGGCGTCGCGTCTGCGAACCGCTCGGTTTCGGCGACTTGGTGAAACCCGACCAAATGCGACAACGTGAAGGTGTAATCATCAACGGGGGCGCGAAACGGCATGCGGCAATCTCCTTAAATCTCGGGGCGCGCGCCACGCATCTTGGCAAAGGGGGAGCCAACAGATATGCCCGCGCGCACGACCATGCTTGTCGCCTGCACGGGCGGCGCACAACCAAAACGCCGCGTCACGAGGACAAATGATCACCGCACGCCTGGCGCCTGACCACTCTGGGATCGATGCCGCCGCAACGCTGATCCGGCGCGGCGGCTGCGTCGCGTTCCCAACCGAAACGGTCTATGGCCTGGGCGCCGACGCCACGTCCGACACAGCGGTGGCGGGCATCTACGCCGCCAAGGCGCGGCCCAGCTTTAACCCGTTGATCGTGCACGTCCCCGACGCCGACGCCGCGCAGGCTTATGTCACCTGGTCGGATCAAGCCGAGGCCTTGGCGCAGGCCTTCTGGCCCGGCCCGCTCACGCTGGTATTGCCTCTCAAGCCCAGCGCTAAGATCTCCCAACTGGCGACAGCGGGCCTGTCGACCCTGGCCATCCGCTGCCCAGCCCACCCTGTGGCGCAGGCTCTTCTCAAGGCCGCAGACCGCCCAGTGGCGGCACCCTCGGCCAACCCCTCTGGCAAGATCAGCGCGACCCAAGCCGACCACGTTTTGGCAGGACTGTCCGGCGCAATCGATGCAGTGTTGGACGGCGGGGCGTCCGACGTCGGAGTCGAAAGCACAATCATCGGTCTGGCCGATACGCCACGCCTCTTGCGCCCAGGCGGTCTCGACCAGATTGAAATAGAAGCCGTTTTAGGCCAACCCCTCGCCCCGCCAACTCAAGACGTCACCGCGCCGGGGCAACTCGCGTCACATTACGCACCCAGCGCCGCATTGCGCCTGAATGCAACCCAAGCCGCGCCGGACGAACTCCTGTTAGGGTTTGGGGCCATCGCGGGCGGCCGCAGCCTCTCCTCCACCGCTGACTTAAAGGAGGCGGCCGCGAACCTCTTCGCGCTCCTTCACTGGGCGGACGCGCAGGGCCGCCCCATCGCGGTGGCCCCCATACCGGACACAGGCCTTGGCGTCGCCATCAATGACAGATTGCGCCGCGCCGCAGCCCCACGGCCCTAAGCGCCTAGGCCGTTCCCGCAGCAACCGACAGAACCGCAGGATCGACGCCCATCAGCTCCAGTGACTGTGCCCATTTTTCAAGCGCCGGCACGTCAAAGACCAAATCGGGCGTGCCGGGATGCGTCAGCCAGCCATTCTGCGCCAGCTCCCCTTCCAATTGCCCAGGCCCCCACCCTGCGTAACCCAACATCATCATCACACGCTCCGGCCCGTGCCCTGACGCGATATCCTCCAAAACGTCCAACGTCGGCGTCAACGCAATCCCATCTTGCACCCGCAACGTGCGCAGATCAGACTCGTACTCCGTCGAGTGCAAGACGAAGCCCCGCCCCGTTTCGACAGGACCTCCGAAAAACACAGTCACATCAGACACATCCGCCGAAGGCTCAATCTCCAACTGCTCCAAAAGCTCCTGAAAACTCATGTCCGCTGCAGGCTTATTGATGATCAACCCCATCGCGCCCTTGGACGAGTGATCGCAGAGATACACGACAGATTGCGAAAACCGCATGTCGCTCATGCTGGGCATGGCGATCAACAAAGAGCCGGTCAGATCCAGATGTGTGTCACTCACGCGGGTCAGTGTCCTTCCTCGGCACACCTCCAACATCCGCTCAACGGCGCAGGCAATCAAGTATCAATCGTCGTCACAGAAGCTGGCGCAGACGTGACTTGGCATTTCAACGCCGATCCCGCATGTAGCTGACTATGCCCATATCCCGCGGTATCGCAGCCCTTTTCGCCTGTTTACTTATCGTCGCGCCGACCTTTTCGCGCGCCCAAGACATCTTGGACGGCGCATTGTCGCACCGCATCGTCTCTGGCTGGGTCACGGCAGAGGGGCGCCATATGGCCGGGCTTGAAATATCGCTTGCGCCGGGATGGAAGACCTATTGGCGCAGCCCCGGCGACGCGGGCATTCCCCCCAGTTTTGACTGGAAACGTGCGCGCAACGTCGACAGCGTACGCGTCCTCTGGCCAGCGCCCATCGTGTTCTGGGAGTCGGGCATGCGGTCGGTCGGCTACGGCGGCCGCGTGGTCCTGCCGCTGGATGTCACCCCGCGAAAGGCCGGTGAGCCGGTGCGATTGCGGGGCCGCATGGACCTTGGCGTCTGCTCTGACATCTGCGTGCCGGCCAGCATCCGCTTTGACGCGACCCTGGCGCCAGACAGCGACGCCCGCGCACCAGAACTGGTCGCAGCCCTCGCGGCACAGCCCTATTCCCGCGAAGAAGCTGGTGTGCGCACCGCGCGGTGTCGGCTTAGCCCATCAGAGGATGGTTTGCGCGTCGAGGCTGAACTCGTGCTGCCCCCAACCGGTGGCACCGAAGAAGCGGTCATAGAAGCTGGACTGCCGGATATCTGGGTGTCCGAAGCGAAAACACAGCGTAAGGGGTCCACACTGACCGTCGTGGCCGAAATGATGCGCTTCGATGCAGGACCGCTAGTGGTTGACCGCTCCGGCATTCGGATCACTGTCTTGGGCAAAAACTACGCCGTGGACGTCAACGGGTGCAGCGCATCCTAGGCGGTGCGGCCTTTCGCGTTGCATTGCAGCCCAAGGCGCAGACGCAACATCCGACGCGCCCTGCGACCTGACCGCACCTCTCGCGCATGCTGCCTAACTGGCGTTCAAAAACTGAACCGCCGCCTCGACAAACCCGTCCCAATCCCGGCTGCCCGGCATCGGCACATGATTGGCAGACTCAAGCACCAAAAGCGCGGCATCCGGTAGGCCTTCCGCCAGCTGACGCGCTTGATCTAGCGGATGAATCCAATCCTGGCGCCCATGAATGACCAAGGTCGGACAAGCCACAAGCGGCAGCAGGTCTACCACCGAGGCCGCATTGAGCGCCGCACGCATCTTCAGCATGTTTTGGGCCGAGCACGGGGTATGCATGATCTCGACACTGTCCTTGGCCAGATCCAACGGCCCCTCGGGGAAGTACAAAGCGAATAGGCGAGCATAAAGCTGCTGTCGGGCTTATCCCACGCCTCTTCAATCATGCCGAACATCTGCTCGGTGCCGCTTGCCCCCGGACGCACGCCGCAGCGACACAGGCGCTGATGGCCGCATCCGACACAATCCGACCCTGCCACACCGCGTCGATCAGCCGATCGCGCGACACAAGCTCACCCGCATGACCGATCAGAAACTGCAAAAGATCAAACACCTGCGGCTCAACCGCAACCGCCTATACCACCGCCTGGAACGCGAAGTCACCCGCGGCGGTCGCCAGCTTTTACGCCCAAGACGGCACGATTACGATGAACCGGGGCGAGCCTTGGGCCGGCCGCGACCGCGTGCGGGACATGGCGGCAGGCTTTTTCAAAGATGTCCCCGATCTGGCGTTATCCTGCGATGACGTGCGCGTGTCCGGCCATCACGTCCTCTTTCTATGGACGTTCGTGGGCCACGATACGGGAACGGGCAAACCATTAAAGGTCCAAGGATGGGAAGACTGGGACCTCAACACCGAAGGCCTGGTGCAAACCTCGTATGGGTGGTTTGATGCTGACGCCTACGCGCGCCAGGTGAGCGGCCTCAAGCCACCCCTACGGCGCTCTGAGTGCCGGTTGACACCGGCCTCCCACATCAAACCGCTCAGGTCTCAGGCGCCATAGCCAGAGGATGACGGCCACAGCGATGCAGAGTGCCGACAGGAGCCGCTCACCCCATCGATCATAGCCGGTCGCGATACAACGCCAACCGTTCAGCCGTGCGAACAGGGTCCCAATGCGGTGCCGCTTGCGATCTATGTTGGGGTCGCGGTTGGCGGGGTGCCTTGCTCACGTGTCCAGCAAAAAGGAAGAACGTCCGAGCTCGCCCGCGCCCGTCTCGGACCGCGTGTAGCTTGCGGTTAAATCCACCTTTGGGCCAACCGATGCCGCGTGCTCGTGTCCTCCCGTTCAGAGGCCCGCCGCGCTTCGGTGCACCGTCAGGTGGGTGCTGCCGGTCGAGCCAGAACACCTGCGACACGAAAAACCCTCCCGTCGCCCTTGAATCATGATGGCGTCACCAATGGAATCGGCCGAAGCAATGACCGCTCAGAGCGGCGAACCGACCATCCGACGAAGAGCCTCAGATGTAGGCATTGAGTCCATAATGACAGATGCTGCACCCGGAGCGAATGTCGGCTAATACGATGTCGTGATTGGCATGCATTCATTTTAACAATCTGGACATTCGACCCAATGTGACTTCGACCTTTCCTCCAAGCACTAAACATCTCGGCCCCAAACTCGTGGCTTATCTTCTTGGGGCCGATGTTGATCAGGCGAGCCGGGTGCTGAATGGTGAACTCTGCCTAACCGATGAACAGAGTACTGTGGTGGAAACGTGCGAAGACAGTCTTGCTCGGATCGCCTTGGGCCGGCAAAGAAACGTTGTTCTAGAACACCACGACATCGACCCTCCGCAAACTGGCTAAGGTCTTTCCCACACCGCAGCAAACGCGAAAAGCCCGACGCCCCGGATAGATCGCCACTTTCCGCGCCCGCAACATGTTGTTTTTCACAGAAGCGGCGGAAAGGAGACCTTTGCAGCAATTGCATGCGCACGCTTATGAAAAATCAATGAACTCCTCCATAAACCTCGGATACCATCGATAGCTTTGAAGTTGTTCCGGCACACGTACGGAGATTAAAGCTTAGCAACATTCTGAAACAGATCCAAATGGCTGCGGGAAGCCGCACAATACGCGAGGGTTTGTTCAAGCACCGGTTACAGTTTTCGACGTCAGTCAGAGAGGTCCTGCTTTCGGGAACGGTAGTGGTTTTTTGACCGCGGAGCTTGTGGCCGTTGCTCGGGCCTGCCCAGCGACCGGGCTGGCAATCTCTCGCATCGGTCAATCCGCACCAGATGATTCTGCGAAAGACGCATTCGTCGAACATCAAACCTGCTTGACGTGGCTTTAAAAAAATATAATAAGAATACTCATTCTATTTTGGAATGTTGGGAGGCTTCCGATGATCATGGCTCGGTCAAATGCCTGATGAAATCCACTATGACTATGTCGTCGTGGGGGCTGGTTCCGCAGGCTGCGTCGTCGCCGGCCGACTGATTTCTGATGGACGGTTTTCGGTTGCACTGGTCGAGCGGGGCGGAATGGACACGAACCGTTGGATCCACATTCCTGCGACCTATCACAAGGCTCACCAAACCGCTGCCGTTGATGCAGTTGTGTCCGAACCGGATGCCACACTCAATGGAAACACGTTCGCCGTTCCCCAAGGGCGCGTTGTCGGAGGTGGATCATCCGTTAACGCGATGATCTATATGCGCGGCCAGTCCCATGACTACGATGATTGGGCGTCTGAGCATGGTTGTAACGGGTGGCGCTTTGAGGATGTGTTGCCTACGTTCGTGCGCCAAGAAAAAAACATACAATTTGGCGGGCCCTTGCATGGGCAGGACGGGCCCCTGATTGTTTCCAGCCCAGACTACAAACACCCTTTGAACCAATTGGCGCTCGATGCGGCCGTGTCGGTGGGGATCGCCCGTAATGATGACTTCAACGGCCAGGTTCAGGACGGCGCAGGCTGGTACCAGGCGACAGCGCACAACGGCAAAAGACAGTCCGCAGCGCGCTGTTTCTTAAGGCCGGTCATCAATGATGAACGGCTGACGCTTTTGACCAACACGATCGCGCGCAAAATCCAATTTGATGGCCGACGCGCTGTCGCGTTAGAGGTCACAGAAGGTGGTCAACACAAGATCTTGCGGGCGCGCAAAGAGATCATTTTGGCGGCTGGATCGTTTCATTCACCAAAGCTGTTGATGTTGTCGGGCGTTGGACCATCGGATGGTCTCCAACAGCATGGGATTGATGTTGTCTGCGACGCACCCGAGGTCGGTGCCAATTATCAGGATCACATCGGCACGCCGGTGACATTTAACATAAAGACGTCCAATAGCTATTTCGGGGCCGACAAAGGTCTTCGGGCCCTCAAAAATGGGATCGACTACTTCATCTTTGGACGTGGGTTACTGACGTCCAACCTTCTGGCAGCAGGCGCATGTGTCGATACGACGGGTGCAGGGCGCGCAGATGTGCAGATGAACTTTGCGCCATTTGCGCCGGGTGCACCGGGGGAGGGGCCGTTGCCGTGCCACTCCTTCCACGTTCATCCGATGACCATGCGGCCAAAGTCTCGTGGAAAGTTGGTCCTCGCGTCCACAGATCCTGATGCAGCGCCTCGGTTCGAAGCGAACGTGTTGGATACCGAGGCGGATATGGACACGCTGCGCCGTGGCGTTCGCCTGTCTCAAGAAATTTGCGCGCAACCCGAGTTGGCCGAGATACTCGGCGATCCGATCTGGCCTCCTGCCGGCATGAATACGGGAAAAGGGTCCAACAGTTTTGATGATGCGATCCGGTCGCAGGCTCGCACAATCTATCATCCGTCGGGTACCTGCCGCATGGGGCCGGACGCAAAAGCCGTTGTTGATACCGAGTTGCGTGTGAATGGCGTCGAAGGGCTGCGCGTGGTCGATTGTTCGATCATGCCAGCGCTTGTGTCGGGCAACACCAATGCGCCGACAATGATGATCGCCGATCGCGGTGCCGATTTCATTTTGAGGGATGCGTGATGCGCGCAAGCACATCCAGATGACGCGCAACTCAAACCGCCAGCCGACATAGATAACTAGGGAGTGAGACATGCCAATTCTAGAAACGAAAAGCGAAACGGCCAAGGGCCACAAGGGTTTGCACTTGTATCACTCGGATCGGTCGAACTGCTCGGCACGTGTCCGGCTGCTTCTAGGCGAAAAACAGTTGGAGTGGACCAGCCATCATATCAACCTGAAAAAGAAGGAGAATGTAACCGAGGAGTATTTTGCCATAAACCCAAAAGGGTTGGTGCCTTGTTTGGTAGATGATGGCGTAGTCATCACGGAATCCAACGACATCCTCGCGTATCTCGAAGAGAAGTTTCCTGAACCGGGATTCCGGGACGTATCAGACGAAGATCAGGCCGAGATTGATTGGTGGCTCCAAAAGTCTGGCGACATCCACTTGCCGGGCATCAAGACGCTTCAATATTATCACCGTGTTGCCAAAATCCTGAAAAAGGATCCGGAAGAGTTCGAGCGCTATCAACAATTGCAGACTGACCCGGAGCTGAAGGCCTTTCATGCCAAGCATGGTGCTCCTGGTTCAAGCTTGACCGAAGAAGATGCCGCCGCTGCAAAAGACCTGATGGACAGTGTTTTTGCTAAGATGGAGAAGATCCTCGAAACGAACGACTGGATCGTTGGCAACACCTATACACTGGCCGATATTTCCTGGGGTCCCACGTATACCACGATGACAATCGGCGGTTTTGATTTCTCAGTCTATCCCAACATCTCGTCCTGGTACGAGCGCGTCAGCGCGCGACCCGAATTCGACATCGCCTTCTTGAAGTGGGTGCGAGAGTCCGAATGGGGCCACAACGAGGGCAAGTAAGCCCGATTTCAACGACGAGACGTGAGGGACCAATGGCCAAGTCATTTCCATTGCCGGAACCCGGTACCGCAACCGACGCAACACGTGCGGCTAACGCCGCATTAGCGAAATCCCTTCCGCTGTCTGATCAAACGGACTTTGAAAATGCGCGCCGTGGGTGGATCGCCTCTGTTGAAGGTCCAATCTTGACCCCCGACGGGCGCCCTGCTTGGGACTCGAGCAATTTTGAGTTTCTGAGCGGGCCTGCGCCCGATACGGCCAACCCATCACTTTGGCGACAGGCTCAGTTGAACGCCAATCATGGGCTTTTTGAGGTGACGGAGGGCATCTATCAGGTGCGCGGATATGATATCGCCCTAATGACCATCATCCGGGGTGATACCGGGTGGATTATTGTCGATTGTCTGATCTGTATTGAGACGGCCGCAGCAGCTTTGGCGTTGGCCAATGAGCATCTGGGCGAGCGACCCATCAGCGCGGTGTTGATCACACACACGCATGCGGACCACTTTGGTGGAACAAAAGGTGTTCTGACAGACCAGCTCATGGCAGAACGCGATATTCCGGTCATCGTGCCAGAGCATTTCACAAAGTACGCTGTGAGTGAGGCGGTGCTTGCAGGCAACCAGATGGCGCGTCGGGCGATGTATCAGTTTGGGCTGATCGTTCCTCCCGGCCCGGCGGGCTATCTGGATGCCGGGATCGGCAAGGGCAATGCGCGCGGCAATCGTAGCTTTGTTCTGCCCACCCACGAGATCTGCGAAACCGGCGAGAAGATGACCATCGACGGGATAGATTTCGAATTCCAGATGGCCTCGGGCACCGAAGCCCCGGCCGAGTTCACGTTCTTTTTGCCGCAGTTCAAAGCACTTTGTATGGCCGAGGTGACCTGCCGGACCATGCACAACATCCTGACGCTGCGAGGTGCAGAAGTACGCGATCCGCTGCTCTGGTCGCTGTGCATCGACGAGTCCATTGAGCTCTTTGGAGATCAAGCAGAGATCTATTTTGGCAGCCATTGCTGGCCGGAGTGGGGCAATGCCAACATTCGCGCCTTTATGGAAGAACAGCGAGATATCTACCGCTATATCCATGACCAAACCTTGCGGCTGGCCAATTCTGGCTACACCCCCCGTGAGATTGCCGAAGAGGTGCAAGAGCCGGAGTTCATGAAGCAATCCTTTTCGGTGCGCGAATACTACGGCACGCTGAACCACAACACCAAGGCGACGTATCAGAAGTACTACGGCTATTTTGACGGCAACCCAGCCTCCCTTAACCCGCATACGCCTGTCGAAGAGGGTAAACGGTATGTCAGTGCAATGGGCGGGGCGGATGCTGTCCTTGACACTGCTTGGAGCGCATTTGTAGGGGGCGACTACCGGTGGGTCGCCACGATTTTGAACCATCTCGTGTTCGCGGAACCAACCAACCGTAGTGCGCGGGACATGCTGGCCTCAACCTACGAACAGCTTGGGTTCCAGGCGGAATCGGTCTTGTGGCGCAATATTTATCTGTGTGGCGCACAAGAGTTACGCGAAGGGATGAAGCCACGGCCAGGTGTGGGGGGCGTCAACGAAGGGATCGCACGCGCTATGCCGCTGCGGGACTTCTTCAATCTTCTCGCCGTGAAATTGGACCCAGAAAAAGCAAAGGGCCTGTCGCTGACAATCAACTACACCTTCACCGATACTGGGGAAACGGTGGCTGTAACGGTGAATAATCAGGTCGAGAACCACAGGCTCAACACCAAAAGCGATGCGGCCGATCTGAGCATTTCGATGGAGCGGATGACGCTGAACGACATCGCTTATGGTCGCTTGTCATTGGATGATGCGATCAGCGATCGCTCAGTCGATATTGACGGGTCTTCCGATCTGTTCCGTTCGTATTTGGATATGCACGATAGCTTTGATCTGTGGTTCAATGTGATTGAGCCTTAGGCGCCCACATCGTCTAGAAAGCCGTAATCGGGAAAGTCGCTGTTGGCGTCGATCAAGCCTTTGGATGTTTTTTGGCGAAACGCATGGATCGCCTCATTTGAAAATAGGCTATCGCCATCGCCAACCGCGCCTTTGCGGATAATCTGGGTGTCTGCGGCACTCCAAATTGTTTGGCGTACAGGCTCGAACTTGTGGTTGATCTCTTTCATCGCCATGAACGACGTGGCGCCTGCAACGCCTGCAAGTTGTTCTTCCGTTAGAGCAATACTGAGGAACTCAGAGATCTGCCGAATTGCCTGCTCAGGGCGTGTTTTTATGTCTTCGAACCGCAAGAATAGGACGTTGGCACGATTGCGCGCCGCCCACCATGTGGATGTAAAGTGATGCCAGGGTCCATAAAAGGTCTTGTCTGACGCGAAGAACCTTAACCATATGTCCGGCGGCGGTGCAAAAGGGCCAAGGATCAAGCTTGAGTAGAAGTGATATCCAGAGGCTGCGCAGTCCAGCGGGTCTCGTGTTACCGCAATAAATTTTGCAGGTGACGCTAAGGGAACAAGGTCTGCTGGAAGGTGGGACTTTATTACCCGTTTCCCGGAAGGAGCCGTCGCGGCGTTGCTGTCGTCGAGTGAGCGCCAGTAGCGTGGTTCCGCCGCATCAGGCCAGGCGATCTCGTCTTGGATATGGTTGAACTGGCCGGCACCGTGTTGGGTGATTTGGTAGCAGATATGCATGACCCAGTTTGTCCCGGCCTTGAAATAGGCTGAGCAGATAACGTCAGTTTCCGTGGGTTCGTATGACGCGAAAGCCGTTTGTTGGTACCGGTTCATGCGGCGCGCGATGGCACCGAGTATGGCGTTGTAAGTCCATTCCTGGGTCCCTGATGGCGCGCGGCGCAGAATGGCTGACAAGGGTCGCTCGATCCATTTGCCGAACAATGATCTCAGTTTTGTGCGGCGCACCGTATCATGCGCGCGTTTCTTTCGAGCGTCCTCTACGGTCCAGTTCACTTGATTATCCAAACACTGCGTTTGGTGACAGACATGTCATGCGCTGACTTCGCGCGGACTGCCAACGGGTTGAACCGTTGGGAGCGCCGGGAAATTGCCGACGATGAGCATGTCGAACGTCTGCGCCAAATAGAACCGAAATCGTGGGTCGCTTATCCGGAATTCCAGGTTTGGATTCATCATCTCATTGTCGAAAACAGAGAGTAGATGCTGGAGGGCGATCGCTACGCGTTCTGGCAGACCATCGCGCTTTTCAATTCGGTTTTCGTAAAGCGGCACAAGCCGATCACATAGGTATTCCAACCGGGCCTTCATGGGATCCCACGTGTTGGGATTTTCAAGCACGGCGGTAAATGTCTCACGCAGGACACCGCGCCAAGGACCAGAGAAGACTCGCAACATCAGGTCAACAAACACGGTACTCACAACGAGGTGGGACCCTTCTGCAAAACCGTCCGGATCCAGATACTCATCATGCAGTTTGAGATGTTCTTCAAACATCTGGTTCCGCATGAACTCAAAAAGCGCATCTTTACTTTCAAAGCGCGAATAAAAGCCACCCACAGATGATCCCGCCGCTTTGGCCAAGTCGGGAATCGGTACGTCCTTCAATCGCGTTGTCAGCAAGATTTTGCGGGTCGCCACGACAAATCTGTCTTGTAGAGCGCGGCTACGTTTCTGCTCTGCTGGCTTAACGCCCGGGATGGTCATTTTGCGGGAAAGCTGTGCAATTTCACTCATTTCAGACCTGCGAACTAGGCTCTCCTCAGGATGCCAGATTTAGGCTTGATTTGTCAAATAGAATGAGTATTCTTATTTTTAAGAAGCGTAAAAAAGCGCGTTGGGAGGAAATCATGGACTTTCAGAAGCTAGGGCTTCTAAGCCATAATGCTGAGCTTTGTTGGGGTGGTTACACGGTATTTGGCACCCTACGGGGGAATACCGTTCGGCTCGTGAACATTCAGGGTGAAGAGGTCCATCAATGGGCCTTGCCCGGAAATCTTGGCGGTATGGCATACCTTCTTCCCGGCGGAAGGCTTTTGTGCTCGGTGCAGGTTCCTACCGAATGTCCTTTAAACACGGCCCGGGGCGGCCGTATTTTAGAGCTGTCGTGGGACGGTGATGTTCTTTGGGAATACACTGACGACAGTCAGCACCATGATTTCCGCCGCTTAGACGACGGAAACACAGTCTACATCGGTTGGCGCGCTTTACCCGACGATTTCGCTGCCCGCATTCCGGGCGGCATACCGGGCACGGAAATCGAGGGCAAGATATACGAGGACTATTTCCGGATTGTTTCCCCGCAAGGCGAGACGGTTTGGGAGTGGTCAACATCTTCGCTGGACCCCGAGAAGTATCCTATCGCCAACGGGATTGATCGCGGTGAATTTGGGCACGCAAATACAGTTTGCCCGCTGCCTGATGGCAACTTCATGATCAACTTTCGGAACCTCGACACAATCGCGGTTTTGTCCACAACCGAAAACCGTCTCATCTGGGAAAAGCGGCAGGAGACATGGGGCCGCCCGCATGATCCGCAGCCGGTTTTTGACGGCAGCCGTATCCTCTTTTTTGCCAATGGCGCCTACGACAAGCCGAAACCGCAGCGTTCGGTCGTGATCGAGTTGGACGCCGAGACGGGCGATGAGGTTTGGCGGTGGGAAGCGGGAATTCCCTGGACCTTCTATAGCCATGTTATGGGCAGCGTTCAGCGACTGCCGAACGGAAACACGCTCGTAGTTGAATCGGTGAATGGCCGGATATTTGAAGTGCACCGCGAAAGCATGGAAATTGTCTGGGATTTCATCAGCTCTGATTTTTGCTCGTACTTGCCTGGTGCGCGAGAGCCGTCCAACCTGATGTTTCGCGCATATAGGTATTCTGCCGATAGTCCAGAGCTTCGCGGATTTGTGGCGGCGTGATGACGGACAGTGTTATCACGCCTCCCAGCAAAGGCATAGTCCACACGGTGTTGAATGTCCTTGCTGCGGTGCTGGCTGCCAGCTTCGGGCTCTTCGCAATTTATACAGCCGGTTTCGGGGGCGTGGACAACGCGTGGTTTCTCGCCATCGTGCTGGCAGCTGGGCTGGTTATTTCGCTGATTAGAAACAAATATGAAGCGACGGGCATTCGGATTTTCCATTTAGCGATTGCCTGCGTTGTTCTGGGTCTGATCGGCCTCTGGCTCCAGCTTATTTTGGAGCAAGAAACCTTCTTCATTGAGATCACCCAAACACAGTTGATGTTTGGCTGGCTGGCTTTTGGGTTGATTGCCTACGCGACTTTGCGCGAATTCGGCTGGCCAATGGTGCTGGTTTACTTGGCGATGGGCGCCTACGTATTGCTGCCTTTTGGGGGCGATGTGTCTTGGACGCGCGTTGCAGACAACCTTTGGTATTCGACCGACGGCGTCTTCGGTCTGCCCGTTCAGGTCGTCAGCCGCGTTGTCCTCATTTTCATCGCCTTTGGTGCGGTTCTGCAGGCTTCCGGCGCAGGAAGCATTCTACTCAAGATGGCGTTTGCAGCGACGTCGCGGTTCACCGGCGGTCCTGCGCATGCGTCAATTGTTGGTTCCGCGCTGTTCGGAACGATTTCAGGTGCGGCAGTCGCAAATGTTGTCTCGACTGGTGTTTTTACAATTCCGATCATCAAAAAGGCCGGGTTTCGCCCCAAGACAGCTGGCGCCGTTGAGGCATCTGCATCCACGGGCGGTCAGATCATGCCGCCGGTCATGGGTGTTGTTGCGTTTGTCATGGCAGACGTCACGGGCATTCCGTACTTGTCTATTGTTGTTGCCGCGCTTATCCCCGCCATTTTCTTTTATACATCGCTCTTTGTGGTTGTTCTGATCGAGGCAAAGAAGCTCGGCCTGAAGCCGACGCCTCCAGAAGAGCGGGAGCACCTGACAGGCAAGGATTGGCTACAAAGTGCAGCCTTCTTTGTGCCACTGGGCGTCATCATCTTTATGCTGATGCAAGGCCGCACTGCGCAGTATGCCGGGTTCTCGGCCCTGATAACAGCAGCGGTGATGAGCCTGCTCTTGTTTCCTGAATTCAGAAACCCGCGCAAATGGTGGGATGCATTGGTGGATGCGGGAACGACCTCTGCTGTGCTGATGGTCATAGTGGCGGCAGTAGGATTTGTAATCGGCGTTATAAATATGACAGGCGTCGGGCTGCAATTGTCTCAGGCCATACTCGCGTTCTCCGGTGAAAGCCTGATGATCAGCCTTCTTCTCGTGATGCTGGGCTGTCTGGTGATGGGAATGGGCGTGCCGTCTGTGACCGCCTATCTCGTCCTGGCGCTTGTCATGGGGCCAGTGCTTGAGACGCTGGGTGTTCCAACAATCGCCGCACACCTGTTCATCTTGTACTTTGGGGTTCTGTCCATGGTAACGCCGCCTGTCGCGCTTGCAGCTTTTGCCGCCGCGCCAATCGCCGGCGCGAGGCCAATGGAGACCGGCGTCGAAGCGATCCGTCTGTCTTTTGCAGGCTTCATCATTCCGTTTCTGTTCGTCTTCAACCCCGACATCTTGCTGATCAATGGCTTTACCGTTGGGAGCATCATCGCAACCATTGCGATGTTTCTTCTGGCAACATGGCTCGTTGCGACGGCTTTCGCGCGGCATGAGACGCAGCATTTGCCGTCATGGCAAGCGATCACTCGGCTGATTGCTGCTGGTCTGTTGTTGTGGCCGACAGCGCCAACCTCACTGGCCGGAGCTGTTCTTGGAATTGCGCTGATTGCACTGAGTTTGCTTGGCGTTGCCCGCCCAACCCATCAAACGAACGACTGAGCTTCAAGAAACCAAAACTAGGGAGGACTAAATGAAACACATACTCAACCTCGCGCTGGCAGGCGCATTGAGCTTCGCATCTGGTGCGCAGGCCGAGGACCTAAAGATGTCGACGGTCGCACCGGGAACGTCCGGTTACCTAACAATGAGTACAATGGCGACCTTGGTGAACAGTAATCAGGAAAAGCACAACATTACGGTCGATGCGACCGGTGCGGCGACCAAGCACATGATCGACCTTGCCAAAGGCGAGATCGACTTGGGCATGACGGCACCGGTTCTGATCCAGCTGATGAAAGGCCAAAAGGCCATGTATCAAAAGCTGAGTAACGCGCCGGAACTGGCCGAAAATCTCCGGCTCGTCTACTGGTTTCCCTGGGGACCTGTACACTACATCACCTATGCAGACGATGGCATGACGTCGATTGAGGATATCCGAGGTAAGACGGTCTTCCTCGGCCCTCCAGGCGGCGGCGCTTGGAATTCGTCTCATCAATGGGTGAAGGCCCAGACGGGCATGGAAGCAGGCAAAGACTACGAGAACTTCAAAGGCTCATGGTCCTCCGCGTTCCAGGCCTTCCAGGACCGGCAGGTCGATGTCTACGTGGTCGGTGGCGTTCCGCCCTTCCCACAGATGGAGCAGTTGATCGCGACAAACGAAATTCGTTTGCTTGGACCAACCAAAGCCGAACTTGACGCACAAACCGAAGAGCAGACTGCACCTTCGCGTGTGCCAGGCCGCCAGTTGGCAGCGATTGATCCCGCGTCATATGATGGTCGTCTGGCCAATACAGAGCCGGTCTATACCTACAGCGTTGTTGTTGGCCTCGCGACGCGTGCAGATCTGGACGAAGATACCGTCTACGACATCACAAAAACCTTTTGGGAAGCGGCTGATGCGGCGCGCGCGTCAACACCGTGGTTGGAGCACATCACAGTCGAGACCGGCATTCAGAATGGTGGCCTGCCTCTGCATCCAGGCGCACAGCGCTACTACAAAGAATCGGGCTTCACAATTCCCGAAGGCTCAATGGCACCGGCCAACTAAAGCTTAGCAAGACAAGGTTGGCGCGTTCAAGGCGAGTGCGCCAACCAGCGTTCGAAATGGATTGGGGATTTACCATGTACCAGGGTGACATCGTTATCCGCGGCGGCGAGATCAAAGACGCCGCTCCCGACTTTGGGTACATGCCCGGCTTTGGCAATACCTTTTCGACGCAAGCAGAGGACGGTGCGCTGCCGATTGGGCGAAACTCTCCCCAAAGGCCTCCATTGGGACTGTACGCCGAGCAGCTGAGCGGCACTGCATTCACCGCGCCGCGGCATGAAAACAAAAGATCCTGGCTGTACCGGATCGTTCCGTCCGTCAAACACGGCACCGGTTTTGAAGAGGTGCCAATTGCGGATGTTCGCACCGCGCCTTGCGACGAAAGCACCTTGCCAGCGATGCAACTGCGCTGGCCGCCAATCGAGATCCCCGATGGCAAATCAGTTGATTTCATAGACGGGCTGAAGACAATCACAACGGCTGGAGATTGCGATGCAGGCGTCGGTATCGCTTCGCATGTTTATGTGGCGAACACATCCATGACCGACCGGTTCTTCATGACAGCAGACGGTGAGTTGCTGATCGTACCGCAACTGGGCGCACAGAGGTTCGTAACGGAGTTGGGGATCTTGGTAGTCAGCCCCGGCGAGATCCTGGTTATTCCGCGCGGAGTTCGCTTCCGTGTCGAACAGGTGGATGGTCCGATCCGCGGATACATAGCCGAAAACTACGGACGCGCGCTGACCTTGCCCGAACGCGGACCGATTGGGGCAAATTGCCTTGCTAATGCGCGCGACTTTCTGTGCCCCGCTGCAGCGTACGAAGACCGGGCCGGAAGCTTTGAGCTTTATATGAAATCCGGCGGGCGCATGTTCAAAACCCAACTGTCGCATTCCCCGCTGGATGTTGTTGCTTGGCATGGCAACTACGCACCTTACAAGTTCGACCTTCGCCGTTTTGCCGCTGTTGGTTCCGTCAGTTTCGATCACCCCGATCCATCAATCTATACAGTTCTCAGCTCGCCTTCAGACACGATTGGCACGGCGAATATGGATTTCGTTATTTTTCCGGAGCGTTGGCTGGTGATGGAGGATAGTTTCCGCCCGCCTTGGTACCACATGAACGTCATGTCTGAATTCATGGGGCTGATCTACGGCGTTTATGATGCCAAGCCAGATGGGTTCAAACCGGGCGCAATGAGCTTGCATAATGCGCTGGTCGCGCATGGACCAGATACTGATGCGTTCCAAGGCGCAAGTGACAAGGAGCTGGTTCCTGAAAAACTGACCGGCACGATGGCGTTTATGTTCGAAACCCGGCACGTCCAGAAACCGACCGCGTTTGCGTCAAGTTCGGAAAGGGTCGATGCGACGTATCCGAACGCTTGGGACGGTTTGGAACGCCAGTTCAAGAAAGTGGTCTGATCTGATGACTTACCACGCACCCGGACCGCAGTATGAACTCGTCAAAGCGGCCAAGATGCGCCTCTTGGACGAAAGCAGCGGACCATTGGCGGTGCGGCTTCCTCGGCCTTTGCCGAAGCTTAGCTCGCCTATTTTCAAGTCTTTGTTCAGGACAAACGCTCTTCTGCGTTTCGAACGCAAGACACCGCCAGAGGATGAACCATGCAAGTCTCGGAAATGATCATTGACGGAAAGCCAGTGCCAGGCTCAACGCACTTTGTCGTTACCAATCCTGCAACCGATATAGCAGTTGCACGGGTCGGCAACGCAACGCCAGAAGACCTGGAAGCCGCTGTTGCATCCGCGTCCGAGGCATTCAAGACGTGGTCCATCGAAAGCGACGAGGTGCGCAGCGCTGTTTGCACTCGGATCGCCGCGGCCTTTGAAGACCACCATGAGGAGCTGGCGCAGCTTCTGACCGCCGAGCAGGGCAAGCCTTTGGCCGGACGCGGATCGCGCGGGGAAATCGCTCAGTCGATCAGATGGTCCCGCCATACGGCGACGTTAAGCCTGAAGCCCGAAGTCATTCAGGACGATGCCGAAGGGCGTGTCGTGAAGGTGCGCAAACCGCTGGGCGTTGTCGGCTCCATCCTGCCGTGGAACGCACCGGCTATGATCGCTGTATGGCATATCTTGCCAGCTATTCGCAGCGGCAACACCATTGTGGTGAAGCCTTCACCGGTTGCCCCTCTGACTGTCATGCGGATGGTTGAGTTGATGCAAGATATTCTTCCGCCCGGCGTTGTGAACCTGGTGGTGTCCGACGATATTGAGTTCAATCTTGGCGCGGCCATGTCGACGCATCCCGACATTGCAAAGATCGTGTTCACAGGATCAACGCAAACGGGCGTCCGGATCATCAAATCTGCCGCCGACACGATGAAACGTCTGACGCTCGAGCTTGGTGGAAACGATGCCGCTATTGTTCTACCTGACAGTGACCCCAAAGAGATTGCAGAGCAGATTTTTTGGGGCGCTTTCCTGAATTCTGGGCAGACCTGTGTGGCGATTAAGCGGCTGTATGTCCATGACGACATCTATGACGAGATGTGCGTCGAGCTGACGGCCTATGCCAAGACGGTGCCCATGGGAGATGGCGCGGTCGAGGCAAACCTTCTTGGGCCGCTGACAACACAAGACCAGGTTGATATCGTTTCCAATCTTGTTGAAGAGGCGAAACCGGACGCGCGTGTGCTGCTCGGCGGCTCACCGGGCGAAGGGCTATTTTATCCAGCCACGCTAATTGCCGATATCGAGAATGACGCGGCACTGGTTCAACAAGAGCAGTTCGGCCCGGCACTGCCCATTATCCGCTTCACCGATATTGATGCGGCTATTGCAGCAGCTAATGACAACGACAACGGTCTAGGCGCCTCAATCTGGACGAAGGACATTGAGCTGGCGCGCTCATTGGCGCCGCGCCTCCAATCCGGTTCGGTTTGGATCAACAAACATCCGGGCATTCAACCTAACGCACCATTTGGAGGCGCGAAGAAATCCGGTCTCGGCGTCGAGTTCGCCGAAGAGGGCCTTGCCGAATACACCCAGCTCCAGGTGCTTTTCAGTTGATCAACCTATTCCATATCTCAGGCGACAAGAGCGACCCATGAAACTAGCTTCTCTAAAAAGCGGGCCCGATGGCACGTTGATTGTTGTTTCTCGCGATCTGTCAGCCGCCGCGAAGGTCGCGCAGATTGCGCCAACATTGCAAGCGTTACTGGATGATTGGGACACGCTCAGCCCATTGGTTGAAGCTGTGTATGAGGCGCTGAATGCCGGAACGGCCGCAGACAGCTTTCCGCTGGATATGTCGTCGCTCGCGGCCCCGCTGCCACGGGCGTATCAGTATCTGGATGGTGCTTGCTATATCAGCCACATCCGCCGCAACCGCCAGGCGCGCGGCGATAGCCTGCCGGACGACATCTGGGATGCGCCGCTGATCTATCAAGGCATTTCCTACGGATATGGGGCTTGGAACGATCCAATTGCTGGCCAAAAGGCCGAAGATCTGATCGACTTCGAAGCTGAAATAGCATCGATCCTTGGGGCTGTCCCGCGAGGTACATCCGCGACAGACGCGCACAAGCATATCAAGCTGTTTTGCCTGCTGCAGGATACCTCGCTGCGCCGCATTGTAGCGCCCGAGCTTAAGCGCACGTTCGGCTTTCTTGTCTCCAAACCGGAAAGCGCATTGGGGCCAATTGCCGTCACACCCGACGAGCTGGGCGATCATTGGGATGGTCGCTTGGTCTCTGGGAAAATGAAAGTGACCCTTCGCGGCGAAATGGTGGGTGACATTGAAGCGGGCATCGATTGTCCGTTCAGCTATGGCGATGCCATCGCCCATTGCGCCCAAACCCGCAACCTAGAGGCGGGGACCATTCTCGCGTTGGGCACCGTATCGAACGAAGATGACAGCGCCGGCTTTGGCTGCATCGGAGAGTATCGGGCGCATGAGACGATCACGACCGGATCGGCAACGCTGGAGTTCATGAAACCCGGTGACACCATCCGGATCGAGCTTTTTGACCATCAAGGGAATTCGCTCATGGGAGCGATTGATCAACGTGTCAGCTGATCCTGGCCGAGCAACATATCGATAAGGAGGCTACTGTGGCTTTAGACCTGTATTACTTGGAAGAAACGGACTCGGTGTGTTCCAACCGCGTGGTTCTAACACTTGCTGAAAAGGGCGTCGAGGACTGGACACCCCACAAGATGATCTTGATGAACAAGGATCAGTTCAAACCCGAGTATCTAAAGCTTAACCCACAAGGCGTGGTTCCAACACTTGTGCATGACGGCGCGCCGATCCGCGAGTCGTCACTGATCTGCAAATACATCGACGATACGTTCGATGGCCCGTCTTTGAAACCTAAGGAGCTTGTGCAGCAGTACCACATGCACGAGTGGATCAAGCAGTTCGACGAGAAGGCTTTCGAAGCTACGGCGATCATCAACTTCGTCACGAAGTTTCGCCTGACAGTGCCGCGAGACAAGATGGAAGCCCGGTGGGCAACGATCCCAAGCATTGACCGGCTTTATCGGCAAAAATCGGTTGTGCTGGAGGGGTTCGACTCGCCCTACGTTATGCGCGCCATCGGAGCGTTTGAAATGGTCTTTAAGCTGATGGAGCATGAATTTCGTGACGGCCGCCCATGGCTGATGGGCGATCAGTTCACGCTGGCGGAAACAAATCTGGGGCCCTTTGTGAAGGTTCTGGAAATGGTCCGTTGGCTGGATGAATGGATGGAAAACTACCCGCGCACGCGGGCCTGGTGGGATCGTTTGGCAGCGCGCCCCAGCATGCAGCATCTGGATACGTTCCCCTACAGTGCGATCTCAGAAGACTCCGATCACGCCAGAACGGGCCGGCAGTGCCTTCCAGACTTCCGCGAGAAATTGACTGCTTACCGCGAACAGTTTCCGACGGCTTTCGATCCTGTGGACTGAGTAGAGGCCCATCGCAATCTGACGTCATGACCGATCAGTCTGGTTTGGCACGGCTGAGCGCGTGGCTCGGATCCAACTGGCAGAGCAAATCAAGGAGGAGTTCATAGTTGTCGTCACCAAGTTTCGCTTTGAAACCTTCGACGATCAGGGCTGCCTCAGCGTTGTGCGCATCAATGATTGCCTGCCCGTCTGAGGTGATCTCGATCAGAAGTTTGCGACGGTCTTCTGCGTCTTGTTCTTGGGTCACTAGCCCCTTTTTGCGCAGTGTCGTCGCGATCCGGGTTAGGCTCGGAAACAAGAGGCTTGCCCGAATTGCCAGCGTGTTGGCATCCATTTGGCCGAACTCTGACAAGACCCGCAGAACGCGCCATTGCTGTTCGGTCAGACCGGTATCCGCCAACATGCTGCGAATGGGTGCCATAACACCTTCGCGCGCGCGGATCAGCGCAATGGGCAAGGAACGTTCTGTCGATGGTAACGACTTGGTCATCCCGCTTTCATCGTCACTTGTCGCTTTGAACACAATCCTTGTCTTGACAGGTCTGACCGATTTTAATTAACTTCGCAATAATTAACATGTTAAGGAAATGCCGTGCCGCACTTTCACATTGAGTATTCTAGCAGCCTTGAAGCCGGCGTTGATGTTGCGGCGCTGTGTGAAACGGTGCGGAGTGCTGCGGCCGAAGTTGATGCGTTTCCTGTGGTGGGAATACGGGTGCGTGCAACCCGGGTCGACCATTATGCAATTGCGGATGGAAACCCGGACCATGCGTTTATTGATCTGTCGATCCGGCTACGCGAGGGCAGAACAGTGGCGGTCAAACGAGCTGCAGTGACCAGTATTTTTGAGGCGATGAAGGAGTTCTTGGCCGAAGCATTTCAGACGCGGTCCATCGCGTTGTCGGCAGAAATCCGTGATATCAACGCGGCCCTGTCACCCAAATTTGGCACAATCAGGGACCATCTGGAGGAGAAGACATGACCGTTCTCGATGAAAATTTGTCCAAACTGGATGGCTATCTGAGCCGTTTCAAAAGTGACGGCATCAAAAACCGTGTGGGCGGTAAAGATGTCGCCGGTTCCGGTGGTGTATTCGAAAACATCTCACCCGTGGATAAAAGCACCATCTGCGATGTAGCGCACGGCACGGAAGCGGATATCAGCGCCGCCGCTGATGCGGCACATGATGCCTTTTCGCTGTGGCGCGACATGCCCGCGCTTGAGCGCAAAAAGATCCTCATCCGCGTGGCCGAAGGGATTGAGGCGCGGGCCGAGGAAATTGCGCTGTGTGAATGCTGGGACACCGGCCAGGCCTATAAATTCATGTCAAAGGCCGCACTGCGCGGGGCAGAGAATTTCCGTTACTTCGCCGATCAGGTTGTGCAGGCGCGCGATGGTCAGCATCTGAAATCACCAAGTCTGATGAATATCACGACCCGGGTGCCCATCGGGCCTGTGGGCGTGATCACGCCCTGGAACACGCCTTTCATGCTGTCGACATGGAAGATCGCGCCAGCGCTGGCGGCGGGATGCACGGTTGTCCATAAACCGGCTGAAGCTTCGCCTGTGACGGCACGGTTGCTGGTTGAGATTGCCGAAGAGGCTGGCCTGCCGCCGGGTGTTCTGAACACCGTTAACGGGTTCGGCGAAGGGGCCGGGAAGGCGCTGTGCGAACACCCCAAGATCAAGGCGATTGCCTTTGTCGGGGAAAGCCGGACCGGTAGCCTGATCACCAAGCAAGGGGCCGATACACTCAAACGGAACCATCTTGAGCTTGGCGGCAAGAACCCGGTGATCGTCTTTGACGATGCTGATTTGGAGCGGGCGCTCGATGCAGTGATTTTCATGATCTATTCGATCAATGGGGAACGCTGTACATCGTCCTCGCGCCTGCTCGTGCAAGACACGATCCGGGAAGACTTCGAAGCGAAACTGATCGAACGCGTGAACAACATCAAAGTGGGTCACCCGCTGGATCCGGCGACGGAAATCGGGCCGCTTGTCACGGAAGAACACTACAAAAAGGTCACAAGTTACTTTGATATCGCCAAGGAAGACGGCGCAACGATTGCTGCGGGCGGCTCCAAACTGGGCGACGAAGGCTACTTTGTGAAACCGACCCTCTTTACGGGCGCCAACAACAGAATGCGCATCGCACAGGAAGAAATCTTTGGCCCGGTGCTAACATCCATTCCGTTCTCTACCGAAGACGAAGCGCTGGCAATCGCCAACGACGTCGCCTACGGCCTGACGGGCTATGTCTGGACCAATGATTTAACGCGCGCATTGCGTTTCACGGATAAGCTCGAAGCTGGCATGATCTGGGTCAATTCAGAGAATGTGCGGCATCTGCCGACCCCGTTTGGCGGCGTCAAAGCCAGTGGTATCGGGCGTGACGGCGGGGACTGGTCATTTGAGTTTTACATGGAGCAGAAGCACATCGGCTTTGCGACGGGACAGCACAAAATCACCAAGCTTGGCGCGCTTTCATAGCGACGCGACAGCGAAAAATTAGGGAGTCATCAAAATGCCTTTGCCAACACCAAACCTATATCCGGACTTCAACACGATCCGATTGAGCCATGTGTGCCTGAATGTCTCGGACCTCGCTGCGTCGCAAAAGTTCTACTCCGAAATCCTTGGCTTGCAGGTGACGGATGAAACGGACACGCATGTTTACCTTCGGGCGATGGAGGAGCGCGGGCATCACTGCATCATTCTTCAAAAGTCCGACCAGCCGGGCACCGTCGAGGTGATGGGCTTTAAGACCTTTGATGACGCCGATCTGGATCGCGCCGAGGCCTATTTCCAGTCAAAGGGGCGCCCAACCAGCTGGGTCGAACGTGCATATCAAGGGCGTACTCTGCTGACGTCTGACAATATGGGCATCCCTCTTGAGTTCTACCACAAGATGGACCGCCTCGCGCCGATCCACCAGCAATACGCCCTGTACCGCGGGGTCAAACCGCTGCGGATCGATCACTTCAATGTCTTCAGCAACGACGTGGACGCGTCCGTCGCATTCTACAACGACTTTGGGTTCCGCGTGACGGAATATACCGAAGATGAGGACAGCAAGAAGCTGTGGGCTGCCTGGATGCACCGCAAGGGCGGTGTGCATGACATGGCCTTTACAAATGGCACCGGCCCGCGCATGCACCACGTGGCGTTTTGGGTTCCGACACCGCTAAACATCATTGATCTGTGCGATCTGATGGCCAGCACGGGCTATGTTACAAACATTGAACGGGGCCCGGGGCGGCACGGTATTTCCAACGCGTTTTTCTTGTACGTACTAGACCCGGATGGGCATCGGATCGAAATTTATTGTTCTGACTATCAGACGGTGGATCCAGATCTTGAGCCGATCAAATGGGATCTCAAAGACCCGCAACGCCAAACGCTTTGGGGCGCGCCAGCACCCAAAAGCTGGTTTGAGCATGGAACTGAGTTCACTGGTGTCGCAACACAAGACAGCCAGATGGCAGCCAGCCCAATTATCGCGCCATGACCATCCCGAAACTGGCAAATCCTGCTCTGTTCCGGCAGGCGGCTCGTGTTGGCGAACGGTGGATTGAAGCCGATGCCAGCGGTATTCCGGTTCGGAACCCTGCGACGGGGGCCGTACTGGGCCATGTGCCCAATCTGAGCGCCGAGGACACGGGTGAGGCCATCGAAGCCGCTCAAGTCGCGAAAACCGCATGGGCCGCACGGACTGCTAAGGATCGCAGCATGGTCTTGCGGCAGTGGTTCGATCTGATGATGGCCAACCAACGCGACCTAGGCGCCATTTTGACCGCGGAACAAGGCAAACCTCTGGCCGAGGCGATTGGAGAAATCGCGTATGGAGCGTCGTTTATCGAGTGGTATGCCGAAGAAGCACGGCGGGCCTATGGCGATATCACGCCCAGCCACGCGCCAGACAAGCGAATTCTGTCGGTCAAGCAGCCCATCGGTGTGGTTGCCGCGATCACGCCTTGGAATTTTCCGAATGCGATGATCACTCGCAAAGCAGGCCCTGCCTTTGCTGCTGGTTGTGCGATGGTCCTGAAACCTGCGTCTCAGACCCCGTTCTCTGCCATTGCCTTGGCGGTTCTGGCCGAAGAAGCCGGTCTGCCGCCCGGTTTGTTTTCAGTGCTGACCGGCCCATCGCGCGAAATCGGGCAGGCCATGACCGATAGCCCAGTTGTGCGAAAGCTCACCTTTACGGGATCGACCGAGGTTGGCGCCAAACTTTATGCGCAATGCGCGCCTACCATCAAAAAGCTGGGGCTTGAGCTCGGCGGCAACGCGCCGTTCATCGTGTTTGACGACGCCGATCTGGACGCAGCTGTCGAAGGCGCAGTGATCGCAAAGTTTCGCAACAACGGACAAACCTGTGTCTGCGCCAACAGAATTTACGTGCAAACGGGGGTCTATGACGCTTTCGCCAAGAAACTCGCCGCAAAAGTCTCGACGCTGCCAACTGGCGACGGGTTTGACGAAGGCGTCGTCTTTGGCCCGCTCATTGATGACGCAGCCGTGGCCAAAGTCACCGAGCATCTTGAAGACGCAACCGCCAAAGGCGCAGCAGTTATTCAGGGCGGCAAGCCGCATGCCCTGGGCGGGACATTCTTTGAACCGACCGTTCTGACGGGCGTCACGTCTGACATGAAGGTGGCGGTTGAAGAGACCTTTGGCCCAGTCGCCCCGCTCTTTCGCTTTGAGACCGAGGCCGAGGTGATCGCGGCCTCGAATGACACCGAATTTGGGCTGGCGTCCTATTTCTACACACGCGATCACGCCCGGGTCTGGCGGGTCTCGGAGGCGCTGGACTACGGTATGGTTGGTGTGAACACAGGGCTCGTTTCTACCGCTGAGGCGCCGTTTGGCGGCGTCAAGGCATCGGGTCTGGGGCGTGAGGGGTCACGGCATGGCCTCGATGATTACCTGGAGCTCAAATACATCTGCATGGGCGGCATTGACCCCGCCGGGGAGGGTTAATTATGCGCTTTGCCACGTTCAGCGCCAATGGTGATACGTTTTATGGGGCCGTTCTAGAAGACGGCGTAATTGCGCTTAATCCAGACTTTCCAAAATGGCTGACGCTGCTCGATGCCGTAAGGGCGGGCGGTCTGGATGAATTGGCTGCTGCATCAGAAGGCCGGGCACCGACGCACACCCAATTTGAATACGAGATGGTCCTGCCCAATGCGCCGCGCATCTTATGCGTTGGCGTGAACTTTCCGGATCGCAATGCCGAGTACAAGGATGGCAGCGAACAGCCCAAGTTCATGTCGCTTTTCCCGCGCTTCGCGAGCGGCTTTACCGGTCATAATCGCCCCCTGATCCGACCGCCGGAGAGCCACAAACTAGATTATGAGGGCGAAGTCGCCATCGTCATCGGCAAAGGTGGGCGCCGGATCTCGCAAGGAAATGCCTATGACCATATTGCAGCGCTCACGCTGTGTAATGAAGGCACGATCCGCGACTGGGTGCGTCACGCAAAGTTCAACGTCACCCAAGGCAAAAACTGGGACAATTCAGGCGCAATCGGTCCCTGGCTCGTTCCGTTTACTGATGCTAGCCAGTTGGATGACGCGCGCCTTGTGACCCGCGTTAATGGCACGGTTCGCCAAGAGGACACGCTGGATCGCATGATGTTCCCGATCCGTCGTCAGATCGAATATATCTCGACCTTCATGACGCTCGCGCCCGGCGATGTCATCGTGACGGGCACGCCCACCGGTTCCGGCGCGCGCCTTGACCCGCCGCAGTATCTGGCGCCAGGCGACCTGGTCGAGATCGAGGTCGCAGGCATTGGCACGCTGTCAAACACCGTGGCGGACGAAGCCCTATGAACGCAGATGACCACAAGGCAGCCTCCGCGGACCTGATCCGGGCAGAAGAAACGGGAACGCAGATCGGTCTTTTGACCCTGCGGCACCCAGAGATGGGCATGGACGATGCCTATGAGATCCAGAACGCGATCTACCGCGCCAAACGCGATGCGGGTCGCACGGTTGTCGGCTGGAAAATCGGCCTGACGTCCAAAGCCATGCAATACGCGCTGAATATCGACATTCCCGACAGCGGCATCCTGTTCGATGACATGGTGTTTGAAGACGGGTCTATCGTTCCAAAAGGCCGCTTCATCCAGCCGCGCATTGAGGCCGAGATTGCCTTCGTGATGAAATCGGAAGTTGGCGGAAGCACCGTGACACGCGACGACATTCTGGCCGCCACAGATTATGTATGCCCGTCGATTGAGATTTTGGACACGCGCATTCAACGCGTGGATCCGGATACTGGAAAGACCAGAACCGTTTTCGATACGATCAGTGATAACGCCGCCAACGCCGGTGTGGTTCTAGGTCCACAAAAGCATGCTTTGACCGACCACGATCTTCGCTGGGTGGGAGCGGTCGTTTTGCGTGACGGCGAGGTCGAGGAAACTGGGCTTGGCGCGGGTGTTCTCAATGACCCTGTCGACAGCGTTCTTTGGTTGGCCAAACGGATGGCCCAATACGGGCAACGCATCGAGCCGGGGCATGTGATCTTGTCAGGCAGTTTCATTCGCCCGGTCGAGTGCCCGCCCGGGACAGAAATCACCGCTGACTTTGGCAGCTTTGGGCAGGTCAAGATCGCCTTCGCGACATAAGGAAAACCCAATGCCCGCACCCACAAATAACTTTAAATCGGCGATCAACAGCGGCACGCTGCAAGTTGGGTGCTGGCTCGGTCTCGCGGATCCCTATGTGGCAGAGATTAGCGCAAAAGCTGGATTCGATTGGCTGCTGATCGATGGCGAGCACGCGCCCAATGATCTGCGGTCCATCACGGCGCAACTGCAAGTCATAGCAGGTCTTGGGCCGCACGCCGTCGTACGGCCGCCAATTGGTGAGACTTGGATCCTGAAACAGCTCTTGGACGCGGGTGCACAGAGCCTTTTGGTGCCGATGGTGGACTCCAAAGCGCAAGCCCAGGCGTTGGTCGATGCAGTAACCTACCCGCCACGCGGCGTGCGCGGTGTCGGTTCTGCATTGGCACGTGCTTCGGAATTTGCGGGTATTTCGGACTATCTCACCACGGCACGTGACGAAATTTGCCTGCTGGCACAGGTCGAGAACCGTGCAGGCTTGGCGGCGTTGGATGAGATCTTGGACGTCGAAGGGCTGGACGGCGTTTTCATCGGTCCTTCTGATCTGGCGGCTGACATGGGGTATATCGGCCAGGCTGATAACGCCTCGGTCAAACAGGCAGTGCTCGACGCGACGGCCAAGATCGTCGACAGCGGCAAGGCCGCCGGCATCCTGACAATGGACACAGAGTTGCAAGAGCGCTGCCGCAGTATGGGTGCAACGTTCATCGCAACAGAGATAGACGTGACGCTCTTTGCCAAAAACATGCGGGCTGCGGCGCAACAGTCACGCAAAAGACTGGATCTTGCCTCGAAGCAATCTGCTTAGAGATCGGAGTTTTCTGCCAATGGATCACCAAACAACATTTATCACTCTAGGCACCGCTGGCGGCCCTGTCCCAAAACTGACGCGCGCGCAGCCCTCTCATGCGGTTGTGCGTGGGGACCACTGCATCCTTGTCGACTGTGGCGATGGAGCCATTGGCCAACTCATGCGCGCAGGTATCGACTTTAGGACGTTGAATGACGTTGTCATTTCTCACCACCATATGGACCACATCGCTGGACTATTTGCGTTGATTGGCGCGAGCATGATGATGATGCGGGCCACGCCGCTGCGGATCCGAGGCCCCAAAGGCACCGCGCAGATTGTGTCGTCCCTCGTCGCTGCCTGCGAAGTGACACATGACATTGGGCTGGGTTTGCCTGGCAAAAACTACCCGCACCCGAACGATTTTTTACATGTCGAAGATATCGCGCCAGGCGACCGTTTCGACATCGAGGATGTGACCGTCTCCACCTGCGAGAACACGCATTACCGCGCCGAGGATCAGTTTGGCAAGGACGGCGCCGTGTCCTTGTCACTGCGGTTTGACGCTCCAGACAGATCAATCCTGTTCACTGGGGACACCGGCCCTTGCAAAGCGCTTGAGACCTTCGCTGAAGGAGTTGATTTGTTGGTCGGCGAGTTGATGGATGTCGAGGGCACTATGGCAATGGTGCGCAAGAAGAACCCCAATATGCCTGAACAGAACATCGACATGATGGCGCGCCATATGGCGGAACATCATCTCGTGCCAGAGGCGCTGGGATCGCTGGCGACACATGCTGGCGCAGACCATTTGGTGGCCGTCCACATCCCATTGGATTCAATCACGCCCGAGACGGCCCCAGAATATCAGTCGCAGATCGAAAAAACATTCTCTGGGAAGATCTCGATTGCTGAGGATTTACAGCGTTTCTAGGCGGGGACTCGCAAACTGAAAGCCAATCCTTGAAGTTTTGAAGGCACTTCGAAATCAAGGTCCGGTTTTCGGAAGATCCTGCTGCCCGGCGTGGACGTCGCCAAAGTTCGCAGTGAGCCCAAAGTACGCGTGTATGCAGGTGCTGCAACCCACTCAAAGTGCCAATAAACACTTCTATGACGACACCAGCGTCACGTCTCTGTAGCGACCCAGCTACTCGTCATAAAGCCGATACTTCAGATTGTCCTCGGTAAGGCGCTCAACCTCTTCGAGCGGCGTGTCCAGTGCGCCGTGCGCCTTCAGCGCGCGACCGTAGGTTGGCAGACCTTCAACGGAAACTGCTTTTTCGGGTTCCCAAAGCGAAGAGCGGATTACGGCCTTGCCACAATGGTAAAATGCCTCCTCGACCCTCACGACAATGGCAAAGTCTGGGATTTTGCCCTCGACCGCCATTTGTTCACGTAAGTCGACATCGCGCACCACTTGTGCGGTCCCACTCACTCGAACAACCTCCAATCTATTTGGCACCAGGAACATCAAACCGATACGACCGGTTTCAAAGATATTGAGGAAACTATCAAAGCGGTGATTGCCGGGACGGTCAGGGATGGCCAGTGTTTTTTTATCTAACACTTTCACAAATCCAGCCGGATCGCCCTTTGGCGAAACGTCTACGGTCCCGGAGGATGAATAGGTGGCCATTGTCATGAACGGGGACCGTTCGATCCAGATACGCACATGCTCGTCGATGTGATCTATGACCTTACGGACCTGCCGCTCAAACGTTCCTGGAATGACGGCTCTGACCTCGGCCTCCGAAGTAACGATGTCGCTCGGTTCGAACATGTTCCCAATCCCCCGTGGCATATCTGACCAACACATACGTTCGTAGATACGACGATACTAATCTCAACGAGGCAACGAACGGCTGTTAAGTCCGCATTGGCGCTATCGAAAGCAAATCCGGGCACAGTTTCATCGTTGCGCCGGGAAAAATGACCGCTTTGAGCCCATAGTGGCAAATGCTGCGGCCTGCATGAATGTCGGAGTTGGCGGCTTTCGTCACCGAACTCTTTAGCTACTCTGTTTTCGTAGACCCAATTGAACTCGCAAACGACTTTATAACGAAACCGGTTTGAAACGATGTTATCATCGAAAGTAAAAGGTCGTCGGATTCTAATATGGCTTTCACTATTAGAACCATTACGAACGGAAAGAACAGTACAGATAAAGCAAAGTCTGTTGACTTGAAGGTGTGCGAGATTAATTGGCGGAACCCAACCCTACGAAACCCGCGAGATTTAGCTACATCCGTTGCAGCAGATGCAATCATCCCGACGGCACCAAAAATGATACCTGCAATTGAAATCCCGATAACCCATCCGATACCACACTTAAGCAAAGACGCTCCATTGCATGTATCACTAGTTGAGCCATCCCATGAAAGACCGGTTCCTTCTGTGTATACAAAGTTATCAAGCAAAACGACGCTCAAAAAGGACGATACCATCAGACAAAACACACCTAAGTAGGTTCGCAATTTTTTATCCTCTCCGCAATTGGTTGCCGTTGTTCTTCATAGAAGGAATCAAAGGTTTCGGGCCTCGGTTCCCCCATGAACATCCCTTGATAGAACACCATCGATCGAGCTATGGAAGCTATTCGAAACGCGAGATAGAGGTCAGTGTCGCACGCTTCTTCATCAGGCGATGTATCATTTGCAACCGCTCGCAAGCTGGCTCCGGTATACAAGACACTATTGAAAATCATTGCTAGCGCACCGTTGCCCCGATCTGACAGCGTATCTTGCAAGCTGGCGTCGGGCGCGCCTACAGCCCTTAGTATCATTTCGACGGCAAGCTGGTCCGCCACTGCTTCCTTTTCAAAAAACTCTTCGACACCCGCAGTCGGGATCGATATCTCAAACCCATAGTCCGACCCATCGCTATGAAGAACGAGATGAGCTAGTTCATGTGCAATGATCAAAAGCGGCCTAAGCTGACGACCAAAAATCTCTGTATAAACGATTTCTCCCGGAAGCACTCCCTCAACGTTTTTTGGGTCGATAGTTACTTCAGACAGTGGCACTGGCGATTGACCCTCGGGTAGAAAGATTTGTTGAGCTTTCTCAATCATTGACGGCAAAAATGAAGACTCATCTGTTCTCCAATCGAACAAATTACCAGTGTCATGGTAGCAACTTGTAGCAGTTGCGAAGGCATGCAATAGCCTTTCATGAATGATGATCACTCGGCGATCCGTGAACGCTCTAGCAGCACAAAATAAGTTAACTTCAGCGTATTGATTTACTACTTCATCCGTCAGGATAAATATATAAATTCTATCAATAGACTCTTCAAAAGGCTCGTTTACGTAAATCCATCTAACCTCTTCGTTCACGCTATCTTGGTACTTATTGATAGTATCAACGAGAACGTTTGTATAAATCGCGTTCAGTAGTTCTTCCACATATGCGTCACCATCGTATACAGTCTTACTATATGTTTCATATTTATTTTCCTCAATTTCCCCTGCCTCAACATGGAGCCCTGTAGACGCAAGAAATTCATCAAGTCCGTTTTTCTTATCTTTGAAGAAGGTGATTGCTAGGGTGGAAACTAGTAGCGCTATGGCGAACCCAACAATTATGGCGGGTGCCGGAACTATGATTGGTTTCTTCATTTAAACGTCCTAACTCTCCTATTGTGCCGCCAAGCACTCAATACAGTAGCATCAATCTCTAGTGTTTCGTTGGTCCGCTTGCGTAGACGCGTAAGAAACAGGCCCGCCTGTAAGGTACGCTTGTGGAGTTAGCTTTCCAAGCACCTCGTTGTTTGGTGAAGTCATTGGCCACTACGCACGCGAAATTTACATAATGAAGGCGTGGGACGTGGGGAGCAGTGACCTGCTGGACAAGAGCAGTCATTGGAGCAAACGTCGCGAACGGGTGGTTTGTCCGCAAAGCGGTCCTTGCGCCGTTTTCAGACAACGTCCGCTGCCTGGTCGAAG
>CAWUIP010000001.1:0-104259 GCA_963922415.1 uncultured Aliishimia sp. | reverse complement strand
CCAAAGCGGGCACCAGACGGTACATCACCGGGTCCTTGGCGCCCAAAAGGTGCGCATGTCGCATGGCCCGGCGCATGATCCGCCGTAGCACATAACCGCGCCCTTCATTCGACGGCATCACATTTTCAGCGATCAGGAACGACGCCGACCGCAGGTGATCCGCGATCACCCGGTGGTGCACGTTTTGGTCGCCATATGGATCAACGCCGGTGGCCTGTGCCGACGCCTCGATCAAGGCCTTGAACGTGTCCGTGTCGTAATTGTCGTGACTGCCCTGAAGCAGCGCGCCGATCCGCTCTAGCCCCATCCCGGTATCAATCGACTGCATATCCAGCGCGCGCATGCTGCCGTCTTCGAACTGTTCGTTCTGCATGAAGACGACATTCCAAATCTCGATAAACCGGTCGCCATCCTCCTCCGGAGAGCCGGGTGGGCCGCCCCAGATGTGATCGCCGTGATCATAGAAAATCTCGGTGCAGGGGCCGCACGGGCCTGTTGGCCCCATCTGCCAGAAATTGTCGGAAGTCGCGATGCGGATGATCCGGTCTTCGGGCACGCCGACCTTCTTCCAAATCTCTGCCGCCTCGTCATCGGTGTGATAGACCGTCACATAGAGCCGCGATTTATCAATCGCGAAGTCCTGCGTGATCAGCTCCCAAGCGAAGGGGATCGCCTCAGCCTTGAAATAGTCCCCAAAGCTGAAGTTCCCCAGCATCTCGAAAAACGTATGGTGCCGCGCGGTGTAGCCCACATTGTCAAGGTCATTGTGTTTGCCTCCCGCGCGCACGCATTTCTGCGCCGAGGTTGCGCGGGCATAATCCCGCGTTTCCAAACCTGTGAAGAGGTTTTTGAACTGCACCATCCCCGAATTGGTGAACATCAGCGTTGGGTCGTTGCGAGGCACCAGCGGGCTTGAGGCCACGACCGCGTGTCCCTGACGCTCAAAATAGCTCAGAAATGTGGATCGTATATCGTTCAAAGAGGCCATCGGTCCCGTCCTTTTTGGGCTGCGCGCGCGGTGTACCTCTTGGGTTTGCGGCTGTCCAGCAAACGTCTTGATTCTCTGAATATGGCTTGTGTACGCGCGATGCGAGCAAACTGATCAAAGGCGCAGAACAATCAACTGCGAAATTGAGAGACTGTTGACGTAAATCACCTCAAATCCTGTGATCCCGATCACTGCGCGGATTTTTGCCGAGCCCTACAAAGGCCTCACTGTAACTTACTTAAATGGTGACACAAAATGAGTATGACTTTTCGGCAACTGCGCCAGTTCGACCTGAATTCCCTGTCGAGCCCAATCTTTGAGTACGATCTTTCAGGGACTGTTTATAACCCTGGCGTGACCTCAAATCCGACGCCCGCGACGATCATCCAGCCGCTGACAGATTATCTGCAGATGTCCCTGGACGTGGGCTACCCGAACGTGCCGATCGACCTTGATGTGGATTACGCCACCGCGCGCTACTTCTATGGTCAATCCTATGCGCAGACCGTGTCGGACGGAAATGGCGGTTCTACGACAACGTATTATGTCGATCACGGGATTGCGGGCACCTCTGGCGCGGATGTGATCGCCGACCCAACCGGAAACAACGTGATCAACGCAGGTGACGGCGACGACCTTGTCATGACCGGCGCAGGCAATGACGGTGTTCTCGGCGGGCGCGGCAAAGACATGATCTTTACCGGCTCTGGCGACGACACTGTGGATGCCGGCGGTCAGGCGGATATCGTCTATCTTGGTGAAGGCAACGACTTGGCCAAGGGTGGCGGCGGTGCTGACCAGATCTTTGGCGAAGCCGGTCAGGACCGGATTTTTGGCAACAATGGCAAAGACTTGATCGATGGCGGCGCCGATGATGACATCCTGACGGGTGGCAACAAGGCCGACACGTTCGTCTTCCGCGCGGGCTCTGGTTCGGACATCATCACGGATTTCGCCGCGGGCGAAGATGTGATCCGTCTTGAGGCATCCACCGGCGTTTTGGATTTCCAGGATGTGCAGAGCGTGGCCAATCAGATCGGCAGCGACTTGGTGTTGCGTCTGACAAGCGGTGACAACGTCATTCTAGAGGACACGACCCTGTCCCAGTTGTCCTCTGGAGACTTCGAGTTCGTCTAGCGTCTGGGCGACTCGAAGGTGTGCAGGGGCGCCACCCCGTAGCAACAGGCGCCTCTGCATATTTGGTAACGCACTAGGCTTCCAACACGTCCTCTTCGCCCGCACCCCCGGGCATGTCAAAATCGAGCCCGTGCGCGGCGCGAATTTTGTCTTCGATATCCAGGGCGATGGCGGTGTTTTCTTTCAGGAAGGTTTTCGCATTTTCGCGCCCCTGCCCGATCCGCTCATCCCCATACGAGAACCACGCGCCAGACTTCTCAACGATACCAGCTTTGACGCCCAGGTCCAAAAGCTCGCCCGTCTTTGAGATGCCTTCCCCGTACATGATGTCAAATTCGACCTGCTTGAACGGCGGGGCAACTTTGTTTTTGACGATCTTGACGCGGGTGGCGTTCCCGACGACTTCATCACGGTCCTTCAGCGCGCCGATCCGGCGAATGTCGAGCCGGACGGAGGAATAAAATTTCAGAGCATTACCGCCGGTGGTGGTTTCGGGCGAGCCGAACATCACGCCGATCTTCATCCGAATTTGGTTGATAAAGATCACCATGCAGTTGGACCGGCTGATGGAGCCGGTGAGTTTGCGCATCGCTTGGCTCATCAGACGGGCCTGCACGCCGACATTGCTGTCGCCCATATCGCCCTCAAGCTCGGACTTGGGGGTGAGCGCTGCGACCGAATCCACGATGACCATGTTCACGGCGCCAGAGCGGACCAGCGTGTCTGTGATCTCAAGCGCTTGCTCGCCTGTGTCGGGCTGCGAGATCAGCAGTTCGTCCAGATCGACGCCCAGCTTGCGGGCATATTGCGGGTCCAGCGCATGCTCGGCATCGACAAAGGCGCAGACGCCGCCCTTCTTTTGCTGCTCCGCGACGCAATGCAGGGTCAGCGTGGTTTTGCCCGAGGATTCAGGGCCGTAGATCTCGACGATACGACCCATGGGCAGCCCGCCTATGCCCAAGGCGATGTCCAGACCCAGCGATCCGGTCGAGCTGGCTTCAATCTCTTGGATGGCGCCCTCTTGGCCCAGCTTCATGATGGAGCCTTTGCCAAATTGCCGCTCGATCTGGGCCAGCGCGCTGTCCAGCGCCTTTTGTTTGTCGGCGTTTGCTTTGTTATTCATGGTTAATAGATCTGCCGTTGCCATTGTCGCTTTTCCCTTTTTGTCACACCCCGCCAGGGGCGGCAATCACTGCTGATGTTCGCCTTGTGTTCTCTATGAGATCAAAAAGGGAACATTTCAAGTCAAATTTGATAGACCCGAGTGTCGACCAAGCGGCTTAAGAAACGGTTATCGCGATTCTGGGGGAGCCCAAAAAAGTTAGGCGCTTAGATAAACCGCAGAAGCTCAGGCAGCACGCGATTGGGGTTCTCGCATCGAAACAGTGACGTCTTCAGAGATTGCCGATCAAACCTTGGATTAATGCAGCTGACGGTGCACGGTCTCCGCAAGATCAGTCAACGAGAACGGCTTTGGCAGGAAAACCGAATTCGGTATCCGGGCTTGTGTTTCGCCGAAACTGTCTTCTGCATATCCAGACACGAAGACGACCCGAGTGTCCGGGCGCTCTTCCAAGGCTTGCTTGACCCAAGACGGTCCATCCATTCCCGGCATGACAACATCGGTCACAAACACATCGATGTTTAGGGCCGGATCACTCAAGGTTTCGAGCGCAGCCTCAGCGCTCTCTGCCTCCAAAACGGTGTATCCACGCATACGCAACGCGCGGCTGGCGAACGCGCGTACCGGGGCCTCGTCTTCAACGAGCAGGATCACGCCTTCACCATGCGCGGGGGCCGCTTTGACTGCGGCCAGCGTCAGTTCAACTTCAGGCTTATCCTCCTGACGATCTTGTGCCGGCAGATACAGCGTAAAGGTTGTGCCCTGCCCAACGACAGAGTCGACAAAGATAAAGCCACCTGTCTGCTTGATGATACCGTAGGCTGTCGAAAGCCCTAGACCGGTACCTTCATCTGTGCGTTTGGTCGTGTAAAACGGCTCAAACACTTTTTGAAGTTTGTCTGACGGGATCCCGATCCCCTCATCCGAGACCGTAACACATACGTACGACCCCGCTGGCACTGTGGCATTGTCCCGAACCAGAGCATCGGGAAGATCAGCAAACTCGCAAACAACACGAATCTCGCCGCCTTCCGGCATTGCATCGCGTGCGTTCACGACCAAGTTCATCAGCACCTGCTCCAACTGTCGTTTGTCGGCGCGGATCGGCGGAAGGATTGGGTCGTAGCTTGTGGTCAGCGAAACACGCTCTCCGACAAGGCGATTGAGCAGATGGGTCAAATCCGCCAAAGTGTCGCGCATGTCGATGGTTTTGGGGCGCAAGGTCTGTTTGCGCGAGAACGCCAACAACTGTCCTACCAGAGCCGCCGCACGGTTTGCATTTTGATTGATCTGCACCAAGTCAGCAAAGTCCTGGTCGCCTTGATCGTGGCGCAGCAATAGAAGGTCGCAGTGGCCGGAGATCGCCGTCAGCAGGTTATTGAAATCATGCGCCACGCCACCGGCAAGCTGCCCAATCGCTTGCATTTTTTGGCTTTGGACAAACTGTGCCTCAAGTGTCTTCAACTCAGTCGCGTCATTTAGGATCGCGATCAAACCCGGCGTGTTGCCGGCGTCTACAGGTTTCAACGTGACTTGAACAAAAACCTCTTTGTCCGCGCGGCGTAAGCGTAAGAACTCCGAATTCTGACCTGCGCGACCTTCCAACGTGTCGTGCAGCCAATCGCGAATGGAACGTCCCAGCCCTTCCATCAGTTCCGACAGCAGAACGTCGGTTTGAAGCCCGTCGCCCAAAAGCCCGCGGGCGGACTCGTTGAAATCGGTCACGTGCCCCTCAGGCGAAATGCGCAAAAGAGGAACAGGCAATTCTTCGATCGCCTGCCATCCCACGGCCTCCGGCGCGGCTTCCGTCGGCAGCAAATACAGCGCGCGACGCCCCGGACCCGCTGACATCTCGCAGGGTGTCACAAGCGCGCTTCCAGTTTCAGTGGTCACCTCCACGGGCTGACCAGGAACAACTGGCAAAGTCCTAAAAAGGCGATCCAGCGTCTTGACCCGGCGGCCAATCAGTTGCCGTGCCGCGTCATTCATCGACAAAATCGCCTCGCCCCGCCCCAGCATCAATAACGGAAGCGCCGGAGCCGAAGCACGCGCCGTCGCTGGCTTTTCCTCGATCTCCTCGATCCGCCACACCAATCGGTCGTATCCCATTCGGTGGGTGGAGACGCGCACATGCCCTTTGCGGGTTACGATTTCCTCGCGCGCGGCACCGGACTCGGCCACGGCTGCGCGCAACCGATTGAGAATTGGGACCGGGTTGGCGAATGTCTGTTTGAGCGTGCCAGACAAGCTGTCTTGAACCAAGCCACCACAACGGAGGCGGCCGGCCTTGTTGCTGAAAAGGACCTCACCTTCCTCATCGGTAACGAAGCTGGGGATTACGTCTTCGGCAATGAAATTCGAAAGCGCATCGGCTTCCGTTCGTGCGGCGAGATCCGTACGCCACCAAATGACGGCGAAACTAAACAACAAAACCATCAGCGCGCCACCCGCACCGGCCAAGATGACTTGTGCCATTCCGGCAGGTGCTAAGTTGGCCATAACCACCAACAGAACTAGGGCTGCAAGCAAACTCACGCGCTTTGAGCGCGCGCGTCGCGCAATTTCTACCAGCATGGACGCCTTGTGCGGCTGCACCTGCATTCACATCCCCATCGCTCGAATCATTCCGCCGTATCTCGCGCCCCAGAAGTTAATTCCTGATTAACTAATTGAACTTGCGAGGAGACTATTCGATTTGCGGTAGAAAGTCGATCATACTGCGTCTGACGGTGGTGCCACTAGAACCGCCAAATAGAATCCATCCCCGTCTGCCGTGATTGGCCACGTGTGTGTATCGCGCAGCGACCACCCTGGACGCGTGGCCAGGAACTGGTCAACCTGTGCTTGATTTTCTGAGGTCAAGATAGAGCACGTCGCATAGGCTAAGGTGCCACCTGGCGCGACATAGGCGGAGCCAGTCTCTAATATTTTGGACTGCTCGCGCCGCAGGTCCTCAAGTTTTTCTGGCGTCAGTCGCCACTTTGCCTCGGGCGCGCGTCGCCAAGAACCGCTGCCGGAACATGGAACATCCAAAAGGACTAGGTCGAAGGCGCCAGACGTGTCCGGCGCGATGGTCGATACAGTATGTACATCGACACCCGCGCGCGCCGCACGCGCTGGAAGGTCCCGCATACGGTCCGCTGCTTTGTCATGGGCGACAATCTTTGCTGCGGTGTACTTCGCGGCAAGCGCGAGTGTTTTGCCGCCGCCACCGGCGCAGTAGTCCAGGATGCGACGCGGACGCGGGGTGTCGGGCAGCGCGGCAACGACGGCCTGGCTGGCCGCGTCTTGCATTTCAAATAACCCGTTGGTGTATTTGGCATTCTGCGTCACCCCGCGCGGTGTGCCTTCCAGTGTTAAGGCCGTGGCACAAAGCGGGTTCACCCGGACGGAGAAGCCGTCCGTTTCCAATTGAGCAGCCAGTTCCTCACGCGGGATCTCGTTCAGATTGACCCTTATGCTTACGGGTGCACGCTGGCTCAAGGCGCGCGCTTGGTCCATTGCATTTGGTCCCAGCTCCAATTGGAACTTTGTGATCAACCAAGGCGGCAAGTTCCATTCGCTGGCGTCTGGAATCACTCCGGGCAGACGCTCTGAGGGAGACAAAGCCTCGGGCGCGTGCCGTAGCCCTGTGAAGATGTCTGCGGGCTGTGCTCCACTGGCCCAAACCGCCCCAAGCATCACGGCGCGTCCTGTTGGCGCATCTGCGGCACCACCAAGTGCCGCGTAGCGTGACAGGTTTCGCAGGCCGTCGAAGACGTGATCCCGAATGGCCGCGCGATCTTTTGAGCCGGCAAATCTGTTCGACCGCCCCCACCGTGTCAGCGTCTGTTCGGATGCAGCGCCGGCCAGGATATGATCCAGAATTTCTATTGCCGCGGCGACGCGGGCGGCTGGTGTCATGATCGGCTCACATCACCCGGTAGTTCGGACTCTCACGCGTGATTTGCACGTCATGCACGTGGCTTTCCTTCAACCCTGCGCCGGTGATCTTAACAAACTGGCAATTTTTGCGCATTTCATCAACGGTTGCGCAACCGGTGTACCCCATGGCCGCCCGCAAACCACCGACCAATTGGTGGATCACAGTCCCTGCAGACCCCTTGTAGGGCACCTGCCCTTCGATCCCTTCCGGCACCAACTTGTCGGAGGCCGCGTCCTTCTGGAAATACCTATCCGCCGAGCCGCGCGCCATGGCCCCAAGGCTGCCCATGCCGCGATAGGACTTAAACGACCGCCCCTGATAGAGGATCACCTCGCCCGGGCTTTCGTCGGTGCCCGCGATCATAGAGCCCACCATGGCGCAAGACGCGCCCGCCGCGATGGCCTTCGCAAAATCACCTGAAAACTTGATGCCGCCGTCTGCGATCACAGGTATGTCGCCCGCCGCTGAGGCGCAGTCGATGATCGCCGTCAATTGCGGCACGCCGACACCTGCGACCATCCGCGTGGTGCAGATGGACCCTGGGCCGATCCCAACTTTTATGGCGTCTGCCCCCGCATCGATGAGCGCCCGCGTCGCCTCGCCTGTCGCCACATTCCCGGCCACAACTTGAACCTCGTTCGAGAGCTTCTTGGCGCGCAGCACCGCTTCGGCCACGCCTTTGGAGTGGCCATGCGCGGTATCAATCACGATCATATCGACGCCGGCATCCACCAGCATCTCGGAGCGTTCAAATCCCGCATCACCAACTGTCGTCGCCGCGGCCACGCGCAACCGGCCCAAGTCGTCTTTGCAAGCTGTGGGGTTCAGAACGGCCTGTTCGGTATCCTTCAGAGTCAAGAGACCGGTCAGCTTGCCACCCGCATCCGTGACCAAGAGCTTTTCAATTCGACGCGCTTTCATGAGGCTTATGGCCTCGTCGCGGTCCGCTGGCTCGTGCAAAATCGCCAAATTTTCGACCGTCATCATTGCATGCACGGGCGTTGTGTCATGTTCTGCAAACCGCATGTCGCGATTTGTCACTATACCCAGCACGCGCCGCGCCTCGTCCACCACTGGAAAGCCAGTGAAGCCGTAACGCTCTGTCAAAGCCTTGGCATCGGCCAGCGTCTGTTCCGCGCGCAGCGTCACGGGGTTGTAGACGATCCCGGATTCGAACCGCTTGACGCGGCGCACCTCGCGCGACTGCTGCTCGGCGGTGAGGTTGCGGTGGATCACGCCCATCCCACCGGCTTGCGCCATCGCAATCGCCATCCGCCCTTCGGTGACAGTGTCCATCGCCGAGCTGAGAAGCGGGATGTTCAGCGCGATAGACCGCGTCACGCGCGTGCGCGTATCCGCCGTCGCGGGCAGCACCTCTGACGCACCGGGCACCAGCAACACATCATCAAAGGTAAGGGCCTCGCGAATCTCCATGAGCGTCTCCAGACTGCGGTGGATCGGTTGGCACGTCCCTATTTCACGGAGGGCCGTAAATGAAAAGGTCTATTCCGGATACGCAGTCGCTAACACATCGAAGGCCGCGTCCAGGATCGCGTCATCGGGCAGCGGCGAAAGCGCCCGCGCGGCAGAGCCTGCGTTGAACGCCAAGAGGACCGGCGCTCTGAGAAAGCTGCTTAAGTTGAGCCATTGATTAAACTGGCCGCGCGGCAAGCCCGTCTCTGGTGTCAGGATCCAGGTCTTGTCAACGTCCCAAAACGGCGCGTCATAAAGCAGATAGACCTTGTCCAAGAGCCCCATGCCCAGCTTTCTGATCGCGGCCTGCTTGGCCTTTGGGAGGGCTGGCGTGAACTGGATGCGACCGGCCTGCAGAACCCCCAAAGGTACCGTGACCAAAACCGCATCAGCCTCATATGTCGCGCCCTGACCGACCGTGACACGTGGTGTGTAATGACGGTAATCGATCCGCGTGACCACCTCGCGCAAACGCAGATCGTAGGGCCCTGTCAGGCTTTGGAAGATCTCGCTATAGCCCTTGGGAAAGACGACATCTGCGCCCTGGAAATAGGCTTCGGCGTCAGATGCCTCAAAATTCAGATCATCCGCATCAGAGCCATAGCTGTGCTCGATCTCCGACACGGTCTCCAGCCAAGCGGGGGCCGCGAGCGGACTGATCCGTCGCCCATTTGCGCCGCGAATAACATAGTCATCACCCGTCGCAGCCATCTTCATACGGGCGCGTTCCGCCAACGGAACCAAGGGGTTGCGGCGCACCCCATGGATCCAACTAGCCCCCAGATCCAGCGCGGGACCCAGCGAACCGTCCGTCAAGATCCGCCCGCCAATTCTGTTACGGGCCTCTAGCACAGTGACATCGCGCCCCGCAGCTGCAAGCGCCTGCGCCGCCGTCACGCCAGCCATCCCCGCGCCGATCACAATCACCTTTTGCGCGGCGAGTTTGACGATGGCCTCAGCCGCGCGCAGGCCGGACAAATGCGCGGCGTGCACCGTGCTTGAATGCGTCGGGTGCGCGGCCTCTCCGGCAAAGAACAGCCGCCCGTTGACAGGTGCCTCCAACGCGCGGCGATCTGAGGGCCAAGACCCTGTTTTGAAATACGAGTAAGCGCCAAGGGCATAAGGATCCCGGCTCCAATTCGTGCGCAGATATCCAATGGGTCGCCGCACGCTTGCGCGCGCTGGCTCTAAGGGAAAAAACGCCGCGCCCAAAGCGGCGCTGGCCTGCTTTAAAAGTCGCCGTTTTTGCATCGATACCCTGGTCGGCGCTATCGACACGACTGTGCACCAGCCTCACCGCGTTGAAAAGACTTGCACTGCGCGCGCCAGCACGCAATTTCAGCGGAACGTTGATACAAGCGGAGCGCCGTGCCATGCCCAATGACTATGACAGTGGTCGATTGAACCTGCCCTTTGTGGGGATTTCGACCTTTGGCAAGCGCCCTTATCATCCCGATTGGGACACGCTTGAGGCAGATGTGGCGATCTTGGGCGCCCCCTTCGACTTTGGAACGCAGTGGCGCAGCGGGGCGCGCTTTGGACCACGGGCGGTGCGCGAGGCGTCGACGCTCTTCTCTTTCGGGCATGCGGGTGCCTATGACCACGAGGATGACGAAATCTACCTGCCCGGCGCAGTGCGCATCGTGGATATGGGCGACGCGGATATCGTTCACACAGACACCGAAAAGAGCCACGCGAACATCGAAACCGGCGTGCGCGCGGCCCTGGACGCAGGCGCATTGCCAGTGACCATTGGCGGCGATCACTCGATCAATATCCCTTGCATTCGCGCCTATAAAGGGCGCGGCGACATCCACGTGCTGCAAATCGATGCGCATCTTGATTTTGTAGACGAGCGCCACGGTGTGCGGCATGGCCACGGCAACCCAATGCGCCGCGCGGCCGAACAAAGCTATGTCACAGGTCTCACCCAGATTGGCATTCGCAACGTGTCTTCCACGGCAAAAGAGGGCTATGAGGCTGCGCGCGCGATGGGATCAGACATCCTGTCTGTCCGACAAGCGCGCAAGCTTGGGCCTCAGGCCCTGGCGTCGCGTCTACCGGAGGGCGCAAAGGTCTATGTCACCATCGACATTGACGCGTTCTGCCCATCCATCGCGCCAGGAACTGGTACGCCGTCGCATGGCGGATTTCTTTACTACGACGTCTTGGAGCTTCTGCAAGACGTTGCGCGCGGGCATGAGATTGTGGGCATTGATCTGGTCGAGGTGGCTCCTGACTACGATCCGACCGGATCAACAGCAATCCTCGCAGCGCAAGTTCTGTTAAATTTCCTGGGCTTCATCTTTGCCGCACGTGGAACGCGCGCACCGGAATAACCACTCAACGGGCAGGTCGCGAAGAAACGCTGTTGCGACGCTTCCCCCCCTTTTCTTCCGCCTTACTCCGCATATCTTCTGCCGAACGCTGAACGAGGTTGGCACATGACCCAAGACCCCCTGGTGATTTTCACGCCTTCCGGCAAACGCGGCCACTTTCCCGTGGGAACGCCGGTGCTGACAGCTGCGCGACAGTTGGGGGTGGATCTTGACTCTGTCTGCGGCGGGCGCGGCATCTGCTCGAAGTGCCAAGTTACGCCCTCCTTTGGGGACTTCCCAAAGCACGGTGTCACGGTGCAAGACACAGCGCTGTCGGACTGGAACTCGGTTGAACAACGATACGATGACAAGCGCGGCCTGACACCGGGCCGTCGGCTTGGCTGCCAGGCCACCGTCCAAGGGGACATCGTCATTGACGTGCCACCAGAAAGCCAAGTCCACCGACAAGTGGTACGCAAAGCAGCCACAGCGCGCGACATTCAGATGGACCCGGCAACGCGCACCTATTTCGTCGACGTGCAAGAGCCGGACATGCATGAACCTTCTGGTGATCTGGAACGTTTACGCGCAGCGCTCGAAACCCAGTGGCAATTGACGCATGTCACCGCGTCTTTAGGTATACTGCGCAAGTTGCAAACCGCTTTGCGCAAAGGCAATTGGCAGGTGACGGTCGCCTTGTTCCAGGATCATGCGGCTGGCGCCCACCGGATCCTCGACGTTTGGCCAGGGCTCTATGAAGGGCAGCTTTTTGGACTGGCGGTTGACCTGGGCTCCACCACCATCGCAGCACACCTCTGCGACCTCGTCACAGGAGATGTTGTCGCCTCGTCAGGCCTCATGAACCCGCAAATCCGATTTGGCGAAGATCTGATGAGCCGCGTTTCGTATGCGATGATGAATGCGGGGGGCGATCAGGAGATGACAAAGGCGGTCCGCGCAGCGATCAACGATCTGGCGCGCGATATCGCAACAGAGGCCGGGATTGAGCCAAACCTCATCTTTGAGACTGTGTTCGTATGCAACCCGGTCATGCATCATTTGCTTCTTGGCATTGATCCGGTGGAGTTGGGCCAAGCACCTTTTGCGCTGGCCACGTCCGAAGCGGTGCGCCTTGCCGCCACAGAGATTGATCTGGACGTGCTCAACTCTAACGCACAGGTCTATCTGTTGCCCTGCATTGCCGGCCATGTGGGTGCAGATGCAGCCGCGGTTGCGCTGAGTGAGGCGCCGGGCCAATCCGAGGACCTCGTCCTGGTGGTTGACGTTGGCACAAACGCCGAGATTTTGTTGGGAGACAAGACCCGTGTGCTTGCGTGCTCGTCGCCCACAGGGCCTGCCTTTGAAGGCGCACAAATCTCCTCGGGACAACGCGCAGCACCCGGTGCAATCGAGCGGATCGAAATCGATCCGACGACGAAAACGCCGCGCTTTCGGGTGATCGGCTGTGACCTTTGGTCGGATGATCCGGGCTTTGAGGACGCAACAGGGGCAACCGGGATCACAGGCATTTGCGGGTCCGGCATCATTGAGGCTGTCGCCGAAATGCGCATCGCGGGTCTTTTGGACGCCAACGGTTTGATCGGTGGGCCGGAACAGACGGGCTCAGCGCGGTCTGTGGCGCAAGGTCGAACGTTCGAATACGTGATCCATGATGCGAGCGCCTCAGGGGGGCCACGGATAACCGTCACCCAAGGCGATATCCGCGCGATCCAACTGGCGAAATCTGCGCTTTACGCTGGTGCGCGGTTGCTCATGGACGAACGTGGTGTCGACACGGTAGATCGCGTCGTGCTGGCCGGTGCCTTCGGCGCTCATATCTCGCCGAAGCATGCGATGGTTTTGGGAATGATCCCGGATGCGCCACTGGAGAAAGTGACAAGTGCTGGAAATGCAGCGGGAACAGGGGCGCGCATCGCGTTGTGTAACCGCGCCGCGCGGGCCGAAATTGAAACCACCGTATGTCAGATCACAAAAGTGGAAACAGCCATTGAACCTCGCTTTCAGGAGCATTTCGTAAACGCTTCGGCCATTCCAAACGCTGTAGATCCTTTTCCCCATCTGGCCACGCACGTGACTTTGCCGCAGGTGTTCTTCAACACCGGCAGTTCGGAGGGCGGTGGGCGACGGCGCCGCAAGCGCGGGTAACTTAGTGCTCGGGACAGCACCCAAAGCGATCTGGGGGAAACACGATTTTGATTTGCCCGGTACGTGAAAGGTAAATCTGTTAGAAAAGCTCCATGTCGTTCCCTTTGGGCACGGGCGCAGAGAGGCCGGGTTCTGGCACGGCTTCTGTTACAAGTCGCATATTGACCCGCCCGGTTGACGGCCAAAACTTGATTGCCCGCGCCGATGAGCCACCGACAGATGCGTTCACACAGTCGATCTTTTCCTGGCTCAGGAAGTCTTCAGCGAACTTGATGTTTGTCTCGCCAATTCCAGTGGACGCGTCGAGCATCTTGGCCCCGCCAAAAATCTTTGCACGCAACCGGTCACGGCGTCCGCCCAGTTTGATGATACCGTTTATCAACTGCTCCATTTCGGCAACGCCAGCCATGTCATACGCGCCGCCTGATCCGACCCGCTCGCCTGCCAAAAGTAAGTGGTTCATACCACCTGCCTGAGCCTCTTCGTCCCACAAACAGCAAGCAACACAAGACCCGAGCAAGGTGCTGATGACCATGTCCGGCGCGTCTGAGACGGCATGTTCCCCTTGGGTGATCAACATGGACTTTCTACTTAGGCTCGACAGGCTCACGACACCACTCCCCGCTTAAATTGGGAACCGGCCCTTGCAATTTTCGCCAGCCGCTTCCCGATATCATCATGCGTTAACACGTCATCGGCCGCCCCAAGCTCAATCGCGACCCTGGGCATGCCGAATACAACGCAACTCTCTTCGCTTTCTGCGAGGGTGTAGACACCCGTCTCTTGAAGGCATTTTAGCCCTGCTGCGCCGTCTTGCCCCATTCCGGTTAGCAAGGCTGCAGCGCCACCCACGCCATTCTGCGCGGCTGATACGAATAAATCGTTGACGTTTGGCCGGTAAATTGCGTCGGCTGACGGTTCGCCAAGGCGGCAGGTTATGGTTCTGTCCGCCTTCCGTTCCAAGCGCGTGGAAAGCGTTTTCCCAAGTGCGACAATGACTTGACCAGATTTTAGCACATGTCCATCTTGCGCCATGTAGACGCGGCGCGAGAAGCGTTCGTTTAAACGTCGTTGAAAACTTCGCAAGAAATTCTCTGGCATGTGCTGCGCGATCACAATTGGCCAGGGTGTTTCATCCAGGGACGCCAGGACCGCTTCGATAGCCGTCACACCCCCGGTTGAGGCCCCGATCAGGATGACGCCCCCATGCCAAGGTGCCTCCACAGTTGCTTTTTGCACAAGGCCGCCAGTTGGCGTCGCCCGCGCGCGCCCTTGAACCGTCACATGGGCCGCATTGAAGACCCTATCGCAGATGGACTGCGTGGCGTCAGCGATGTTGTCCGCTTTTGGCTTTTCAATACAGTCGACGGCGCCAAGCGACAGAGCTTCGACCGCCTCTTGACTGCCACGCTCCGTTAGGGCGGAGAGCATGACCACGGGCATCGGCTTCAGCTCCATAAGTCTTGACAGGAACTCCAGGCCGGTCATTCCTGGCATGTCCACATCCAGGGTAACCACGTCCACAGGCGTGTTACGCAACAATTCGCGCGCCTCGTTCGCACTGCCAGCTTCACCCACAACTTCCAGCCGACCATCGGCACTTAGAATATGGGTCAACCAACGCCGGATGCTGCGCGAGTCGTCTACGATAGCAACGCGCACACAGCGTTTAAAACCGGTCATTTGGTCGACAACTCCTACGCAAGAGCGTGTAAGGGCTCTTTGCAACTGCTGGTAATGTACGCAGTGTTGATAGGTATTTAACGAACGCGCGGATTCTTTAAATTATCGCCAACGCGCGCGTCGAGGCTCAGGCTATGCAATGGCGACCGACGGGACACTCTGCGCCGTTAAACCTTCACAGAACTGATCAATTTGCACGGCCTCGCCAGTCGTGGCCGACTCTTGTGCCGCCATCCCCATGACAACGGCCATCCAGCCGTCATGCAAGCTCACGGCAGGCGCCTCCAGGTCGCCCCTCATCAACTTTTGAAACTGTTGGTGTTGATAGAACGTCGATCCATTGTGATCGCCAGCCGCCAACAGTGCCTCGGGGACCGGCACGTCGACCTTTTCAGGACGTTTGGGTGCGCGCGGGCTTTTGATTAGCTTGGGCGTGGGCGCCGGACCAAGATCAGCAGGCCAAAATCGACCTGGACCCGGTACCAAAGCTTCAATCTTGCCCTTGGCTCCGACAGCGCAGACTTCTTCTTGATACTCGGCTCCCTCGGCAAACATGCACAGTTCCAGCATGGCGCGCCGCCCGCCTGGAAAGTCGACAATGACATAGCCGTGGTCCAAGATGTCTGGCCGGGCCCCATCATAGCGCTCATCTAAGTGATTAGCCGCTTGTCCCGCCGAGGCCATAATCCGCAGCGGGTCGGCCTGCATAATCAGGCGCATGAGGTCAAAGAAATGGCAACATTTCTCGACGAACGTACCGCCTGTAAAGCGATTGAACCGGTTCCAATCGCCGATTTTCTCGAGGAAGGGAAACCGGTGCTCGCGGATGGTGAGCATCGTCACGCCCCCGGTCACCCTATCAGCCTCTTCCAACAGTGCCGCGATGGGGGGCATATAGCGATACTCCATCGCGACCCAAATCGGCGAGGGATAAGACGCCGCGATCTCTTTGACCCGTGCCGCATCGCCCGGCGCGGTAAAGAGCGGCTTTTCCACCAGCATCGGCAAAGGACGTTGCGCGGCGATCTGCGCCATTTGATCGGCGTGGCAGAAGTTCGGGCTCGCGATCAGAAGGGCGTCCAGGTCTGACATGTCCAACAGCGCTTCAAAGCTCTCGGCCATGCGCGCAGTTGAGGCTAAGGCCTGCGCTTGCGCCGCCATCTCCGCGTTGGGCTCAAACACCGCGGCAACCTCGGCACCCTCCAACAAGGCGATGTTCTGCAGGTGCTCTTGGCCCATCATGCCGCACCCGATCACACCATATCTCAGATCACTCATTCCCACCTGTCCTATCTTAAGCGCTGCACATAGACCGCACGGTCTGGCAGGTACCACGTACGCGAAAACTCCACCGGTTCGGCGGCCTCACTCCAGGTGAAGCGTTCGATATATCCGACAGTATCGCCTGCATTGCCGTTAAAATCCGCCGGAGTCCATGCAGGCAAGGCCGCTAACGTAACGCGATCCTCGGCGCGGTCGATCCAAAGCCCGAGAACGTCGCGATAGGTCTCGTAAAGTGAGGCGGTGATGTGCGCTTGGGTCAAACGCCCGGCGTCCGCGTCCAACCAGATCTCTTCAATCGCGATCTCGGTCGCGTCCAAGCGGCGGCGGCGGCGGATACGTGTGGCCTGGAGCGCAGTTCCAAAGGCGGGCAGATCGCTTGGCTTGTTCAGCGTGTCGACCGACAAAACGGTCGCCCGCGGCAACCCACCGCCCTGCGGCAGCTCCAGCCGAAACATCGCATAGACGGTGTCCCGCATACCGGCCGCATCAATGTAGTTCCCCGAGCCCTGCACGCGGCGCAAAAGCGCCTGATCTTCCAAAATCGCCAGCGCCTTGCGGAGCGTTCCGACCGAGGTGTCGAACTGCCCTGCCATGTCCCGTTCAGGCGGCAACCGCGCCCCGTCAAGCAGCCGTCCCGCTGCGATGTCACGGATCAAGGCATCGGCGATGCGCGCATAGGCAGGTTGCAGGGTCATGTGAGCGTCAGGACACAGAGATTAATAATTGATACACTATTGATCTACATCATTGCGGGTGCTACGCAAGGGGAAACTGACCTGTTGAAAAGCGTGCTTTATGACCATCGTTCCCGTCACATCGCCTGACCTTGATGCCGCCGAGGTGTCCTGGTTTTCGGCCCTTTGTTCAGATGATTACCAATTTCTGGGCTTGCCGGATGGCAGCTTGCGCTCCAGCTGGGCGCATTGTTCGGACATCGTCAAAGAGGCTGAGGCGCAGGGGTTCCGAAACATCCTGTGCCCGTCCTCCTACCAGGTTGGCCAAGACACGCTGAGCTTTGTGGCTGGCTGCGCGCCGATCACGTCCAAGATTAACCTGCTCGCGGCTGTGCGCTGCGGTGAGATGCAGCCCATCATGCTGGCGCGGACCATCGCGACGCTCGACCACATGCTGGAGGGCCGGTTGACCGTGAACATCATCTCGTCCGACTTCCCAGGCGAGAAGGCCGAGAGCGGCTACCGCTATCAGCGTTCGCGCGAGGTGGTTGAGATCCTCAAACAGGCCTGGACCCAGGACGAGATCAACTATCAAGGCGAGGTCTACCAGTTCGAAGGTCTGACCACTGATCCCGCGCGCCCCTATCAGATCGGTGGTCCGCTTTTGTACTTTGGCGGCTACTCGCCCGCAGCACTCGAACTGTGCGGCCAGCATTGCGATGTCTACTTGATGTGGCCCGAGCCTGTTGAGGCGATCGAGCAGCGCATGAAGGACGTGAATGCTGTGGCAGAGCGCTACAATCGAACGCTGGATTATGGCCTGCGCGTGCACATGATCGTGCGCGATACGGAAGCCGAGGCGCGCGACTACGCCGATTACATTGTGTCGAAGCTCGACGATGAATATGGGCAATTGATCCGGGAACGTGCGCTTGATTCGACCTCTCTGGGAGTGTCGCACCAGGCGCGGGCCCGCGAGTTGGCCGACAAGTTCGGCTATGTGGAGCCTGGACTTTGGACGGGCGTGGGCCGCGCACGCTCCGGCTGTGGTGCAGCCCTTGTCGGCTCGACCGATCAAGTCATGTCCAAGATCGAAGCCTACCAAAAGATGGGCATCCGCGCCTTCATCTTCTCGGGCTATCCGCATCTGGACGAGGCCAAGCACTTCGGCGCACGCGTGATGCCGAACCTCAAGACCTGCTCGCTGCCCCATGCCTATGGCCGCGTGCCAGCGTCCCCCCCTTCAACACCTCTAGCCGTAGGAGACCGCCGCTGATGGAGCGCGTCACACTAAACTCTGCCCTGGATATGAGCCGCATCGTTTATGGCATGTGGCGCCTGGGCGATGATGCCGACACCTCCGCCGATCACGTCCGCAACAAGATCGCAGCCTGCCTGGATCAGGGCATCACCACGATGGACCAAGCGGACATCTATGGCGGCTATGAGGCGGAAGAGATCTTGGGCGCGGCGCTTACACCCGAGTTGCGCAATCAGATCGAGATCGTCACCAAATGCGATATCGTGGCGCCTGTGGGCCGCTATGCCGATGCCAAGGTCAAGTATTACGACACCTCGCGCGCGCATATCGAAGCCTCTGTCGCGCACTCGCTGCGGCTGATGAAGATCGATCACATCGATCTTTTGCTGATCCACCGGCCTGACCCGATGATGGACGCCGCAGAAACCGGTGCGACCCTTGATGATCTTGTGTCCTCGGGCAAGGTCCGCGCCGTAGGCGTGTCGAACTTCAAACCCTGGGACTGGCAGCTTTTGCAGTCAGCGATGAAGACGCCGCTGGTGACCAACCAGATTGAGATCAGCCTGGCGGAAATTTCACCTTTTACCAACGGCGACATCGCGTTTCACCAGCAGCACGGACACCCGATGATGGCCTGGTCGCCCCTGGGCGGCGGCAGCGTGATGCAGGGGGATGGCGCGATTGGCCAAGCCGCAGATGCGGTCGCTGCGGAGTTTGGCGTAGATCGGGCCGCCGTGGCGGTGGCGTTCTTGCTGGCTCACCCTTCGAAAATACTGCCCGTGATGGGCACCAACAGTCTCGACCGGATCAAAACCATCTCGGATGCGCTGAAGGTCCAATTGACGCGGGAAAGTTGGTACCAACTTTACACAGCCGCTCTAGGTCACGAGGTGCCATGATGAATGCCCTTCCACGCGATCTGCCACAGATCTTTGAACCCTCTGCGGACACAGCGCGCACGCTGCGCGACGCCTTTGGCCGCTTTGCCACAGGGGTGACAATTGTCACTTGCCGGTCTGAGCATGGCGCGCTTGGCATCACCGCCAACAGCTTTTCGTCCATCTCAATGGAGCCACCCTTGATCATGTGGGCTGCCGGCAAGGCCTCCAAACGCTACCCGGCGTTTTCCGCAGCCGAGCATTTTGCCGTGCATGTTCTCAGCGCGGCCCAGCAAGATCCCTGCCAGACAGTTGCGAAGGACGGCTTCTCCGTGGCCGACGTTGCCAGCCATGAAAATGAACACGGTGTGCCGCTGATCGACGGCTGCCTTGCGCGGTTCGAGTGCCGCCGCTTTGCCGAGCATGAGGCAGGCGATCACGCGATCATTTTGGGACAGGTGGAACGGGTCTGTCTGACGTCGGGTGAGGCGTTGGCGTTTTTTGGTGGCAAATTCATTCATTTGGCGCAACCATAAGACATCGGGCAGCGGGTCCGGCGAAATCAGAGACCCGCGCCCAACCATAGGGAGGGTGCAGCTGATGCAGGCTGCAATAAGCGCGCTAAGTTTGCTTGGCGCATTGAACGGGTGGATCTTGCGGATTGGCCGCGCAATTGGGGTCATAGCTGTGGCGCTGATGGTTGTGGCCATTCTGATCCAAGTCTTTTTCCGATATGTGCTGAACAACGCCCTGCCCTGGCCGGATGAGGCAGCCCGGTTTTGTATGCTGTGGATGACCGGGCTGATGGCGCCATCGGCCTTTCGCGCCGGCGGCTTTGTGGCCATCGACATGGTTGTGGCCGCCCTGCCCCGGATGATTGGCGGGCTTCTCAGCCTCTTCCTCCTCTTCATCTCAGCGCTGGTCCTCTACGTCGCCATCCAAATCGGGTGGAGCGAGGTCACTGGCATCGGCGGGCGCTTTGCCACTGCGTCGCTCTATGTGCCGACGGCCATCGACTTCAGCGAGTGGTACCGCGTGCCGCGCTCTTGGATGATGTATTCGCTCTTTATCGGCGTTTGCCTGCTTTTTTGGGTCAATATCGAACTCATCCTGCGGACGCTTGTCAGCTTTGCAGGCCGCGGCGATGACCTCCCCCCGATTGACGGCGCAGTGAGGGCCGACTGATGCTGATTTGGTTCCTACCTGTCTTTCTTGTCTTTCTCATGGTCGGCTTGCCGGTCTTCTTCGGCCTTTTGGCCGCGCCTGGCATTCTGCTTTACCTCAACGGGCAAGAGCGGGATATCACGCTCCTTTACCGCAATGTTTACAACGGGATGGACAGCTTTCCGCTGATGGCGATCCCGTTCTTCATGCTCGCGGGCGAGTTGATGAACCGGGGCGGGATTACAATCCGGTTGGTGGAGTTTAGCCAAGCGCTGATGGGCCATCTGCGGGGCGGTCTGGCCCAGGTGAACATCCTCTCTTCGATCCTCTTTGCGGGCCTTTCGGGCTCTGCGGTGGCGGACACTTCGGCGCTCGGGTCCATGCTGGTCCCGGCGATGGAGAAAGAGGGCTACACCCGGCGCTATGCGGCGGCGATCACGGCGGCAAGCTCGGTCATCGGCCCCATCATCCCGCCGTCTGGGATCATGATCATCTACGCCTATGTCATGGGCGAAAGCGTCGCAGCACTGTTCTTGGCAGGCATCGTGCCGGGGATCCTGGTGGGCGTCGGCCTGATGCTGATGGTGCGGGCAACTGCCGATCACTACGACCTGCCCGCCGCCAAACGCGTGGTTCTGACCGGGACCGAGATGGGCCCTGTGGAATGGTGGGTGTCCTTCGCGCTTGTACGCATCAACATCGCTCTTCTGATCTGGGCCTTTATCCCAGTCTCAGAGGAAGCAACCGGCGGCGTTGCCTTTGGCTGGCTGATCGGCGCGCTCTTTGTGGCGCATGGCCTTTTCATCGGCCTGCGGCGTGTGGTCGGCCATGATTTCCGTATGGTCTGCAAGCGCGCCATGGTGCCACTGCAGACTCCAATCTTGATCTTGGGCGGTATCCTCGCAGGCGTCTTTACCCCAACCGAGGCGGCGGCCATCGCCGTGGCCTACGCCCTGTTGGTTGGCTTCTTCATCCTGCGGTCGCTCAAGATGTCGGACCTGCCAAGCATCTTGTCGAATGCAGGGCTGACGTCCGCCGTTGTCCTGCTGTTGGTCGGAGCGGCCATGGCCTTCAAAACGGTCGTATCGCTCAGCCACGCGCCCGAGACGCTGGCGGCCTGGATCCTGACACTGAGTGAGAACCCGTTGATCCTGCTCTTCTTGATCAACCTCCTTCTCTTCATTGTCGGTATGTTCCTGGATGCGGGCCCTGCGATCATCATCTTGGGCCCGATTTTGGCGCCTATTTTCACCGATATCGGCGTCGACCCGATCCACTTCGCGATCATCATGAGCGTGAACTTGACCGTGGGCCTGGCCACGCCGCCGATGGGGCTTGTGCTCTTTGTGGCGGCGGCGGTTAGTCGCGAGAAGGTCGAAACCATCGCCAAGGCAATTCTGCCGTTCCTTGCCATTGAAATCGCCGTGATCTTCCTGATCACATATGTTCCAGCAATCTCTATGACCATTCCCCGCCTCACGGGGTTTGCAAACTAATCAGCACCTATTGGGAGGACTTTCTACATGCTGAAGAAAACACTAAAATCACTGGCCCTGGCGGGGATGCTTGCAGCATCCTCGATCGCGGCACAGGCGCAGGACATTACGATCCGCGCAACGGCCAACTCTAACGAAAACGACGAAGACTATGACGGCCTGGTGGTCTTCAAGAACTATGTCGAGGCGGCTTCCAACGGCGCGATCGCGGTTGAACTCTTCATCGGCACGCAGCTGTGCTCGAACGGTGCGGAATGTCTGCAAGGTGTCGCGGACGGCTCTATCGATGTCTATATCTCGACCTCAGGTGGTGCCTCGGGCCTCTTCCCATATGTTCAGGTGCTGGACCTGCCTTACCTGATGGCCGATGACCGCATTGCCGAACATGTGCTGTCGGGCGATTTCACCCGCAAGATGCGCGCAATGGCGCTGGAAGACAGCGGCGACACCATCCGTCTGATGACCATCGGCAACACCGGCGGCTGGCGGAACTTTGCAAACACCAAACGCCGCGTGGCCGAGCCTGGTGACATGGACGGTCTGAAGATCCGGACCGTGGTCGCCGACCTGCCGCAAGAGCTTGTAAAAGCACTGGGCGCCTCGCCCACACCGATCCCATGGCCCGAGCTTTTCACCTCGTTCCAAACGGGCGTTGTTGAAGGCTCCAAAAACGGCATCACCGACATCATGGGCATGAAGTTCCCAGATGCAGGTCTGCAATACGTGACGCTAGACGGCCACGCCTATATGGGCGCGCTGTGGTGGATGTCGAACCAAAGCTTCCTGGCGATGCCGGAAGACATGCGCCGCGTCGTGGTCGATGGCTTCTACGCGCTGCAACAGGCCACATTTGCCTCGCCCAAGCGCAAGTCGATCCAAGCCTATGAAGACTTCGTAGCCGGCGGCGGCGACCTATACGTGCCAACTCCGGCCCAAAAAGCCGCCTTCAAAGAGGCCGCAACACCCGTCTTTGGCTGGTTCCGCGACAACGTCACCCGCGGTGGCGAGATCCTTGACGCGCTCACCGAAGCCGTCGCGGCGGCCGAAGCTGACGTAAGCGCAGCCCGCGCGGCAGACACGCAGTAAGCAACGCGCACCATCAAAGGAAAAAGCGGCCCCTCGGGGCCGCTTTTTTCGTTTCGACCCCGTTTTTCGTTCCGCCGATTAAGGTCAAAATTTGTGCAAAAAGGTCGCATGACCGGTCGTGTGTTTACTGGATTTCAAAGCCTTTGGCAGAATGTATGACTGGTGTTTGATGCCGCCACATATCGCTTTGCAGGCTTGTCCTTGCTCTTCGCGTCGATGCTCGTTGTCGTGCAATTCTTTTTGACGCATTCAGGCAAAAGAGATCCGCAAGACATTTACATTCTGATGTCCTCGCCCTTCAAAAGCGACCTGCCCGCGGCGGTGACCGATGCTGGCGGATACAGAATAGAACCACAGCGCGCCGTGTTGTCCCAGTTTGTTGTCTTGCCCAAGGCCGGACACGCGCACGCGGTCGCCGCAGGCCATGTCTTAATCTCCGCGAGTGTCTTGGCCGCGTTGTGCGGCCTGAAATCAAAGGAACCAGTGACATGACACATCTCGCAGAACGGTTCACCCGCGCTTTGCACCGGCCAGAGCGTGCTCTTTTTGCCCTCGCCACCCTATTTTTACCTGTCGCGGCGGCGGCTGGATGGTTCGCGGGGAACGGATGGATGGTGCCGTCCGGGGTCTCCCTTGCTTTTTTGGCCTTCGGCGCCATGTCGCTGCGCCTTTCGGCGCGGCTGGGCGTTATCGGCGCGAGCCTCGCACTGGTCGGGCAAGCCATGGCAATCACCGGCGCGTTGCAAGGTCACCCATGGCAAATCGATAGCCATATGCTCTTTTTCGCGCTTTTGGCGATGCTTATCTTCGCGCGGTCCATTCCCGCGATTTTGGTTGCGGCAGGTGTCGTCGCGGTGCACCACCTAAGTCTCTCGGTGATCTTGCCGGGGTTGATTTATCCATCTGTGGACTTGGTCGAAAACCTGGGCCGGACGATTGTTCATGCCGTTATCGTTGTCCTGGAAACTGCGGTTCTGATTGCGACTGTGTTTGTGCTCAATCGAATGGACCAGCAATCTGAAGGCGCGGCATCTGAATTGCGAAGCAGCTATGATGCTGCCGAGGCCGCACGCGAAGACGCGTTGGCGGCCAAAGACGCCGCGGAGGTCGCACAACGGGTTGCACAGGAACAAAGTCGAGCAGCAGAAATTGCATTGGCGGAAGCGAAAAAAGCTTCAGACGCACGCAACGCTTTGGAAATCACCAACCAAGAGCAACAGAACGCTGTTAAGGCCGAGATGGAAGCGCGCGCGGCGGCGCAAATGGAGGTTGTCGAAGCTTTACGTGCTGCTCTGACGGCGCTCAAAAACGGTGATCTGACAGTGCGAATATCAAGCGAATTGGCACCCGAGTTCAATGACCTGAAGCTCGTCTTCAACGACGCTTTGCATGCCGTAGATGAAGCAATGCAAGATGTGCTCGAACATGCGGCCAACATTGACAGTCAAACAAATGAAGTCGCCGTGGCGGCATCGGATCTTGCAACGCGTACGGAGCGACAAGCAGCGACGCTGGCGCAAACTGCCGCCACGCTGCAAGGCTTGACGGAGATGGTTGCCGCTTCGTTAACGGCCTTGGATGGCGCTGAAACATCTGCTCGTGATGCAAAGAACAACGCCGACACCACGGGTTCGATTGTGTCAGAGGCCGCCGCTAGCATGCAAATCATCGAGGCGAAGTCTGATGAAATCGCACACATTGTTGATATGATTGATTCTATTTCGTTTCAGACCAACTTGCTTGCCTTGAATGCCGGGGTCGAGGCCGCGCGCGCAGGCGAGACAGGCCGTGGATTTGCCGTTGTGGCCGCGGAGGTGCGCGCGTTGGCACAGCGCTCGGCCGAGAGCGCGACAAGCATCCAGTCCCTAATTGAAACATCGGGCGCGGAAGTCAAAACAGGCTCTGGCAAGGTTGTTCAATCCGTCACGTCGCTTGGAACTGTCTTGTCTCGGGTCGATGACGTCTCAGAGCAGGTCGCCCGTATTCTGGAGAGCGCAAAACAACAGTCCGGCGAAATTGATGCGGTGAACACGTCCTTGTCGGAGTTGGATCAAACAACGCAACGCAATGCTGCAATGTTTGAAGAAACAACTGCTGCACTTTCGGCGGTTTCACGGAGCGTGTCGGACTTGAAATCGTTGGTTCAACGGTTCTCGACCTCCTCAGCAGAGACATATGAGCACGCGCACGCTTCAGAAATTCAGGCGCCGCGCATCGCTAGCGCGTAACCGGTGTTACCGACACGACGTTGGCCGCGGGAAAGTCACGTGTCTTCAGCGGCTTCCGGAAGTGAAGTCAACTTAAAGCCTGCAAATTCAGATCGCATAACTCCAACCAATTAGGTCTTTTCAAGTCACGCATTGAATGTCAATTTCACCGAAACGGGTACATCCAGACTTTGTAATCTTGGACCAGGATCAGGGCATGTTCGATTTGTTCCGGCGTCATTTTCTTGACCACTTCTTCCAACGAAATGGCCGCATCCGGGTCGCCGCCAATCGCCGAAAGCGTATACCACATGTATGCCCGCACAAGGTCCGGGGCGGGCATGCCGCGCCCGACCTCATAGTACCATCCAATGCCAGATTGCGCGCCTGGATGCCCCTTCAGCGAGGACCGCAGGTACCATTCAAAGGCGCGGACATCGTCGCGTTCGACCCCCAAACCCAGGGCGTACATGATACCAATGAGCTCTTCTGCATCCGCATTGCCAGAGCGTGCTGCGGGCCACAAGGCCTCCAACGCCTCTTCAAAGCGGCCCGCCTCCATCAGATCGCGCGCCGCTTCAATTTCGGCACGCGCCGGGCTGATGAAGGTGATGGCCAGCAAAATGGCTGCAAGCCGTCCGTACTTCATGTCGTTCCGCTCCTCTTTACCTGCCTCGTAGGCCCGGCTTGGTCAGACCCCCTGCCACGGGCTCTCACAGACGCAGACTTTCTCCCGTTTGAGATGGATCAAGCCCGCATTGGCCAACGGCTTTTCTACGACAACATCCTCTCGGGCAACCAGAATATCAACTGCGGGACCTGCCACCACCCCAAATTTGGCACTGGCGACGGCCTGTCGCTGGGCATTGGCGAAGGCGGTCTGGGCCTGGGTCCTGACCGTACACCCGGCAAAGGGGCAAACAAGATCCGCAAACGGATCCCACGAAATGCCCCGGGGCTCTGGAACCTTGGCGCCTCCGAACTGACTGTGTTCTTCCACGATGGGCGGCTGAGCAAGGCGGACACGTTCGAAAACGAGTTCAACTCACCCGCAGAAGAATGGCTGCCGCGCGGGTTCAACTCGCTTCTCGCCGCTCAAGCAATCTTTCCGCTCGTCGCACAGTTCGAGATGGCCGGAAACACAGGCGAGAACGAGGTCATTGGGGCGGTGCATGACAGGATCGATGCGGCCTGGCCAATCATCGCCAAACGCGTCCGCACAACGCCCCCCTACAATTTCATGTTTGTCGAGGCGTTTGACCATATCGACACGCCAGACCAAGTCACGATCGTCGAGATCGCGAACGCGCTTGCCGCGTTTCAAGCACTCGAATGGCGCAGCACCGACAGCCCCTTTGACGCGTACCTTGCAGGCGATGCCAGCGCATTGGACACAGCGCAACGCAGCGGGATGGAGCTATTTTACGGAAAAGCACAGTGCGCCTCTTGTCATTCTGGCCCACTTTTCACGGACCAAGAGTTTCACGCGATCTGGCTGCCAGCCTATGGCCCGGGCCGCACGCGGCGCTTTGACCCATATGCGCGTGACGTCGGCCGCATGGGCGAAAGCGATGCACAAGAAGACGCGTACCGCTTTCGGACACCGATGCTGCGGAACGTGGCCCTGACTGCGCCGTACGGGCATAATGGCGCTTTCGCGACGTTAGAAGGCATAATCCGGCATCACCTGGATCCTGCGGCCAGTCACGCAACATGGCGCCCCCAGGACGCAAACCTGCCAAGCGTGCCATGGCTAAAAGCTGCTGATTTCGTGATCCAACAAGACCGGCTCGAGATGGCGCGCCAAGCAAAGCACCTCGACATCACGCCAGTACCACTGTCCGATGAAGAGGTTGATGATCTGGTTGCCTTCCTCCACGCGCTGACAGGCACCAAATCGGTCAATGAGCCTCCATTTGGCGTGCCAGCCTCGGCAAGTCCGCATGGCGCGTCGGTCGACACAGCTTCGGTTCTAACGAAACCTTAGTGGCGCTTGGCGCGGAAGCCCATTTCAGCGTTCCAAGTGCTTAGATGGCAGCTTTGAGTTTACGCCTATGACACGGCCTGCGCGGGGCATGTATCACCTTAAATTTGTCTCGGAATACAAGCTTCCCCAAACGCCTTGCCCCACAATCCTTCTCCGGTCATTTTCCGACTACTTTACTCAGAAACACTTGACGTCTGTTAACGAAAGTGAAATTGACTGTTTTAGTAGGTTTTACGAAGATAGGAATGCATCAATGACCCGCAAGACACCCGTTTTCGCAGTTCTCGCTGCAACGCTGACAGCCGGCACCGCCGTGGCTGAAGGGGAGGTCAACTTGTACTCCTCGCGTCACTACGACACCGACGAACGGCTCTACTCCGATTTCGAAAAGATGACCGGGATCACCATCAACCGTCTTGAAGGCAAGGCTGACGAGTTGATCGCGCGGATGCAAGCCGAAGGCGCCAACAGCCCCGCAGACGTGTTCTTGTCCGTCGACACAGTGCGCCTGTCGCGCGCGAAAGACCTTGGCCTGCTGCAGTCGATTGACAGCTCCGTCTTGGAAGGCAGCATCCCAGCGTATCTGCAAGACGATGACAACCAGTGGTTCGCTTTCTCGCAGCGCGCGCGCATCCTGTTCTATGATAAGGCCGATGTCGCCAACCCACCGATGACCTATCAGGACCTCGCAAAGCCAGAATACGCAGGCAAAGTCTGCATCCGATCCTCGACCAACGTATACACCCAGAACATCACAGCCGCACTGGTAGCGCATTTGGGTGAAGAGGCGGTGGCCGACTGGGCAAAAGCTGTTGTCGCCAACTTCGCGCGCGACCCATCAGGCGGCGACACAGACCAGCTGCGCGGCATCGCGTCGGGCGAATGTGATGTGGCGATGTCCAACACATACTACTTCGCACGGGCCATCCGTAAAGACGTGAAGGGCCTTCCGGAGGACGTTCGCGCGAACATTGGCTGGGTCTTCCCGAACCAGAACGAGTTCGGCGCGCATATGAACATTTCCGGTGGCGGCGTCGCTGTGAACGCCCCCAACAAGGACAATGCCATCAAGTTCTTGGAGTATCTGGCCTCGGCCCAGGCACAAGAATATTTCTCGGCTGGCAACGACGAATATCCAGCCGTCCCTGGAATTGCTCTGGCACCGTCTGTGGCCGCGTTAGGCATGTTCCGCCCTGATGCCATCGACCTGTCTGACATTGCCGACAACATTGGCACGGCACAGAAAATCCTAACAGACGCGGGCTGGAAGTAAGTTTCAGCGACAACCGTCGAAAGAAGGGGCGTTGTTCGGGCAGCGCCGCTTTTTTTGTCCGCGTCCGGTGCGTCAGCACTTGATTAATCCGATTAATTTAGTCAGGATAAAGTCATACGGTCTTAGCCACCCAGCTTTGGGGAGCCGGACGCTCAATTCCAAAACGGAGGTGAGACCCAGTGCGAAAGCTATTCATTTGGCCTAAACAGACTGCCAGCCTGGATGACCGCGTCTGCTGGCGCGAGGTGCTCGAAGCGGCAATGTGCGGCATTTACCCTTCTGAACAACAACTTGAGCATATGCTTGATAAACTGGAGCGGACGCCATGAACGTGGTTGCGAAAATCCCGGATCAGGCCCCTGCCCCAGAGCCCCGCAAACTTGACACCTATGACGCCCGCGATCTTGTCAAAGACGGCGTTCAAGCCTGCATCGTGTTAGACGGCCAAGTGTATTACTTGCGGATCACGCGCGCGGGCAAACTGATCCTGACGAAATAGTCGCCGCACGCGATGGACCTGCGCGATGGGCCCCTTTGAGGACGCAAAATAGTGCGTAAGACCTGACCCGGTCTTGTGTATCCACGCGAAACGGGAAAAAACACGCATCGCGTGTGAGCACCAGACTTGCGGAATTTCTGATAGTTGCAATAGTCGTCGCAACTATTGGAGGAGTGGGTCTATGGCATTGTCATATAATTTAAAACGCGACCGTGATGCGCAGATTTTTGCGAACTGGGACGCAATGACGCCAGATCCGTTCGAACAGGTCGGCTGTGACCGGAACGCAATCTTAAAGCTGCAGAGAGAAATCCAAGGGCGGATCGTGCTCCCGGGGGAGCCGGACTATAACACTGACCGCAAGCTAACCAATCCGATCTTTGAGTCGTATCCGCAGATCATCGTCTACTGCAAAGGTGGCGCAGGCGACGTGATTGCGGCGCTCAATATGGCGCGCGAGTGTGGGCTGAATGTGCGCACCCGCTCTGGCGGCCACTCAACGGCGGGGTACTCGTCGGGGCCCGGTATGCTTTTGGATGTGCGCGGCATGGAGGCCGCGCATGTCTTTGGGCAAGACGGCCCGGCCATTCCCTTCGCACGCGTGCAGCCCGGCTGTCCGTTCCGCAATCTGAACGACACGCTGAACCTGGACAACTTGCATGTGCCGGGCGGTGGCTGCCCCGACGTTTGTGTGGCGGGCTATATGCAGGGCGGCGGCTTTGGCTTTACCTCACGCATGTTTGGGATGAATTGCGACCGTGTGATCGGTGTTTCCATGGTGACCCCGGACGGACAGTTGATCCGCGCCCATGAAAGCAAGAACAAAGACCTCTTTTGGGCGGTGCGCGGCGGCACCGGCAACCAGTTCGGCGTGATCACCGAGATTGATTATGGGCTGGTTCCTGTGAAACGGGTCTGGGGCTATGCGCTGTCGTGGCCGCTCTCGACGCCGATGCAGCGTCAGATGGCTGCCAAAGCGATGGCCGTCATGCAAGAGCAATATATGGCGGGCCCAGACAACACCGATATCGGCTATATGACGGTGATCTGTCAGCAACCCGATGGCACGCCGCCCCAGCCCGATGGATCGCATCTGAGCCCCTATCTGTTGATGCGCGGTCTGATCACAGGCGACGCGGTGAATATGGATGACACGCAGCTGCGCGAGCGCCTGGCACCGCTGACCGCGCTTGGCGGATCCTTCCAGTGGACGGACTACGACAATTACGACAACATGAACTACCGCCTTCTGGCCACGCCTGTGGAAGTGCCAGACTTCCCGAAGAACATGGGCGAACCCTTTGAAAACAAAGATGCACGCTACGTTGGTGAAAAGACGATCCTGGGCGTCGGCGACTGGATCAACTTGATTGAGCTGATCACGTTGGAGTGCCCGAACCCCTATTACGTGATGGTGATTGAGCCATATGGCGGCGCGATCAATGCGGTGGGCAAGATGGACACGGCCTTCATCCACCGCGATGTCGCCTTTGATATCTTCTTGGACGGGTATTGGTGGGACCCTGCCGACCAAGGTCCGATTGACGCCTGGCTGGGCAAGTTTCGCGCCTTCATGGATCCGTTCTGGAACCAGCACGTGTACCAAAACTATCCGAACTCGAACCTGACCAACTACCGTTGGAACTACTTCGGCGACGCATATCCGACGCTCAAGCAGGTGAAGCAGAAGTACGACCCCAACAATCTCTTTGACTATCCGCAAAGCTTGGTCGCCCCGCCTGCGGGCGCAACCGATGGGCTGACCCTATCGACGGCAGCGCCGATTTTCCCGGAAAGCCCGATTGAAACGTAAGGGGCAGACGTGAACTCTTCGCTTTCCTCGGACCTGTCCATGGCTGGCTGGCTGGACGCGGCTGGTCTTGGCGGTCTTGTGGACGTGTTCGAGGCCGAAGACATCACGCCAGACATGCTGGGCGATCTGGAAGATGCCGATTTGCGCGAGCTTGGGTTGACGCTTGGGCAGCGCAAACGGTTTCAGGCGGCCAAAGCGTCGGGTTTGCCCGGTGGATCTGACGCCACTGCGCTCGCGACCGAACAACGCGGAGAGCGGCGGCAGTTGACAGTTGTTTTTGTTGATCTCGTTGGCTCTACGGATTTGTCGCGCAGGCTAGACCCAGAAGACATGTCCGAGCTTTTGCGCCGCTATCAAGACGCTGTGTCAGGCACGGTCGCGCGCATGGGCGGGCATGTGGACAAGTTCCTGGGCGACGGTGTTGTCGCGTTCTTTGGCTGGCCCTTGGCGCGCGAAGATGCCGTTGAACAGGCGGTTCGCGCAAGCCTTGCCATCGTCGGACAAGTCGCGGCGCTTGAGGCGCCGCAAAACGAAAAACTGGGATGCCGTATTGGGATTGCCACCGGACTTGTGGTGGTGCAGCCCGATGGCCAAGTGATGGGCGAAACGCCAAACCTGGCCGCGCGTTTGCAGAGCATTGGCGAACCCGGCGCAGTCGTTGTCAGCGGAACAACGGCAGACATGACCCGTGGGATGTTCGCCGTTGAAGAGATCGAGCGGCCGAGCCTCAAAGGGTTTCCCGACGACACCCAAGCCTATCAAGTGACCGACGCCCGCCTGGGCGTGAGCCGGTTTGAAGCGCGCGGCCAGCGCGAATTATCCCCCATTATCGGTCGCGAGGGCGAGCTTGCCACTTTGGCCAAACATTGGGAGGCCGCGAAGGCCGGAAATGGGGCCGCCGTTCGGATCGAAGGTGAAGCGGGGATTGGCAAATCACGGCTTCTGGCGGGGTTGCGGTCGATGTTCCCAACAGGCGATCGGTTCCAAGCAAGCTACCAATGCTCACCACATTTTTCGGATGTTCCCCTGTGGCCTGTCAGCGAGTCGCTGCAACAGATTTACGAGTTTGCGGGTCCTGCGGGCCCCGAAGAGCATAAGTCACGATTGCAAGCGCGCCTGGAGCGCATTGGGAACGACACGCCAGATGGCGCAAGTTTGATGGCGCAGCTCATTGGGGTCGATATCGGTCCGGACCCGGACATTGACGCTTTAGATGCGCGCACGCGGCGGCGGCTGACACTCGAGCTGCTGGTGCGGCAGGCTGAATGCATTTCGTCGATCCGCCCTTTACAGGTCGTGCTTGAGGACGCGCATTGGGCTGACCGCACTACGCTGGAGTACATAGAGCGCCTTATTGCAAAGGTCGCGAACCTTCCCATTTTGCTGATCATCACCACGCGCGGCACGGACGGACTGCACGACGCTGATTGGTCTGCAAACATCCAGTTAGAACGGCTTGGAAAAACTGAAAGCCGCAAAATGATCAGTGGTTTGTTGAGTGACGCGTCCGATGCGCCCGCCAACACCGTAAGCAGCGCCTTCCTTGATGACCTGATCGCCCGCGGGGAAGGTATCCCGCTGTTTCTCGAAGAACTGACGCGGGGCTTGCTTTTGGCACAGTCCGGCGACCTGGAAGCCGGACGCGCGGATGTGCCTGCCACGCTGCATGATTTGTTGATGGCCAGGTTGGACCGTTTGGGCCCCGCAAAAGGTGTCGCTCAATCGGCAAGTTGCATCGGGCGCGAGTTCTCGGTAGAACTTCTCAGCGAAATATTGGGGCAGTCTGCCGCCAGTCTCTCTGCGCCGCTTGCCGATTTGACCGAAGCTGGGATCTTAGTGCCCGCGCCAGTCCACAATAAGGCAGATTTCGCCTTTTACCACGCGCTGATACGGGACGCAGCCTATGAAAGCTTGCTGTTCCGAGACCGCCAAGCGCTCCACGCCAGCATCTTGGTCGCGTTAGACAATCAGACCGAAGTGCGGCCCGAATTAATTGCGCAGCACGCTGAAGCAGCTGGCGAAATGCTGCGCGCCGGGCGCGCATTGCTTCACGCCGGAAAACAGGCGGCGGAGCGGTGGGCCAACAAAGAGGCAGAACAGCTTTTGACGCGTGCGGTTGACGTGATTTCGAGCTGGCCGCCAGGGGAAGAGCGCTTGATGGCGGAAATTGAGTGCCGGTTGACCCTCGGCGATGCATTGGGCGCGGTACGCGGCTATGCCTCGCCCTTGGTCGAGCAAAACTACGACGCTGTGCGGGAACTCTGCGAAACGGCGGGGCGTACGGATCTGCTCTTTCAGGCGTTGCGCGGGCTTTGGAACGGAATTTACAACACAGGCGCTTTTGCCAAGAGCTTGCCTGTGGCCGAGCGCATGCGCGACTTGGCCGAGCAAACGGGCGAATTGCGGTACTGGGTGACGGCGCAGCGGTCGATTGGTTCAAACTACCTCAGCCTCAACTTTTTCAAGGAGGCGAGTGAGGCGTATCGCGACTGTATCAAGCGTGGTTCCGAACTGCCTGACGGCGCGGCAGCTACGACCTATGGTGAGTTGCCGATCGCGTTTGCCCACGGCATGTTGGCGCAGCTTGAGGCCTTTGCATGCCGTCTGGACACTGCCATTCATTTGGCCCGCCGCGGCGAACAGATTGCGCGTGCAAATGGCCACCCGCTGGCAATCAACCAGGCACTTGCTATCGTGAGCATCATTCACTGGCTGCGGCGCGAGCCAGAAGATGCGCTTAAAGCTGCAGAGGAAGAAGGCCGGCTGGCCGCAGAGTATGGCTATGTCCATTGGAAGGCGCATAGCGATGTGATGGCGGGTGCATGTCACGCGCAGCTTGGGAAACCCGACAGCGGTCTGACCCAATTGGCAGCCGGGATCGATGCATGGATCGGCAATGGCGCCCGCTCGTACGCGCCAGTCTACTTCTGCTACTTGGCCGATTGCGCCGTCGCTGCGGGGCGCCATGCTGTTGCGAAAACTGCCGTATCGGATGGGTTGGAGCTGGCGCAGTCCTCAGGCGAATTCTTTGCTTTGGCCGAGCTGAAGCGGCTTAAGGCACGGCTGGAAGCGCCAGAACGTGCGGTTCGTATCCTGAAAGATGCCGTTGCAACAGCAGAAGATCAGGGGGCAACGCTGTACCAACTGCGAAGTCTATGCGACATGCTCGAGTTACCCGACACTGTCATAAACGAGTACCGAACGCAGGCACGCGATCAACTTGAAGCGCTCTTGGTGAACCTCGATGAACATGCTGTCGGCATCGAACTGTGCCGCGCTCGAAAGCTTGTCGGGCAAACGTTCCACTGACGTGCTTGTAACACGTCACTGCGGCGCTGAAGATGCTAGCGGCGGCATCATTCCATCGTCTTCGCTTCGAAACCCGTTTGATCGCGCATGTTAATCCAGTAAGAACGGCAAGATGACCACTGAGCTTGACGAAAATACGCCCAAGCCACATGCGCCACATCTCGATCCGCATGGCGCGGCCGAGGACATGGCCAAGATGGTCGAAAACGCGCAGACTGCGGCGACGTTCCTTAAAGCGATAAGCCACGAAGGGCGGCTTATGATCTTGTGCCATCTGACCACCGGTGAAAAGTCGGTGACCGAGTTGGAGCAACTGCTCTCGGCGCGCCAGGCAGCTGTTTCGCAGCAACTGACGCGGCTGCGGCTTGAAGGTCTCGTCAAACCACGGCGTGACGGTAAAGCGATCTATTACAGCCTTGCCGACGACCGACCACGCAAAATTATGGAAGTCGTCTACGACCTCTTTTGCCGGGACGAAGACTGACCAGGTGATCCGCTGCCCCTAGTTTTAAGGGAAGTGTGTAATTGAGGGCACTGGCCAAGCCAATGCAGACGCAGTGTTTGGATTGCCGCCCATTGTTTTGTTCTGAGAACTGTTGGCCTTTCTCCCAAAGGGCCTGTGGCGGTACACGCAGTCTCGAGCTAGCCAGTCTCTGCGGAGTTTCCCTGTTAACAGGGGAAAAACAGGGGATTTGGGCGGTTTTTCCGCTTCGAGTTCTGAGTTGGGTGCCAGGAACGCCCAGTTTTTACGGCTATCTCGCTCCAATGTGCCGCAATAAAACAGGGAAGTTCTTTTGGAAGAGCAGCGAGTTTATTCCGCAAAGAGCGAAGTCTCTTTGCTCCTTCAGGCAAAAATCAGGGTTCCGGCGCGACAGTAACCGCGCAGAGAATGCCGATTTAAGGTCTTATCTGACTGACGCGCCGGATCTTCTCTGGGTTTGGCTTTGGAAACGGATTGTTTCCGCTATGACGGTCCCTCTGGCACGTTTGTTTAATACGTTGCTTTCCTTCGAAAATCCTCTACCAGCCTGAACAAATGGCAACTAAATCAGTGGGATAGGCGGGATCGACTGGTATTTTAAAGTTGATGTGATGACCCGCATGCGGTAGGTACATGCCTTAGGCAGTATCAGACGGTTAGGTATGGCCCTGACTGAACGTGTCAGCTGAAGGATGACAGGCCGGGCATGTGCCGCTGGTGTCATTCGAGACGGTCCATCGCTTTCCATGGGGAACGCGTGGTTTTTGTTCGGCATGGCCGATCCATACATGAAACTTCCATAGCTTTTGACGCGCCATGTGGCGTGCCGGGCAATCTGGGACCTCTGTTTGGATCAGGACGTGCTTCAAACAGGAGCTACGGCCGTTCTTTTGGCGATCGAGCTCCTCTTCAATGAAAGGGCTCGAAATGGGCAACAATCTATCAATTGAATACAGACCGACTGCAAGTCTCACCAATCGGGCGCGCAACCCGCGCACTCATAGCGAGGCGCAGATTAAACAGCTAATGCGCTCAATCGAGCAGTTTGGCTTCACCAACCCTGTGTTGATCGATGAGACCGGTACTCTGATCGCCGGCCATGGACGTGTTGAGGCTGCAAAACGCCTCGGTCACGAACAAGTACCTACGATCTGTCTGGCAATCATGTCAGATGTCGATATCCGCGCTTATGTCATCGCGGACAATAAGCTGGCGGAGAACGCTGGCTGGGACCACAAACTCCTGGCCTTGGAACTTGGTGAGCTGAATGAGATCAGCGTCGACTATGACCTGTCTTTGACAGGGTTCGAGTTGCCGGAAATCGACGTCTTCTTGCAAAGCCACACAGGCATTGACAGTGGCGGTGAAGACGACCCGGCGGATTCTGTGCCTGCGGTGGCCGAAGGCGAACCAGTAACGCGGCTCGGTGACATCTGGCAGATCGGGGATCATCGCTTGATCTGCGGGGACAGTACCAAACCCGAGACTTACGAGAAGCTACTAGGCGACGAGCGCGCAAGCTTGGTTTTTGCAGATGCGCCATACAACGTGCCCGTGTCGGGCCATGTCTGCGGGTCTGGCAAAGTGAAACATCGCGAGTTCCAGATGGCATCGGGCGAGATGTCCGAGGCACAGTTTGAAACATTCCTGTCTAGTGTCTTCTCTCAACTGGCTGCCTATAGCACGGACGGATCGATGCACTTCCAATGCATGGACTAGCGGCATATGGGCGAAATGCTTCGCGCGGGGCGAGACGCCTACGATGAGCTCAAGAACTTATGCGTTTGGACCAAGTCCAATGGCGGAATGGGATCGCTCTATCGCTCCCAGCATGAACTCGTGTTTGTGTTTAAGTCTGGAACGGGCGCTCACATCAACAACGTCGAGCTCGGCAAACACACGCGGTATCGCACGAATGTTTGGTCCTATCCAGGCGTAAACAGTTTTGGCGATCAGCAATCAGACCTGGCGCTGCATCCTACGGTGAAACCTACAGCGCTTGTTCGGGACGCGATCCTCGATTGCTCGCGTCGTGGGGACATCATCCTCGATCCCTTCTGTGGCTCAGGAACGACACTGATCGCAGCGCATGAAACTGGACGACAGGGTCGCGGCATAGAGCTCGGCCCGGCCTATTGCGACGTCATTGTCAAACGCTTGGCATCCATCTGTCATTTGCCCGCAGAACTCATCTCAACGGGACAGAGTTTTGAAGAGGTCGCCTCAGATCGAGACCAAGTGCCTACTGAAACCAGCACAGAGGAGGTCGCAGCATGAACGTCGAGAATGACAAGGACTACGAGGTCGGCTTCGACCGGCCGCCTCAATCGGGTCAGTTCAAGAAAGGAAAATCTGGCAATCCAAAAGGCCGACCCAAGAAGCCAGACCCGTCTGTCGTGGATCTCTCTGAGGTCTTACAGGACGAAGTCTTGGCCAACGGGCAGCCCATGGATGCCCGAGAAGCTGAGCTGCGCCAGCAGGTCAAGAAAGCCCTGGACGCTAAGGGGCCGCTAAGCGCCTTCAAGTATCTGATTCAGCTCTTTGAGAAGCACGGGGTGATGAAGCCACCAGAATTCGAAAGACCGCAACTCATTGTGCCGCCCATAACGGAAATTCCTTGGGAAGTGCAACGCATTCTCTGGAAAGCCGGAGTTCCGGCGCCATGGACCGAAAAGCAACTCAAGTGGGCGAAGAAAAAGCATCTGGAAACGCGTGATGAAGGTGATCGCATCCACGCAGAAGTCATGGGGTATGAAGAATGGCTACACACATGAGTGACGGCGACGGTGAACGGCCTTGGCCGCCGAAGGAACATCAGTTCAAACCTGGTCAGAGCGGTAACAAACGAGGGCGTCCGAAAGGGCGGCAGAACATGGCAACCATTGTCGAACGCGTCGCGCGAGAGCGCCACGGACAATTCGACACGATCGCATTGCTCATTAAACGCCTGCAGGCGCGGGCGCTCGGCGGCGAGCTGGGGTTCAAAAAGTTCCTCGACTGGATCCGCGACCGCTACCAGCCCGACGTACCGAAAGTTCAAATGCGGGGACTGATCGCGCCACCACGGCTCAGCATGGAAGAGTTCGAAAAAGAACTTGAGGGGCTGCGTGCGAGACACGCTTGGGCCGTTCAAGAACGGGAGAAAGAAGACGCTGAGTTCAGGCAATCCCAGCTCAGCCCTCCGGATGGCACCGAGCTTCTAGGGAAAACATGAGCTAACCGCCCGCCTCGAAGGAGGCGGGCGCAGCTGAAAGCGAATTCGGCAGTCTCGGCCCAAAGCTGACGCCGGTTGCCGCCTGCGATGCCGCGGCGCAGCTTTCCGAAAGCGAACGTTGCCAAACGGCGTAGAGTCTATCTTATGTAAATAAAGTCTATCTCTTGGTTGTGCCGGAGACTTCCTCATCTCGATGGTTTTGAGACCGTTCACAAGGGTGTCGTTAGCGTTCGCGTAATTCTGGTTCGCGCAAGGCTTTCTCTTCAGAGTGCACGAGTGTCCGCTCCTGCGTTAGCTTGCCACTTTGGCCCTAGCCAGAAGCGACACCGTTCATGACGAGCGATGCTGAACTGAGGCTTAAGCCTTTGAGCGACCTTCGGCCGGGTTCATCATGCGGAAGGTAAAGCCTGGCGCGATCCTCGCCATTGTTTTGGCAGCTTTGCCATCCCCAACAAGGATGTCGCGCGTCGGATCCTTCGCAAACTGGTCAAGCACGACCTTGCAGAAATCCGCTGTGCTCCACTTCTTTCTGCCTTCAGAGCTGGGATTATTTTGGTTCATTCGGGTGTCCACAACCGGTGGGCTGACCTCGATTACACTGACGTTTGTTTTTCGGAGCTGGAAGCGCAGAGATTGCGTCCAAGAGGCGAGAGCCGCCTTTGACGCGCTATATACCGGCGCATCTGCGACCGGCGCATAGGCCAAGCCCGAAGTGAAATTGACAATAGTCGCCTGCGGCGCCTTCCGCAAATCCGGCAAAAACGCGTGTGTGACACGAAGGGTCCCGTTCACATTGACATCGATCTCGTCCATCCAGTCTTGCGCCGCGGAGGTATCCGACATTAAGTCCAACTGACGAAACAAAGCCGCGTTGTTAAAGAGGACATCTACCGACCCAAGCTTTTCCAAAGCAGCTTTGTGCAGGGCCTCTACATCGGCGTCTTTGCGAACATCACAAACAACCGTGTGAATATCGGGGTGAAGGGCGGCGATTTCGGCCAGTTTGTCTTCGTTGCGTGCGCAAATCAGAACTTCTGCCCCGCGGGCTTTGAGGTCTACGGCAAGCTGTTTGCCGATACCGATACTCCCTCCAGTGATAACGATTTTCTTAGATTTGAAGTCCATCTTCCAATTTCCTCGCAGGTAGATTTAGAGGGTATTGTTCATTCAAAGCGCCGCAGCCCACGTGAGCACGGTCGCGACCAAACCGGCTGTCCACGCCGCAGACCGCAGACCAAAAATGCCAAACAGATACGCTGGGACGTAAATCGTCCGCGCTCCGACAAAGAGCCAAACAGCCCAAAGAGGCGCGCTCTGCATGGCGGCAACCAGCGCCAGCGCCGGCGCAAACATCGCCAAGGCTTCGATTTGATTTGCCATCGCCCGTTCAGCGCGTTGCCCAAATCGAGAGGTCATGTGCGGCGCGCGATCCCTTGGGCCCATGGCTTCGAACAAGGTGGGCTTCGTTCCGTCCGCATAGTTAGAGAAGAACCAGCGCACGGTCGCGGGCAGCATTGTCTGCACAAATGTCAGAAGGATCAGTGCCCCGACGGGTATCGAAAGTTCGGGGGTCATTGTGCCGCCTCCGCCGTCTGCGGTGCGTTGAGCCCCTGCCAGTCAAGCTCAGCGTTGAGACGCTCTGCGTAGTCAAGCCAAAGCGGATCTTGGTCCAAGAGGCCCAAGCGATGCACAAAGCGCAGGCCCCAATGCAAGAAGATATCTGCCGCTGTAAGCTTCGGTCCAGCAAGATACGGCCCCTGATAAAGAGCCGTTTGGATCTCTAGCGCCTTCTTGAAGTTCTTCTTTGCTCCGGGGATGGGCATGCGGCTGAGTGCCGGCATGACCATCGGCTCTATGCTGGTCGGAGTTGCAACAAGCCATTGGACATAAGCTGCCCGAGCTGGAACACCGGGGCGAGGAGCCATCCGGTGTTCAGGATCGATGTCCGCGATCAGCAACATCTGTGCCGCGCTCTCGACAACAAGCTGCCCGTCTAGCGTCAGCCCTGGCAATTTCCCGAATGGATTGATCTTCAAATACTGTGGGTTTTTGTGCCCGCCTGCCGCTTGGTCGATCAGAGTTTCCGTATAGGGAAGCTCCAACATGTTCAGCAGTAACTTCACACGGTCGGATCTTGTGCCGGGGCAGTGGTACAGATGAATCTCATGGGACATTGGCGTAAGCTTCTTCTTTCTTGAGAGCTGAATTATCTGTCCCCGTCCGCAAAGACAGGATCAGCATGATAAGACCGGAGACTGAGAAAATCGCAGCCACGGCAAATGGCGCCCCCGGCCAGGGGTTCGAACGCTCGGGCGCGTTCGCGAAGGCGAACACAGACGTCAGCAGGGGAATTGCAATCAGCGTTGACGCCCCCGTGACGGCCGCCAGTATCCCTTGAAGTTCGCCCTGTGCGTCTTCACCAGTGCGCTGCGACATCAGGCCCGACAGCGCGGTCGCAGACACCGCGCGCGCAGCAAAGAGCGGGGTCAATAGAAAGGCCCACATGCCAGAGCTCAGCCCGCTAAGGATCACAAATCCAACGACACCCGCTGACAGGCCGAATAGGGCCGTTCGCGCTTCACCTAGTCGGCTTATGAAAACGCGGATCAGCCCGGCCTGGACTGCGGCAAAGCAAAGGCCGTAAGCCGCAAGTGACCAACCGACCATCGCCGGTCCCCAGCCAAACTGGGCAATCGCGAAATAGGCCCAAACTGCGGGATAGACCATGCCCGCAAGCGCATCGACGAAGTTCACGCGGACCAAGGGCAAAATGCTGCGTTTGTGGCGAAGTTTTAGGAAAGCGGCAAAGGGAATGGCATCACGCAGCCGAACAGGGCGGCGTTTTGCTTTGTTCAAGGTCTCAGGCAAAACGAGGGCGCAGAGGGTCGCCGCCAGAAAGCACAGCACAGCCGCTGCCCAAAATGGTGCCCGGGGACCAAGTTCGCCCAATAGGCCGCCCATCACCGGGCCCAAGACAAAGCCAAGGCCAAAAGCGCCCCCGGTTAACCCGAACTGCGCGGCGCGTTTCTCGGGGGGAGTAACGTCAGCCAGGATCGCATTGGCGACCGAAAAGGTGGCTGACGTCGTGCCCGAAACAAGCCGCGCAACAAAAAACAGCCAAAGCACCGGCGACACGGCAAGGATCACATAGTCAAATCCCGTGATGGCCATGGACCCGATCAAGATCGGTTTGCGACCATATTGATCGGACAATGCCCCAAGCAACGGACCAAAAAGCACCTGCATTCCTGCAAAGGCGAGCGACAAGAACCCCCCAATCGCGGCGGCGCTGGCAATGTCGGGCTGCCCCATCTCCACAAGGAGTTGGGGCATCACCGGGAGTATGATCCCGATGCCCAAAGCATTCATCGCGACAGTGGCAACGACCAGAAAAATCGGGAGGCGCGAGGTCATGGGGCTTACTCTGCCGCAACCGCAGCCTGGCGGGACTGGCGCATGACAGCAGCGTGCCAGGGAATAAAGGCCAAAACGCCGATTTCAACGCCTGTGGCGACGAGCATCGGAACATCAGGCAACCCAACTTGCGTCATCGAGAAGATCCGCGCGACGCCACCAAGCGCCATGGTGCAGAACATGATCAGCATCACGGGACCGGCGATATCCAAGTTGCGGACGCACCAGATCGTCAGGAAAAAGACGAGCGTGAACCAAACCGCATAGAAGCGCAGCATATTGTCCAGATTCGCGTTGATATGTTCGGGCGGGACAAAGGCACCAGCGCCGCCGATCAGATTCATAATGCCAAGCATCAGCGGCACCGAGGCCACGACTAACATCGTGATTTGTAGGGCTCGTCTCATCTTGGGTCTCCTTTAGGGATGAGGATCATTGGTTATTTGACAGTGATGGTGAGGCGGCCGCCTTGATCGGTAACGGGGAAGGACGCCTCATCAAAACGGGGGGCGCGTAGCCGTGGACGGACGCCGTTTGACATCCCCCAAGGCTCTGACGGAATGCCGAGGGCGTTCGTGTCGGGTTGCCCGTTGCCGTTGGTGTCATGCATTGCGGCGACCGTATATTGCCCTGGAGTGACGTCCGGGAAAACGCACGTGACGCCTGCGGGATCGGGTGCAACGGTTGTTACAACTTCGCTGCCGTTCCCATTGGGAAAGCTCGCGCTGCCAGCGTGCAAGACACAGACGACCACACCTTGGGTACCTTTAACTCCCGAAACGGTGACCGTTAGATCCCCGGCAGTGGCACCGGTGCCCCAGTGCACCAGACAGGCCGCCGCTGTCACGACGTGTGGGGAGAGCTTTAAAACTGAGTTCATGGGGATCTCCTTTTGGATGGTCCTCTGACGTTTGGCGGAATCGTCTGGTGCTAAGAAAGACGGATGCCTTCGGTCCTTCAGTCCGGTCGATTACATGCCGAACCGCTTGGCGACGATTGAGTAGAATGTGCGTTCCGGAAGAAGCGACTTGAAAAAGACCGCCCGCTTGCCATCCGCATCGACGCGATATCTCAACCCCGGACGGGCCGCGCTTGCGGCGCGCAGCACAACATCAGCGACAAGTTGGGGATCTCCGCCTTTTTCAGTGTCTTGCGTGATCACTTCCCGCAAACGTTCGCGGGTGCCGTCATAAGCTTCCAATGTTGGCCAATCAGGTTCCGGGGACTTCGAAATGATGTTCGTCTCGAAGGAGCCAGGTTCCAGCAGGGTCACGTCGATGCCAAAGCTCTTTATCTCTGCGGCCAGGCCGTCAGCATACCCTTCGAGTGCATGCTTGGTCGCACAGTAGTACCCTTGCCCAGGCACGCCCATAAGACCGCCCAGCGAGCTGATAAAAATAAAGTGGCCGGACTTGCGATTGCGCATCCCGGGCAGCACTGCGTTTACCAGGCGCCCGGGGCCGAAGAAGTTCACGGCCATCATGTCCTCTGCCAGATACGGAGGAAGCTCTTCAGCCGGTGCAACAACCGTCAAACCCGCGTTGTTGACCACAAGGTCGATCTTTCCAGCCGAAACCTCGACCTGATCAACACAGTCTTGGATCGACAGTGGGTCCCGAAAGTCCAGCACGCGCATGTCAACGCCAGAGCGATTTGAATGGCTTGAGCGGCTGGTGCCGAAAACACGGTAACCGGATCGCGCAAGCGTATCAGCAATGTTGCGGCCAATCCCTTGGCTTGCGCCTGTGACAAGGGCCACCTTCGCTTTGCCGCGTCCCGATGCATCAGTCATTTCCGGACCTCCATTTATACGCTGATTAGAAAGCGAACACCGTTCTGATTCTGAACACTGTATAGAATCTGGACAACGTATAAATCAAGCCGTATGATCGAAAAAAATGAGGATCGTATGCCACAGGCGAAACGGACAGCTTACCACCACGGCAATTTGCCCGTGGTCCTATTGGAAAGCGCAATTGACGTGTTGAACGAACGCGGACCAGAGGGATTCAGCCTGCGCGAAGTTGCGCGGCGCGCAGACGTTGCAGTCGCAGCGCCAGGTCATCATTTCGGCAATATCGCGGGGCTTCTGACAGCTGTTGCAATAAAGGGGTTCCAGGACCTATGTGATCGATTTGATAACGCGGTTCACGCGCAGAACACTGCCACGGACGGCCTCGTGGCGATCTGCGAAGCCTACCTGAAGTACTATTCAGAAGAACCTGGTACGGCTTCGGTTCTGTTCCGATGGGATGCACTTAACGCTGATGATCAATCGCTCTTTGATGCACGGGGCGCGTTGCGCATGAAACTGCGTCAGGCCGTCGCCAATTCTCTGGATTTACAAGAAAATGATGCGTTGGTCGAAAACACCTCGACGGCGGTATGGGCTGTAACGCACGGTTTTGTGGCTCTCAAAATGGATCAAGACAAAGCGGTGCGACAAAAGCTGCGATTTGCCGTCTTGGCGGTTCTTTCGGGTGCGAGGCAACCCTGAGCGGTTTAAGGGCTTGGGCCCACCGGTTGGGGCGCATCATAGCCAAGACTGCGCAGCGTTTGATCCACGCATCCCATGACGTAGTGCGCCATTGCCTCTTCTCGCGCCTTCTCGACGCCAAGATAGGTCATCGCTTCGCTTTGAAGAATGCTCGCAAGTCCATGCATCGTCGACCAGACGAACATTGCATCATTTTCCAGGGCTTCGGCGGGAGACAATGGCCGAATTGCCCCGAGACGCGCCTTCAGAACATCAAAGGCCGCGCGCGCGTCTTTATCCAGCTTTCGGTCTCTGGCTACGCTGGGCCATGCAGTTCCGAACATCAGCCGGTACTCCAAAGGTTTTGACAATGCATAGCCCAAATAGGTTTGCCCCAGGCTCAACATCGCGTCCCGGGGCGGCAGGCGCTCGCCCTCTTCGTCGCGTTCACTGTCTTGAAGCGCCGTGGCAAAGTCTTGCAAGCATCGGCGGATCACTTCAGCAAGCAGATCATCACGCGACGCAAAGTGTTTGTAGGGCGCTTGGTGACTGACACCCAAGCGACGCGCGATATCGCGGAGACTCAGTTGTTCCACGCCCTTCTCGCCGATGGCACCCAAAGCCGCTTCTAGACACTTCTCTCCCAATGTCTGGGCCGAGGGTCTTTCAGGATTTTCAGCAATTTGGTCGGGCATACTGAAAAATACTGCAGCAGGTTGACAGCGTCAACCAGAGCGCTACTTTTCTTAGTAGACAGCGTCTACCACTGGAGACTCCCTATGATAAAACCTTTAGATCTCGCCGTCGCGACGGCACTTTCGTTGCTTTCCAGCCTGGCCGCGGCGGAAGTTGTTCGGGTTCAGGTAACCGGTCTTGCCGCAAACAGCGGCCAAATTGGCTGCACTCTTCACACCCCGAGTTCTGATTTCCCCATGGGCCAAAGTGGCGCGCAGCAAATCTGGGTGAGGCCGTCCCAGCAAAGCGCGATCTGCACTTTCAATGATGTTGTGCCGGGCTCTTATGCTGTGGCAATCGCCCACGACATGAACGGAAATCGGATTGTAGACACCAACGCCCTTGGCCTCCCACAAGAAGCCTGGGGTGTGTCACGGAACGTGCGCCCACGTCTTCGGGCGCCCCGATTTAACGAAGCATCCTTTGCTGTGACCAAAGCCGGCGTCAGTCTCCAAATTGAGGTGAAATGAGATGAGTAATTCCGCAACCACAGCTAATTCTGGACCTTGGGCTCTGGTAACCGGGGCCTCTGACGGCATCGGTGCAGCGACAGCGCGGAGCCTCGCCGAAAAAGGAAACAACCTGCTGCTGTGTGCCCGACGCCGCGACAAGCTTGTCGCGCTAGCCAAGGATCTGGAGACAAAACACGGTGTTTCCGTGCGGCTCCTCGCCCAAGACTTGGCAACCGCCGAAGGCGTAGGCGCTTTGATCGATTGGGTTAGTTCGCCGGAGGGCGCCGGGCGCCTACCCGACATCGCCGTGCTCGCGGCTGGCTTTGGCGCGACCGGGCATCTTGCCGACGTGCATATCGAAAACGAGATCAACATGCTGCACGTAAACTGCGAAGCGGTACTGCGGTTAAGCCATTGGCTTGCGCAAGGCATGAAGCGACGCGGCTCTGGCGATATCGTCTTATTCGGCTCGCTTCTTGGGTTCCAAGGCAATGCGATGACGGCCAACTATTCGGCCACGAAAGCCTATGTGCAGACCCTTGCCGAAGGTTTGCGGATCGAGCTGGCACCCTCGGGCGTGAATGTTCTCTCAGTTGCCCCCGGACCCATCGCCAGCGGGTTCTCTGACCGTGCGGATATGACCATGGGACAGGCTGGCACCCCTGAAAGTGTCGCAAAAGGTATTGTGCGCGCATTGGGCTCCAGCGGGACGATCCGCCCAGGCCTGTTGTCCAAAGTGCTGGGGTACAACATGGCCATGACACCGCGGCCGTTGCGCGTGCGGATCATGTCCCGCATCCTATCAGGAATGGCTAATAGAAAGGCGGGCGCCTAACCAGAAATCTGAACGCACGAGCCTATCGGTTTCGCGGCGACGGCATCTGCCCAAGGATTGATATCAATCCCTTCGGAGATCTTGTCGATCTGCTGCAACTCAGCTTCAGAGAAAGCCGTGTTCTGCGCGGCTTCAACGCATTCCAGCAATTGCGACATCCGCGACACGCCGACCAGAACCGAGGCCACCCGTGCATCTTTCAACACCCAAGCCAAGGACATCTGTGCCAGAGATTGACCGCGCGCCTCGGCAATCGTGTTGAGTTGGGCAATCGCATCCAGAACCTTTTGCGACACGTCCCCTTTGGACAGGGTATCGCCCTGTGCCGCGCGGCTGTCCTTGGCGACGCCGCCAAGGTATTTCTTGGTCAACAGCCCCTGACACAGCGGCGTAAAGGCCACCAATCCGGTGCCTGCCGCCTCGGCCTGATCCAGCAACCCGTCTCTTTCGACCCAGCGGTTGAAGATATTGTAGGCCGGCTGATTGGCGATGCAGGGCGTCCCAAGCGATTTCAGCGCGTCGGTAAGCTCTTGCGCCACAAGGCTGTTGTAAGAACTGACGCCGACGTACAGCGCCCTGCCAGATCGCACGATGTAATCCAAGGCCGAGGCCGTTTCCTCGACCGGGGTCCGGTCGTCAAAGCGGTGCGCATAAAAGATGTCGACATAATCCAGACCCATCCGTGCAAGGGAGGCGTCGCAAGACGCAACGAGATGCTTCCTGCTGCAGCGCTCGCCATAAGGGCCGCGCCACATGTCGTAGCCAGCCTTTGTAGCAACCGTAATCTCGTCGCGCAGACCGGAAAAGTCTGACGCCATCAAGCGGCCAAAAAACTCTTCGGTCGAGCCACGGGGCAGGCCGTAGACGTTGGCGTTGTCGAAATGGGTGATGCCGTTGTCGAAAGCGGCGCAGCAGAGCTCCCTTTTGAAGGTTTCGCTGCGGTCATCGCCGAAGTTCTGCCAAAGCCCGAGGCTGACAGCAGAAAGCATGAGACCAGACCGACCACAGGCACGATAGGGCATCTGATCATAGCGCTTTTCACTGGGCCTATAGCGCGGGTCATAAGTGCTCATGTCACTTCCTTCTTTTCCAAGGAGTCAAAGGCGCTAGATCGGCGAATTCTCCCCGTGTTGACGCACCTATCCAAAAAGATTGGCAGCCTGAGGCACGCTCCCTAATCAAGCTGTTGACTATGCTAGGGTTCAAAACAAACCTCTGGAAGGCGGAGTTATCGACAGAGCTTGCTTGCGCACATTCTCGATCTGTTCAGCGCAAGCAATGGAGTACGACAATGGCCAAGTTTCGCATTCGAGCAGGCCTTTTTCGATGCTGTCCTGCACCGCAATCGCTTCATGCGCGTAGCCAAAACCAAGCGGGGGCATGTTAAAGGTCTCTTCGCGTTCTGCCGTCCTGAGCGTCACACGCCCCGGATGATGAAAGTCTTCGGAGATTTCCAGCACCCCCTTGCTCCCAGAAAGGCGAAGGGCAACCGGCATCTCAAGGCGAAAGCCAAAGCCCAGCTGCGACACAATCCCTGAAGAGTGGCGCGCACTCATGGCGACCATTTCGTCCACGCCTGTTGAGCCCACGACAACCTCGGCCGACGCAGAGGCAATTGGCCCGGCCAAAAGCAAGGCTGCAGCAACCGGGTATATCCCTAAGTCCAGGCTCGCCCCGCCACCCAGGCTCGGGTCAAAAAGATTGGGGAACGTTGCAGCGTCTCGATACGAGATAAAGTTCGCTGTCAGATGATGCGGCGTCCCAATCGCACCTTCGGCCAAAAGCATTCGGAGCTTGTCCATGGCGGGAAAGAAGGCCGTCCACATCGCTTCCATGAGGAAGAGGCCACGCGCCTGGGCTGCTGCCTGACACGCGCGGCTATCCTCCGCCGACAGGGTCAAAGGCTTTTCGCAAAGCACATGTTTTCCCGCGTTTAACGCGTCGAGAATGTTCTGTTTGTGCAGAGCGTTGGGCGTGGCGATATAGACGATGTCGATGTCCGGATCATCATAGAGCGCCGCGTAGGCCCCATAGGCCTTACGCGCATCCCACTGCACGGCAAACGTCTGCGCTGTCTCCAAGTTCCTTGACGCCACTGCTTGCAACTGCGCACCTGGAACATAAGACAAAGCATCGGCCATTGACCGTGCGATGTTGCCCGTTCCCAAGATGCCCCACTTAAAGCCTGTCAAGTCTCGGCCATGCCCTTGATAAGAGATTGAGCAGCCACCAGGCTTTGCACGTCTGCAGGGTTGGCGGACTTCAAATGCCTTTCCGGCCGCCCCTCCATGATGGCTTGGATGTCATGCAAGAGCATATCTCCGATGAGATGCCGGCCCCCAGGGACCGCGGCAGCCCTGTGCGGCGAAAGAATAGCATTTGGCAACGCCCTCACTGGATCTGCCGGATCAACAGGCTCATCGGGAAAGACATCGGTTGCCAAAGTGATGCGCCGCGCCTCGGCGGCCTTTACGAGCGCGGGGAAGTCTGTGCTCCAAGCCCGGCTGATCACAATGACCAACGCCCCGGGTCGCAGCTTTGCGATAAGCTCTGCACTAAGCAGACCTTGCGTTTCTTCGGAAGGCACCGCGGCCACAACGATCACGCGACAAGTCGCCACGAGTTCTTCGAGTTCAACCAGCTTGGTATTCGGCCCTGCATCGGACAAGAAAGGGTCGTACGCATAGGCATCGATGCGAAACGGCTCGATAAGACGGTGCACTTCGCGAGAGATCTGACCGTAACCGATGAAACCGACCGTGTCGTCATAGAGCGAGAAATCAATGCCATCGCGATCATCGAGCCAGCGCTCATCGCCTTTGCGAAAAGCCTCATGTTCGGCGACCAGCCCCCGACCGCCAGCGAGCATCATCGCCAGGGTCATCTCCGCCACGGATTCCCGGAACCCCGGCGAACAAGACAGGACTTCGATACCGCGATCAAAACAGGCGGAATAGGCCAACCCATCCCGAAAGGCCCCAGCAACTTCGATCGTCGCCTTCAGGTTTTGCGCGGTCGCGACCTCTGCCTCATCCAATGTCGGCCTGGACGAAATGTAGAATTGGGCCTCTGGCAAATGCGCCGAAATCTCGGACCGCGGCATGGGCGCGTTCATACCGCCTCGGAGATCGCAAAGCTCTGCGAGGGCCGCGTAGGTTGATGGGCGGAAAAGTTCCTCCATCTTACGGAAGTGCGGGTCCAGTATGACGACAGGCTTCATCAGTGTGGCGCACTCGGTGTGTTGTCTTCAGGGGCAAAAAGATGCGCTTTTGCTGCGTCAAAGCCCAGGGTGATCTCTTCTCCTTGCGCAAATTCGCGATCCTCGGCCAGGGACACCAAGACGCGGCTCCCATCTTGGAGTGCCACGTCAACAACCGTCTCGATGCCCATCCGCTCGGCCAAGGTGACATTGCCAATCAGCATCCCGTCTTTGCCGACGACGATTTCGTCTTTCGAAACGGGGCGTAGATCCTGCGGCCGGATGCCCAAGACGCCTTTGCCAGCGTTTGGCGTGTCGGGTCGCCACGCGTCGACCGCCAATTCCGAGACTTGGTCAGAGCGGACTTTCGCACTGTCGGCATCCTTGGCAATCACGTCAACGTCCAAGAAATTCATGGCGGGCGCGCCAATGAACCCCGCCACGAACAGATTATTCGGACGGTGGTAAAGCTCCATGGGCGAGCCAACTTGTTGGACGTAGCCCCCTTGAAGCACGACGATCTTGTCGGCCAAGGTCATCGCCTCGACCTGGTCGTGGGTCACATAGACCATAGTGGCCCCGAGCGACTTGTGAAGTTTACCGATTTCGAAGCGCATATCGAGTCTGAGCGCCGCATCTAGGTTGGACAACGGCTCATCGAAAAGGAAAACCTCGGGGTTGCGCACAATGGCCCGACCAATCGCAACCCGCTGACGTTGGCCGCCGGAAAGCTGTGATGGGCGACGATCCAGCAGATGCTCCATCTGCAGGATCCGCGCGGCCTCAGCCACTTTGGCTTCTTTCTCATCTTTGCTCGCACCCGCGACGGTCAAGCCAAAGGCCACGTTCTCGCGAACCGTCATATGAGGGAAGATGGCGTAAGACTGAAACACCATCGCGATCCCGCGCTGCGAGGCAGGAGTATCGTTCACGCGCTTTCCACCAATGCTCATATCGCCGCCACTGATATCCTCGAGCCCCGCGATCATGCGGAGAAGCGTCGACTTTCCGCAACCGGACGGACCAACGAACACGACGAACTCACCATCATTGATATCGATATCGACACCTTTGATGACGTTGACCGCGCCATAACTTTTCTTGATATCACGTAGGATTACGTCCGCCATCTCAGTTCCCTCCCTCTGATGCGCTTTTCAGCACGAGCCGTCCGTCGTTCAGCCGGACAACCTCGTCCGGATCAGAAATGATACCGGGGAATGCACCCGTATCAGGATCGTGCATGAGAAAACCCATGAGTTTCATCTTGTTGTCATGTTCGACCACCCGCGCAGCGTAGCGTTGGCCAGAGTGTTGTGAATCCAGCATCGGCCCCGGGCCGAGCTTCCACGGGCCCTTTGGGCTTTGGGCAATGAGATAGTGGGTTCCTGTCTCAGCGCTCCCGACAATCTCTCTGGCACTGTCAGCAAAGAACTTGCCTGCCACACAAAATAGGCAATACCACGTCCCCCCACGTTCAAAGACCTGCGGGACTTCTAACTCTCCAAAATAGCCTGTGTGGATCGGGTCCTGTAACGCCCAATCGTAGAGATTGTCTGATGTCGCAAATCCAATGGCACCGGCTTCAAGCTGAAGACCGGCGTTCGCATTGCGTGCCGTGAAGTACATCAGCCACCCCTCGCCTTCTGGGTCACGCATGACCCAAGGATCCCGAAAAGCTCGGTCGTGCCAACGACCGTCTTCGAATTCCTCGTAGCGATCATCCCGGTCCAAGATCAGACCGCTGCCCACGCGTTCCCAAGAATGAAGGTCATTGGATACGGCATGACCGATCCTCTGGTGCTTGCCCGCATCCGCATGGCTGGTCCCAGTGTAAAACAGATGCCAGATGCCATCGTCATCCTGGATGACGGACCCCGTCCAGGTCGTGAAGTCGTCCCAAGCAGGCTGCTCTGCAGGTGCAAAGCAGGTACCAAGATGGTCCCAATTGATCAGATCCGCGCTTGTTGCATGGCCGTAACTGACGTTCCAGTGCCGCTGTTCCGGATCGCCGATCGACTTGTCGGCCTGTAGGAAAAAGGCATGGGTCAGGCCACCGTCGCTGACGTACCAGCTATCCCAGACCCACCTATCATCCAAAGCAAGGACCATCAGCCTTTGACCCCCGTAGAAGCGACAGAGGCGATAAACACCCGCTGCAAAGAGAGATAGAAGGCCAAGACAGGGATCGTGATAATGGTCAGATAGGCCATCACCTCTCCCCACGGCACGTTGAGCTGATCGGTAAAGTAGCCCAAGCCAACCATAACCGGGCGGATTTCTTCGGCCTGCACCACCATGAGCGGCCACAGGTATTGATTGTACATAAAGAGAAACTTGAGGATCGCGGCGGTCGCAATCACCGGACCTGCCAAAGGCATGACCACCTTCCGGTAAATCAGCCACCAAGAGGCGCCTTCCACGCGGCTCGCTTCGATCAACTCTCGCGGCAAGTCCTTAAAGAACTGAACGAAGAGGAAGATCGACAACCCATCCGCAATAAACGGGATGATCTGGACGCGGTAAGTGTTGAGCCAACCAAATTCGATCCCGCTGGCCCCAACCCAAGGCAATTGGGACGCCATAAGCAGCAAGGGGATGAAGATTGTCTCGTAAGGAATAATCAAGGTCGCCAACAAGATCGACAGAATGATCCCTTTTCCCGTCCACTCCAGAAAAACAAAGGAAAAGGCGGCCAAAGAGCAGACGAAAAGCGTCAGCACCACAGTTACGCCCGTAACCAGGACCGAGTTAAAGACGAACACGCCAATCGGGGCACGCTGGAAGGCATCTGTGTAGTTGTCAAAGGACAGATCCCCCACAGGCAGGAAGGCCCGCAAGCTTTTGGTGTCCGCCAAAAGCTGGAAGTCTGGCTTGAGCGACGACATTGCCATGAACACCAGCGGAAAGACGAAGATGATCGCCACAAGGAGCAGCGCCGCATATCGCGCAGCCAGCCTCCACCCCCGGTTATCTTGGGTCACAAGTGCCATCAGTTTTTCTCCCGTGTGAGCCAACGTTGGACGAGCGAGATGGAAAGAACGATCAGGAACAAGATCACCGAAATCGCAGAGCCGCCCGAGATGTCTTGTTTGCCGTACCCACGTTCAACCGCCTGGTAGACAAGCACTTGAGTGCTATCGAGCGGGCCACCGCTGGTCATCACATCGACTTGCGCATAAAGGGCAAAGGCCTGCATCGTGATCACGATCAAGATGAGGACGGCTGTGTTTCTAAGTCCGGGCCAGGTGACATAGCGGAACGTCTGAACCTTTGAGGAGCCCTCGATCTCGGCCGCTTCGTAGAGCGTCGGCGATATGGTTTGCAGACCGGACAGCCAGATCACCATGTGGAATCCAACACCTTGCCAGATAGACATGGCAATAATCGACCCAAGCGCTGTGGATGTGTTGCCAAGCCAATCCCTCGGTTCGAAGAGGCCGAAGGTGAGCCATCCGAGAACATTGTTCAAAAGGCCATCGCCAGGAGAGTAGATGAATTTCCAAAGAAGCGAAACAACAACAATCGAGACGACCACCGGCATAAAGTAAACGGCCCTGAAAAAGCTGATCCCGCGAAGCTTTTGGTTGATCATTAAGGCAAGCCCCAAGGCAATCGCTGCCTGAAGCGGAGCCACGACCAACACAAAGATCAGGATGTTGACGAGGGCTTTCATAAAGACAACGTCAGAGGCCAGAACGACCGTGCGGCTCTCCCCGCTTTGCCAGCTGAACCACTCTCGCTTACCCTGCAAATTCGGATAATCTGGATTGTTGCGTGTGAAGGTACGCAGTCGCGGGTATTGGATTTCGCCGTCTTCGATCACAGCATTTCCAGCGTCGTCCCGCTCCGGTTCAAGGGTGAAGACCGACAGACCCAGAAGGCCGCTGTAATTCTCAAATCCGACGTATTCAGTTGGGTTCGGCGACGCCAACCGTTGGTTTGTCAGCGAATAGGCGAACGCCAAAAAGAATGGCAAAATGATAAAGGTGGCAATCAAGACCACACCAGGGAGCGCCATCAGGACGCCAGCGCGATTTGACTGCGTGAGCTTGGAGGCCATTGGCTCGCTCCGTGTTTATGAAGGAAAGCGGCCGCCCGAACTACCCCGGGCAGCCTTGGGAGGATACGATTAGTGGCCGTATCCGCTGTTACGCTCAATGTCCTCGTTGATTTCATCCACAGCTGCGTCCAGCGTATCAGCGACGTCTGCGCCATTCGCGATATCGGCAAGAGCCTTTTCAAAGACCTTAGCGGACACGATGTAGCCAGGCGTCACAGGACGCACGAGAGCTTGTGCTTCGGAAAGCTGGTAGAAGATTTCCAGAGCACCACCTGGTGCATAGTTCGCTGTGCCTGCAGCGGCGGTTGCCGTCGCAGGGATCAGGCCAGTGCCATCGGAGAATGCGGTGATCCAACGATCCTGAAGGGCGTACTCGATGAACGCACGGGCGCCGTCGGGGTTCTCAGACGTGCCGGAGATGCCGAACTGCCAGGATGCAGCACCGATGGTCGAACCATTGCCGAAGTCTGGCGCAGGCAGGAACAGTGCATCATCACCAAACGCTTCAACGACAGGCAAAGCGGCCCAGTTGCCGTTCCACGACATGGCATACTTGCCCTGAAGCAGGCCGGTATCGCGGTCCGCCGCGTCTTGGCTCGTGCCCGGAGCATAGTCGTTTGCGAAGAGGCTCTGCCACCATTCGCCAAACGCAATGGCTTCGTCACCGTTCAATACACCTTCCGCGGTTTGGTAGCCGTCACGGTCAACAATATCGCCACCAAAACCCTGCAAAAGCGGGGAGAATGCGTAAGGATACCATTCGCCCGTCCAAGCGGTGCCGAGGTCAAGAGGATAGTCGAAGTCGCCCGACGCTTTGATCGTTTCCAAAGCCGCGTTGAACTCGTCAAGCGACCAAGGCGCGTCAATCGTGGGCACGCGGATGTCGTATTTTGCGAGCGTGGAGCGACGCGTGGTCAGAGCAACAGCAGCGTCCCAGAGCCCTACGGAGTAGACCTCACCCTGCCAGCGACCGATGGGGCCAGGCAGGAAGCCTTCGAGCTTGGCTTCATCGATGCCCAGCGGCTGCATGTAGCCAGCCCATGCCCAGTTCGGCATTACAGGACCATCAACGTCGAGAATGTCGGGCAGCTCGCCTGCCAGTGCTGCTGCTCCAACAGCATCGTTGTAGGCCAGCTGAGGGAAGGTTTCGATGACCACTTTCCAGTCGGACTGGCTGGCATTGAACTCTTCCACCATCTGGTTGACCAATGCCTCTTCCGCATTGGCGCTACCTGCGCCGTGGTACCAAAGGCTCAGCTCGGTCTGCGCAGCTGCGCCATGCGCCAGCCCCGCAACGGCAAGGGCAATAAGCCCAGTCTTGTACGTCATTTGAAGTTCCTCCCTTAGTGGTTCGTTGACGTGTTAGCCGGCGGAGGCACGAGAGATTCTCGCACCACAACACGGCCCTTTATGCGTTCTGTTATCTTTTCGGCGGGAGCCTCCGCCCCCTCGAGAATCTCTGTCAGAATCTCTGCAGCCCTCTGCCCCATGGCAGCGTAGGGCAGCTCTGCCGTAGTAAGCTTGGGGTAGAGCGTCTCAGAGATGACCCGATAATCGTCAAAACCTACGACCGAAACATCGTCCGGGATCGTGATCCCCCGCGCCCTCAAAACCCCGTAAACCGCGACGGCCAGCCGGTCGTTACCACAGCAAATGGCAGTGGGCGGCGATGGAAGTGCGAAGAACTTATCCAGCGCATCGGCAATGAGTTCATGCTCTGCAGCATCCCCCATAAGGTCTGCTGGCAAAACCAGGTCCGGGTCAAAAGCAACCCCAGCTTTTGTGAGTGCATTTTGATATCCCCTCATTCGCAATTGGGTCGCGGGAAGTCCGTCTGCGAGCGTGAGGAACGCAATGCGCTTGTGCCCCTTCGCAAGGACTGCCTCCACGAGATCGAATTGACCGCCCTCATCGTCGGGCAGCACTGCCGGCGTGCCCTCATCGTCAAAGCAGTTCACCAACACCTTCTTGGTGTCACTCCAGGGAAGAGGGTCCACAAGGCGCTTGTGCTGTTCGGCTACGAAGAGCATGCCTTCAACCCGGTGCGCCTGAAATCGCATGATAAGCTCGGGCACGCGCTGCGAGCTGCCGCCAGAATCTGCGATAAAGAGCGCTTTACCAGACTGCTCAAGCCGTGATTGAGCCGTCTGAACAATGAGCAAGTCGGGCAAGCCACCGGGTGCCGACGCGTCGCTGGCACCGCTCACTGCGCCTGTGATCATCCCAACAAGACCCGTCTTTGTAGATCGCATGGATCGAGCTGCATGAGAAGGCACGTAGTCAAGATCGCGGATAGCCAAAGCGATCGCTTCACGAGTTGCCTCTGCAACTGGAGCATCGCCATTTATTGCACGACTTACAGTTTTCGGCGAAACGCCCGCGCGCTTCGCAACATCGTATATTGTCGGCACTTGTCCCTCCCAGTCCGCAAGGCTCTTTGGCTTCTATCGCGGCATGACATCAGTGTCATGTCATGGATGTCATGACACTGATGTCATTGCAAGAGCTTTTTTGCCAGGTGTTCGGGACAAGGTACTTGCTTGCGTTTGTTCGACCGAGTTAACTCGCGCGCTCCACGGGAAATCACCCGGTATCTTGTTATCTGACTGCCGCCACACGCAGAGACGGTCGCTCCTTTATCCCAAGTAGAGAAAGGGAATAAACATAAGCGTGCTTATGCGGCTTCCGCGCTAGTCGGCGCTGTTTGGCAGCACTTGAATGTCTGCTGTTGTGGTTGCCAACTGCAGCATTCGCGCCTGCAGAGACCGCCCTTTCAGCGGTTACTGGACTTCAGTGCCGCGGCAAGCCTGTGTGTTGGCATGGACGACACAGACAATGATACGCTTGGAGGACGGTTCGCCGCGCTGACGGGTGTCCTTGAAGACGCGGTGAGCTTGGCGATTGAGGGCCAGAGGCAGGGGTCGTCGGCCTCGGGCCTGACGACGATCGCGGCCGAAATTGACCGGCATCTGACGCGTTCTCGCCAAATCCTGATCGATATCGAGAGGATCCTGGATGGCGCCAGATAGCGCTGGACTTTTTGGCCACGCGAAGCGGTAGTGTTGGCGCTGTGTCGCCGCCCGGAATGTCCGGGCTCCACTCGGTACAGGGCGCTGGATTGGCCGGCACCCCTAGAGTGGAGAAGACAATGACACATGAGGCCAAAACTGGAACTGCAACTAAGCGGTCGAAACCCAAACCCAAACCCAAACAAACCCGCGAAACCCAGCTTCGCAAGCTGCTGGCCCGCAAATCCGGGGCGACGCTTGCTCAGATCCGGAACGCCCTTGGCTGGCAGCCGCATACGGCGCGGGCGGCCATATCGCGATTGCGCAAGGCTGGGGCTGAGATCGAACGCCGGGACAGCGACAAGGGATCGGTCTACCGCATTGTTGGGCCCGGGGCAAAGCAATGACGTCTAGGGACCCCAAAGACCTTTCCGACCAGATTGCCGAGATCGAGAGATTTGACCGATCCGCCTGCCTCGAGCGATGGCGCGCGGCCTTTCGACGATCGCCACCCAAGCATCTCTCGCAACCCTTCATGAAGAAAGTGCTGATCTGGGAGCTGCAAACACGGTTGTTCGGCGGCGTCTCCGCCAAAACAGAGCGCCGGTTAAAGCAGATCGCCGCGGGCAAATCGGTGCCTTTGGTCGCCAAGCCGGGATCGCACCTGGTGCGGGAGTGGAATGGGCGCAGCTACCAGGTCGAGGTGACAGAAGATGGATATGTTATGGACGGTAGGTCCTGGCGGTCGTTGTCAGCCATCGCGCGGCACATCACAGGGGCCCGTTGGTCCGGGCCTCGCTTCTTCGGGGTCGAATGATGCGACGCATCCGCTGCGCTTTCTATACCCGCAAGAGCACCGAGGAGGGATTGGAACAGGACTTCAATTCCCTCGATGCCCAAAGAGAGGCCTGCGAGGCCTATATCGCCAGCCAGAAGCATGAGGGTTGGGAGTTGCTGCCCGATCGGTATGACGATGGTGGCATATCGGGCGGGCATATGGATCGGCCAGCGTTGAAACGGTTGATGCAAGCGATCAAGGAGAAACGGGTTGACCAGATTGTTGTCTACAAGATCGATCGGCTAACAAGGTCCCTGTCTGACTTCGCAAAGATCGTCGACGTGCTGGATGCGGCTGGGACTTGCTTCGTGTCTGTCACCCAGTCGTTCAACACCGCCACGAGCATGGGACGGCTGACGCTGAACATGCTGCTCTCCTTTGCTCAATTCGAACGCGAAGTGACCGCGGAACGAATCCGCGACAAAATCGCGGCCTCGAAGAAGAAGGGTCTATGGATGGGCGGCAACGTCCCGCTTGGGTACAAAGCAGTCGGTAGAACTTTGGCCATTGAAGACGCTGAGGCGGCAACAATCCGAACGATCTACGACCTCTATCGACAGAAAAAAACTGTCCGCAAGGTAGCGGAATGCGCCAACCGACTTGGGCTACGGACAAGGATGGTCAATGGCTCAAATGGATGCTCCAAGGGCGGCAAACCGTTCACGCGCGGCCATATCTATGCGATCCTGACCAATCCAATCTACGCAGGCCGCATCCGGCACAAAGACAAGGTGTATGACGGCCAGCATCCTGCAATCATCGAGCCGGAAACCTGGGAGGAGATCCAGAAGCTGCTTGTAACGGGGGCTGCCAGGGAACGTGGCAGCAAACAACTGAGTCACCAATCCGCTCTTGCTGGAAAACTCTTTGACGAGACTGGCGATCGGCTCACCCCTAGCCACAGCCGCAAGAATGGCAAGCGGTTGAGGTACTACATCTCCCGCCGCCTGGTTGTGGATCGCAGATCCAGGCATCCCGATGCCTGGCGGCTCCCGGCAGAGCAGCTGGAAAACCTGATCGCTGAACTGGTTCAGACTCACCTAAGCAAACCGACGGTGGCCTTAATGCTCGTCCCGACGGCATCCGCCGCAGACATGGTGCAGGTGCAAAGCCGACTCTCGGAAACACGGGACGCTGCATCACTTCATTTGTTGGTGCATCGTGTGGACCTGGAACAAGGTTCAGTGACCACCGCGCTGGACAGGGAAGAGGTTGCCAGACTGCTGAACCGTAAGCCAGAGCGCATCGCCCCTGGGGCGTTGACGATTTCATCCTCCTTCCAGATGCGCCGACGCGGTGTGGAGCTCAAACTACATCTCGGCGACGCACCACCCGAGATCGATCGAACCCTGGTGCAAAACATCGTGACGGCGCGACGCTGGTTGGCGATGATCATAGACGGCACGTCGCCTGTAGACATTGCCGCCGAAGAGCGGATCCCTGCGCCACGTGTTCATTCTCTGGTCAATCTGGCGATGCTGTCGCCAGAAATCCTAGACCTTGTTGCGTCGGGAAACCAGCCGATCAATCTGACCACGGACTACCTCCTCAAAACGGGCTTCCCGATCGTTTGGTTCGAACAGCGAAAAATGCTCGAAAACCAATAACTTTGCTTCTCGGAACGCCGCAAACTCTCTCCGCCGCAATTGCAAACAGAGACTTGGCACCTTTTGCAGGCGATTTTTCCTTTAATATCAAATATCTGGTGATCAAGCGCCTGTGCAAGCGCCCGGAATCGCGACTCCTTTTGGAAGCTAATTTACGTTCAATAGCAATAGCTTGAATGGTGGCGGACAGGAAGGGATTCGAACCCTCGAGACGGTCTCCCGCCTACGCACTTTCCAGGCGCGCGCCTTCGACCACTCGGCCACCTGTCCACCGGCGGGTATAGAGGGGCAGCGATAGGGTTTGCAAGCGCAAAACTACGCTGGACAACCCGCTAGCTGGTCTCGCCCCCGCCGGGCAGAGTTTCGGGATTGCGCAGCCAGACATCTTGCTGCGGGAACGGGATCTCTATGCCCTCTTCGGCAAAGCGCTGCGCGATCTTATGGTTCATTTCGGACTTCACCGTCAGCATCCAATTCACATCGCGGAGGATCGCGCGGATCTCAAAATCCAAACTGGACGCGCCGAAGTTCTGAAACACGACCGACGGCTTTGGGTTCATGAGCACCATCGGGTGGCTTTCGGCGACTTCGCGCAACAGAGCTTCCACCTTTCGCGTATCCGTCCCGTAGGCCACACCGACAGGAATGATCACCCGACCCACCGTATTGCCGCGCGTGTAGTTCGTAACCGTCCCACTGACCAGATCCGCATTCGGCACGATCACATCCGAGCGATCAAACGTCTCGATCCGGGTCGAGCGAACAGAGATGTTTTTGACGTAGCCGTGCTGCCCGCCAACCTCAATCCAATCACCTTCAGAAATTGGGCGCTCAATCAGCAATATAATGCCCGACACAAAGTTCGAAACAATGTTCTGAAGGCCAAAACCAATTCCAACAGACAAGGCCCCTGCGACAAGCGCGACAGAGCTAAGATCGATCCCGGCCGTCGTAATGGCGATCAGACCTGCAAGGAATATCCCGACATAGCCGACGCCAGAGACGAGTGCCGTTTGGCCGCCAGGATCGATACCAGTTTTGGGCAGAACAGATGTTTTCAGCGCGCCCTGCAACAGACGTGTTAGCGTGTAGCCCGCGGCGAAAACTACCGCAAAGATAACAAAGTTGGTCGGAGAGATCGTTGTTTCGCCCACAGTGAAACCGCGCAAGAAGGTGGCCCACAGATCGGCCAGATCCGTAACGCGCGCGCCCCAGGCCAACGCCAACAGCGGCACTGCGCCGAGTAACAGTAAAAACGTCGAAAGCATCGCAACAAGACTGTCGCGCGCCTCTTCGACAGTGCGGCCAGAGATCCATCCGTAGAGATCCGCAGCGAAACGCTGGAGCACCAAAACGAGCCCCAAAAGAGCAAGGCTCAGCACCCATGGGTTCAAAAGCGCAGTCCCAGCCGTCGCGTACCCAATTCCAGACAAGACCGGCGCTACGACCGCGACGACCTGCGTTGCGCGCCCCAACAGCCGCACGATGCGCGAAAAGCTCTGCGCGGCGGGTTGCGGTGCGTCTGGGTCCGCGCTTGCCATATCTTGACGCCGCAAGATTTGCCCCAAGCGAAACAGGATCAACCCAACAACAACGACGATTGGGAACGTTAAAACCGCCCGCGACCCTTCGGTAAACTCGGAAACTCCAAACAGAAGTTCGAGAAAACCGCGCAAGACCGACACCAAAGCCAATGTCGTGATGTAAAACCGTGCTTCCGTGCGTCGTTCGGCCGGCAACGAAAAGATCGCGTCATCGTCGTTGCGCGAAAAGAGCCGCTCCGCGAGCCAGCGAAAACTCAGGAAAATCGCGCCCCAAATTGGCAGAACCTCCAAGATTTCGGTTCCGCGCAAGCCAACTAGGCCCGTCGCAAAGAGTGCCTCGGTAAAGGCGTAGATCCCCAATAATGGCAGGGCAATCCGCAAGAGCGAAATGACAAAGCCCCAAACGCCGCGCCCGCGTCCGCCCAACTTGCGCAATTGCTCGCCGCCCCAAGCAGCCCACCCGCGTCCACGGGTCAGCAGGACGATGCTGATGGCCAAAAGCAAAACAACAAGCGGGAGATTGGCGCGTGCTGCCAACAAAAGGCTTTGATTGTTGAAAACGCGCCGCTCTCCGGAGATGTCCGTGAGACTTTCGCCCAATTGCTCCAAAGCCTCGGGCCAAAGCACTGGGTTGATGGGCGTGGGACCCAGCGACAACAACCGCTCTGTTTGTCGGCCCCGCAAGATCTGGTCAATTTCACCGATCAGCCCATCGGCCCGCGTGAAGGCTTCTTGCGCGGCTTGCCCAGGGGCTTGAAGCTCAGATAGCCGCGCGTTCAATTGTGCGCGCCGTGCGGCAATGTCCGGCGCTTCGGTTTCACCTTCGGCTGGCAGGACCCCTAACGCTGTGATCTGCGCCCTTAGTGTCGCAATGCGTTCGGCATTCGTGGACTGTGCCGCTTCGAACGTGGTGCGAAAGCCGACAATGCGCCCACGCAAGGTCGAAAAGACGGCATTTGTATCAGTGCCAGCATCCACCGCCGCCTCAGCGCGCCGCGCGACACTCTCCCACGTCGCATAGTCCGGAGCGGCGACAACATCCTGCTGCGCAGCGAGCGGCCCAACCCAGCCAAGACTCCAGACGAGTAGGCTGACGCAGCAAAAGGCGAGCCAGCGGATCATTCCGCGTCAAAGACCTTCGGCACGTCAGCCGCGTCCGCGCGCAGCCAATCGGGGCAAGGCAGTCCTTTTTCATCCAGAAACGCAGGGTTAAAGAGTTTGGACTGATACCGTGTGCCGTAATCGCACAAGATCGTCACAATTGTATGGCCAGGCCCCATGTGCCGCGCCAGCGCCATCGCACCGCCGATATTGATCCCAGTTGAGCCGCCCATCACCAGCCCCTCGTCGCGCAACAGGTCAAACACGATTGGCAAAGCCTCTTCATCCGACACTTGGCAGGTGAAGTCTGGAGTGTAGCCTTCGAGGTTGGCAGTGATGCGCCCCTGCCCGATCCCTTCGCTGATCGAGTTGCCCGTCTGCGCCGCGACGTCGGGGTTGAAGAGTTTGAAAATGCCGGAGCCCAACGGATCCGCGATCCCGCAGGTGACCCCTTTGGCCTGTAGAACAGTTCCGACGCCAGCTGCAGTTCCACCAGACCCCACCGCGCAGATAAAGCCATCGACGTCGCCGTTGGTCTGATCCCAGATTTCAGGTCCGGTGGTTTCAATATGCGCTTGTCGGTTGGCCACATTGTCGAATTGGTTCGCCCAAATGGCCCCGTTTGGTTCGGTCTCATTCAACTTCGCCGCCAGCCGCCCAGAATACTTCACATAATTATTTGGGTTTTTGTACGGGACCGCAGGGACTTCGACCAGTTGCGCGCCAGCCAAACGCAGCATGTCTTTCTTTTCCTGACTTTGCGTCTCGGGGATCACGATAACCGTCTTGAACCCAAGCGACGCGCCAACCAGTGCGAGGCCGATACCGGTGTTCCCGGCCGTGCCTTCCACGATTGTGCCACCGGGGCGCAGCGCACCACGGGCGATCGCGTCTTTGATGATGAAAAGTGCGGCGCGGTCTTTGACCGATTGCCCTGGGTTCAGGAACTCCGCTTTGCCAAGGATTTCACATCCCGTTTCTTCACTTGCACGGCGCAGTCGGATTAAAGGTGTCTTGCCAACCGCGTTTGCTAAGTCTTTTGCAATGCGCATCTTTGTGTCGCTCCTTGGTGCAGACGGCTCTCGCTCAGATGTAACGGGGCGGTGCGCGGACCTCAAGCCGAGGTTATCGCCATATCCGCCAAGCATACTCTGCTAAAACGCCAGTAACAAAGGCCCCAACAAGCATGGTCCCAAGCACTGGGCCGTCCAAGAGCAGAAGACCCCATTCCGCCATAATCTGGAACACAGCGCCAATCGCCTCGATAGGGCCGTCATAGCGGTTCTTCATCGCAAGCCGCGTCATCTCGTTGCACGCCTGTAGAAAAAGGCCCCACAACGTCAGCAAAAACACCCCCGTCAGCCCGTTGGTCAGCGCGGATGACACACCGCGCCCTGCCCGGCCACCCACGGAAACCCATCCGACGGCAAAGCCCAGTGCGACGTTGAGATAGACAAACCAGCCAAAATTTGTGTCGCCGATCTCGCGGATGTAGATCTCCATCACCAGGCCGGACAACAAGAACCCCACCAAGCTCAGGCAGATGGCGGCAACTAGTCGGGCGGCGTCAGGCATTCGGGTCTCTCGTGCGCGTATCGCAGCCCGTTATCGCATGTGCTCAGCCGGGCCGCTTGATGGTGATCTGTGTGACATCACAACTGGCACTTTGGAAGGTGGACGCGCAAGAGGTCAGATAGAAATTCCACATTCGGCGGAACCGATCGTCAAACCCAAGTTCGGCGATTTGATCCCACCGCGTATTGAACGTGTCGTGCCAGCGCCGCAGCGTAATGTCGTAGCTTGATCCAAATTCAAACGACCGCTCAAAGCTCAGACCGGCCTGCGCAATCTGCGCCCGCAGCGCGGAGGGACTGGGGAGCATACCGCCGGGGAAGATGTATTTCTGAATAAAATCAACGCCCTTGCGATAGAGCTCCCAACGGTGATCGGCAACAGTTATGATCTGAAGTGTCGCTGACTTGCCCGGCTTCAGCCGCTCTCGCACTATGTTGAAGTATGTGGGCCAGTACTTTTCGCCCACCGCTTCGAACATCTCGATTGAGGCGATCCCATCATACTGGCCTGTCTCGTCGCGGTAATCTTGCAACTTAAATTCGACTTGGTTCTGCAAGCCGAGACTAGCAATACGTTCATTCGCATACTTGAACTGCTCTTCGCTGATGGTCAGCCCGGTGACCTTCAGCCCACGTTCTTTCGCGGCGTATTCGGCGAAACCGCCCCACCCGCACCCGATCTCAAGAATATGATCCCCAGGGCGCGCGCCCATCTGGTCGACCATGGATTTGTACTTTGCAAGCTGTGCTTTCTCAGTGCTTTCTTGCCCTGTTTCAAAAAGCGCAGAGGAGTAGCTCATCGTTTCGTCAAGCCAGAGCCCATAAAAAGAGTTTCCAAGATCATAGTGGTATTGGATGTTCTTTTTCGCCTGCACCTTTGAATTGCGCTGCATCCAGAAGCGAAAGCGTTCGAAGGCACGGACCAATTTTTGACCCGGATACGTGTCATAAAGTTCGTCATTCTCAGCATGCACGAAATCCATAAATGCCTGCAGATCGGGTGTGGACCACCATTCGTCCAAATAGGCATCGCAAAAGCCAAGATCGCCCTCTCGGATCAAGCGCGCAAAAAGATCGGAGTTATGTACATGCAGCTCCGCCACCGGGCCCGGCTCAGGCCCCTCCGCACGAAATCGACGACCATCAGGTATGACAATGTCCAACCGCCCACGCTTAAGCCGCTTTGCTGTTTCAAAAACCCGCGCAAAATAGCGTGGCAGACCGTCGTGGCCTTCAGTCTGTGTCAGGATCATCCCATTCCCCGTTCTTATTTTTGTCAAGCTAGGCTGACACTTATCGTGACGCAAGCCTTTCTCAAAAGGTGCGCGCGCCGTAGGCATCCAAAGCCCGTTTTCGGCCCAGGTCTGCTGTGACTATTGGCTCTGGATACGGATCAGACGCCGAAATGGACCAGCTTTTGGGGATTGCATCGAAGTATTTCAACGCATCCGTGTGTGGGTTGGACTTTCCGTCTGCGATCCACCGATCCACATAGGCGCGGTTTGGGTCGAATTTTTCGCGCTGCGTGACGGGATTGAACACCCGAAAATAGGGCGTTGCATCGGGACCGGAGCCTGCCGACCACTGCCAGCCCATCGCATTTGACGCGGGATCCCAGTCGATCAAGCAGTCTTCGAACCATTTCAGCCCAATCTTCCAGTGGCTCAGAAGGTGTTTGGTCAAATAGGACGCGACAATCATGCGCCCGCGATTGTGCATACGACCGGTTACATACATCTCGCGCATGGCTGCATCGACAAAGCGGATGCCGGTCCGGCCTTGCTTCCAGGCTGTGACCTCGGCGGTGTCGTCGGTATTCCAGGCGAAGGCGTCCCAATCGGGTTTCCAATTTTCAGTGAGAATATGCGGTGTGTGGTGCAAAAGGTGATACGCAAATTCGCGCCAGACCAGTTCTTTCAAAAACGTCTCGGCCCCTGCCTGCCCAGCCTCCAATGCGCGTCGGCCGGCGTGCCAGCATTGGAACGGGCTGATTTCTCCCAACGCCAGGTTCTCGCTTAGCCCAGACGTGCCGTCATGATCGGGTCTATCGCGCATCGTGTCGTAACGCGCGACGTGGGTATCGATGAACTCCTCAAGCCGGTTTTGCGCGGCCTGCTCCCCTAAACGCACGAAGGGTCGCACGATGGTTGCACCGCGTTGCATCGCGCGTCCCATGTCCCAATCTGCTAGCGCCTCGGTTTCAGGCCACGCCTTTGGTGCTGGGATCTGTCCCGGCGCAGGCCGTGGCGTATCGACATCGCGCGTCCGTACCGATTTCCAAAACGGCGTATAGACGCGGTAGAAACCGCCCGTCTTCGTCTCTGCCGTCCATGGTTCAAAGAGCAGGTGGCCGCCAAAACTGCGCGCCTCAACATCGGCGTCCTTCAGCGTCGCTTTGACCTCAGTATCGCGCGCGACGGCTGCTGGATCATATGCGCGTGTCCAAAAGACCGCCCCCGCCCCAGTCTCCGCGATCATCGCCTGGAGTACATCCAGAGCCGCACCGCGTCGAAAGATGAGGCGACTGCCACGACTTTGCAAAGACTTTGCAAAGTGTTCTAGCCCGATTTGCAAACGCCACTTGGGGGCTGCACCAAGGTCCTCAACTGTCTTGTCGTGAATAAAGATCGGGATCACCGGACCGCGATCGACAGCGGCCAACAGCGCCGGGTGATCGCTCAACCGCAGATCCCGACGGATCCATAAAAGCGTGGGTTTTGTCACAGTTACACCCTCTCCCGTCCGATGTTTGGAGAGAGCTAGCGCAGTCCCGTAGGCGTCAAGGTCCGTGCCGTCAGAGCACCGTCTCCAAAGCGGACAAAAGTTGGTCGATCTCAGCGGGGCTGGTGTAATGCACGGCGCTGAGGCGCAGCACGCCTTGGCGCAAATCCACCCCCATCGCCTCCAACGGACGCCCCGCATAAAAATCGCCCGCCTCGCCCATAATGCCATGGGCGACGAGTGCTTCGGCCACGGGCGCTGGCGGCATGCTGAGTTCAAAGGCGAATGTCGGCGCGCGCGCGTCCGCTTGATCGGGCCCCAGCAAACGCAGATCGTTGCGGCTGCGCGCCCAGTCCAGAACGTGTTCGGACAAAGCCACTTCATGCGCGCGCATCAGATCATGCACCTCGCTCGGGGCTGCCAGCCCATGATGCAGGGCGAGCGCATCGATATAGTCGACCATCCCGGCAGAGGCCGCGACCTGCGCGTGGTCCGGACCGGCGGGCGTGAAACGCTTCGGCAAAAGCTCTGCGTTGAACCAGTGGCCCTGATTGGGCAGCATTTTGGCCAAGGCCTCGCGCACGACCATGATGCCCTGATGCGGCCCATAGGTCTTGTAGGCCGAAAAGAGGTAGATATCGCAGCCCAGCTTACCGACATCGACAAAACCATGCGGCGCATAGCTTACGCCATCGACGCAAACAAAGGCCCCCGCGGCATGGGCAATTGCGGTGATCTCGGCCACGGGGTTGATCTCGGCCACGACGTTCGAGCAATGCGGAAAGCACACAAGGCGCACGCTTTCGTCCAAAAGGTCGGTCAGATCTCCTGGATCAAGGTGCCCCGTCGCGGGATCCAGTTTCCATTCCCGCACCTCAATGCCGCGTTCGGCCAAGCGGCGCCAGGGGCCGGAATTGGCTTCGTGGTCCTGATCCGTAACAACGATCGCTTCGCCCGGTTTCATCCAGGCTGCAAAGGCTTGAGACAAGACGTAGGTGTTCTGCGTTGTGGACGGCCCAAAGCTAAGCTCGCTCTCATCCACCCCCAAAACAAGCGCCAGTCGCGTTTGCGCCTCGTCCATCTCCTCACCGCCCAGGCGGGACGCCTCATAGGCCGAATAGGGTTGCACTTTGCGCTCGCGGTAAAACCGGGTGAGCCGGTCGATCACCGCGCCGCACGCATAGGACCCGCCCGCATTCGAAAAATGCGCCTGCCCCTGGAGTGCGGGTTCGGAGAACGCCGGGAACTGCGTGCGCACGAAATCGAGGTCTAACGCCATGGCCTCGCTCACAACGCTGCTTTGATCTTCGCCGCGATCTCCGCGATCTGGTCCATGTCGCCCATCTGGCCCGGCGCCCGCAGTGGTACGCCCTCATGGCGCGGCAGGATATGGAAATGCAGGTGGAACACCTCTTGCCCGCCAGGGCCTTCGTTGAACTGTTGCAGCGTGATCCCATCTGCCTCCAGTGCCGCCTTTGCCGCGCGCGCCACTTTCGCCGTTGTGGCCATCGTGGCCGCCAATTGCGCGTCTGACGCGTCCAGGATGTTGCGGCAGGGCGTCTTGGGGATGATCAGGCAGTGCCCGTCGGCGCGCGGCATGATGTCCATGAAACACAGTGTCTCATCATCTTCATAGACACGGATCGAGGGGATCTCGCCCCGCAAGATCTTTGCGAAGATGTTCTGGTCGTCATAGGCAGTCATGGCGCGCTCCGGTCTTGGGCTTTAGGCGTTCACATCAACGACGACGCGCCCTTTCACCTGACCTTTGAGAATGTCCGCCCCAAGGCCAGGCAGATCTGAAAGCGTTGCAGGCTGCACCATCGCCTCCAGTTTCTCCATCGGGAGATCTTTTGCAATGCGTCCCCACGCACGTACGCGGTTATCATAGGGCTGCATGACGGAATCGATGCCCAAAAGGTTCACGCCGCGCAACAGGAACGGGATAACAGTGCCAGGCAACCCTGCCCCGCCTGCGAGACCAACCGCCGCGACGCTTGCGCCGTACTGCATCTGACCTAACACGCGCGCCAGCATTGCTCCGCCCACCGCGTCAACACATCCGCCCCAAGTTTCGGTCTCAAGCGGGCGCTTAACGGTCTCGTTGATCTCTTCCCGCGCGACGATCTGCGTGGCACCCAGGCTTTTGAGATAGTCCGCCGTTTCAGGCCGCCCTGTGACGCCTGCCACCTCGTGGCCTAGGCTTGCCAAAAGGGCCACCGCGACCGACCCAACACCGCCTGCCGCACCGGTGACCAGAACCGGTCCACCTTTCAGCCCGTGGTCTTCCAGCGCCATCACCGCCAGCATCGACGTAAAGCCCGCAGTCCCAACGGCCATCGCTTGTCGCGGTGTCAGCCCCTCAGGCAGCGGCACGAGCCAATCGGCTTTGACACGCGCCTTTTGCGCATAGCCGCCCCAATGCGCCTCGCCCACGCGCCAACCGGTCAGAACGACCTTGTCGCCTGGCTTGTAGCGATCATCGGAGGACGCCTCGACGGTGCCCGCAAAGTCGATACCCGGCACATGTGGGTAGTTGCGGACAAGCCCACCGCCAGGGCCGATGCAAAGACCGTCCTTATAGTTGACCGTCGAATACTCGACCGCGACGGTGACATCGCCCTCGGGCAGCTGATCTTCGGTGATTTCTGTGACGGCGGCAGATGTTTTGCCCTCGTCGTTCTTTTCAACCACCAGCGCGTTAAAGGCCATATCGTGTCGCTCCTATCTCTGTCATCTGATCAAGTATCGTTTCTCTGCGCCTAGATCCAAAAGGCCTCGCGCACGACACCGTCAACGGTGCCGTCTGGTGTTTCAATTGCCAGTTCGGTGCCAGCGTCCCAATGGGTCATGCGCACCATGCCGATGGCAACACCGCAGTCAAAATCCGGGCTTTGCGCCGCGGAACTCACAAACCCAACGCGCTTGCTGCCTGCCATAATCGACCAGAGCCGGTCACAGGGCGGCAGCGTTTGGCTGTCGATTTCAATGGCGCGCACCTGGCGGACGGGGCCTTCCTTGGCCACGCGCAACAGCGCGTCCCGCCCGACACAGCCAATTGCGGTCGCGGTATTGCAGAACCGGCCAAGCCCGCATTCGTGGGGGGTGTTTTCCTTGGTCATGTCGTTGCCATAGCTGAGCAATCCGCCCTCGATCCGTTCGATCAAGTTGGGACAGCCCGCATAGACGTCCAGCGGCTTGCCCGCCTCCATCAGCGCATTCCACAGATCCATCGCGATGTCATCGCCATCGACATAGATCTCGAAGCCACCTTGCTTGGAGTAGCCAGACCGCGCAATTGCCAAATCGCGGCCCTGAAACGTGAACATGCCAAACCGGAAGAACCGTACATCGCGGATCGCGTCGCCAAAGACGTTTGCCATCAGGTCCTCGGCTTTGGGACCTTGCACAGCAAGGGGGTAGATCTCGGGTTCATCCACCAACACGTCCAGGCGGTAGCCATAGGCAATGCCCTTGACCCACATCATCAAGTCGCTGTCGGCGATGGAGATCCACCAGCGATCCTCGGCCAGCTTCACTGCGACGGGGTCATTCAGCATCCCCCCCGTTTCATCGACGATCGGGACATACCGACACTGGCCCGGCAACATGCCGCGCAGATCGCGCGGTGTGAGCATCTGGACCAGACGCGCGGCATCAGGACCACGCAGTTCCACCTGCCGCTCGACCGACACGTCCCAAACCTGAACGGCTTCCTTCAAATGGCGGTAGTCTTCCTCAAGCGACCGGAACACCGCGGGCAAGAGCATGTGGTTGTAGACTGTGTACGCCTTGACGCCTGCCGCTTCGACACCTTCCGCAAAGGGCGTGCGACGCAGGCGGCGGGACGCTGCCAATACTGGGGTCATAGCTCCTCCGGCATCAAAAAGAGATCTGAGACGGGTGCCGATTGTCCCGCCGCTGTGAGCATGGCGTGGATCTGCCCCCGGTGATGGGTCTGATGGTTGAAGAAATGCGCCACGCACAGGCCCAAGGGCTTGCGCACTTCCCGGCCCAGCACGCCAGAATAGAAGGTCAAATCACTTTGTAGATCGAGCGCTTTGATCCGCTGCGCCCATTGCGTGATCGCGCCATCCATCTGAAACCGCGCCGCGTTCCACTCTCCCAGCGAACTCAGAAAGGCAGAGCTGTCCGTTATCGCCACATCGGGCTTTGCGATGCTCGGATCAAACCGGCTCATCCACATCGTGTCGCCCCAAAGAACGTGGTTCAGCGTCCCAAAGATGGACCCAAAGAAGGCACCCTGATCTTTGCGTAACTCTGCCTCGCCCATCGTGTCGAGCACAGGGTAAAGCTGGTTATGCTGCCAAGCGTTGTACCGCGCCATTTGGCGCACATACCAAGGCTCGATCACGGTTTGGGGCCTTTCCAATCAATCGGGCAGATCTCGGCCGATTTTCCGCCGAAGTCCCAAACTTTACCGTAATCGCGCACTTTGGACTTCAGCCCCTTGGCCACGATGATGTCCGGGCCCATCCAATATTTGGAGTTGGAGACCATCAGCGGGTGTTCTGGGTCGGCGCCGTCGATCATTTCGATCTCGCCCTGGATTTTCCGCCCGATATAGAGCCCACGCTTTTTGCCATCGCGCACGATTTCGACCTTTTCGCGCTCGGCGCCGATGATGTCACTGACAAGCATCGTGAAGAGACCCGTGGTGCCCCCCGCCGCGCCCGAGAAGATCTGCAAAAGCCCGTTATAGGCTTTTCCAGAGGCGCGTTCGTCCACATAGGCCGCAACTTTCCAGCCGCCTTCCGCCATACGGCCGGGAATGTCGACCATCAGGCCCACGTTCAGACCGCTCAGGTCTTCGCCTTCAAAGTGCCCTTCATCAATGGCAATGGCCATCCAGGCTTTACAGTCGCCCTCGGTGGGTGGGTGTTGGCCCAAGCTGACCACGCAGGGACAAAAGACGGTGCAAGAGCAGTTCAGAAACAGCTCGCCCTTGATCGCCCACTCGGTTGGGCGCATCTTGCGACGTCCTGGATTTTCCATCCGCTGGTCAATCCGCTGCGATATCGGCAGGCGATCTGCCTCAGGTCTTTCACGACGTGCCATGATTATCCTCCCATCATGAGCGGCCAAAGGCCCCACGCGATACCGGCCAGGACCAGAACCGCGCCAGCCGGTTTTGTGACATAGTGCCCGATCTGGGGCAGCTTTTCGATGACCATAAAGAGTGTGGCGAGCCCCATCCACAAAAGGTTCATCATCCCACCAACAAACCCAAGCGCCATAAAGCCCCAGCAACAACCAACGCAGAACGCGCCAAGGCCCAGGCCCATCCGGACACCTCCGGCAAAGCCCGGCGTCCAATGGCCCAAGAAATAGCTCATCGGGCTATGGCAGACGCCATGGCAAATCTCTTTTGCGCGCGTGAACTGGAACAGGCCCACGACGATCAACAAACCCGCACCCAACCAATGCGAATGAAAGATGCCCAGCATGTCGATCACACCCCCAAAAAGCAGCGCCAGTTGCGCCAGTGTGATCAGGACGGCGAAGACCACCCAGGTGACGCTGTAGCCCAACAGGACCCCGAGCCACCCGGCCCGGCTGCCATCCGCGCTGACCATCAACTGTTCGTAGGTGTTGAGCGTGGGCACCATGGTGGGCAGCATCATCGCCGCCATCATCACCGCCCACATCGCCAGCAAGGGTCCAAACTCGGCCATGGGCATGTACATGTCCATACGCGGGTCCATGGCCGCCATGGCCGCCGCACGCGCATCGGGCCGTCCGATCAGGTCAAGCCCCATGCCCGTGGACATGGCATAAAGCCAAACCCAAGACAGCAGGATGACTGCGAAAAAGCTCAGCCAGAGTGTAGACCGTGCAATGGCGCTCATCTCTCCCCCGCCAAATGGAATCTTGCAGTCCTAATTGTCAGACATTAAAATGTATGACAAATGAAAAATGCATCCCCCAAGTCCGGCGACCTGTCGGCAGATATCGCAGCACAGATCCGAGACGCCATTGTAGCAGGCGACCTGCGGTTTGATGAACGGCTGCCGTCCGAGGCAGAGCTCTCTGAACAGTTCGACGTCTCGCGCCCCACCGTCCGCGAAGCTTTAAAGCGTCTGGCGGCGCAGTCCTTGATCCGAACGCAGCGCGGTGCCACCGGCGGGGCCTTCGTCAAACGCCTGAGTTTCGAGGATGCCTACCCGCAGCAGATCACGACGTCGACATTGCTTTTGTCCATGAATGCGGTCAGTTTTGAGACCGCCTGTGAAGCCCGCTATGCGTTAGAGCGCGCCTGCGCGCCGCTGTCCGCAGCCCGCCGAACGCCGGACCAACTGGCCACGATGCGTGCCGAAATCCACCGCCAGTCTCAGCCCGGGCTGACGGATGAGGCGTTTTGTGCCTCAGACGTCGCGTTCCACCGCGCGCTTGTCGATGGTGCGGGCAATCCGGTTCTGTCCTACCAGTTGGCGGGGGCCGTTGAGGCCATGCAGCCTTTGATGAACATGATCACCTTCACGGCGCGCGACCGGGCGCGGATCGTGGCGCTGCATGTCAGCGTCGCGGACGCTGTCGAGGCCCATGACGGACCCGCAGTCGCACAAGCTTTGACAGATCTCGAACAAGAAACGCAGTCGCTGGCCGAAAGCGTCTTTGCCCAACGGCGCAAACACCCTAGCTGATCAGGGCAAGCCTGAAGGAGCAGTTTCGGTGGTTGATATCCTAAATGTCGTCGCAGCTCTATTGACGATTGCCTTTGGCCTTTTTGGCTTTCTCGCCCCCCGCTACACGGCCTCGGCGCTGGATCTGGCCACGACGAGTTCCACGATGGGGCTTAGCGAGATGCGCGCCTCGGTTGGTGGGCTTTTCGTCATTGCCGGAGCGGCCGCGATCGCCTTGGGCGACCCAGTGGCCTATGCCATGCTGGGATTTGCTTTTGTCGGAGCCGCTTTGGGACGCGGCCTATCACTGGCCTTGGACGCACCACCAGCGCGCAAAGTGGCGCTTTTCGGCGGGATCGAGGCCGCGCTGGCCGCCTGGTTCTTGGCGGCAAACCTTTAGTTCCTGCGCCCCGTGCGATGCGCAGTTGCCGAAACTTGAGACCATCGAACGCTTGAAAACTGACGCTGTGAAGGATAGGTAAGGTCTGCTCGCAAGAGCTATGGACATAAATGCGCTCGGAATAAGCGGATCGGACCCGGGGGCGGTACCCGGCGGCTCCACCAAATCTCTTTCGGTGCAATCCTTCGTTTGGGGATTGCCTTCGAAACTGGGGGGCCGAAATAGGATCGACGAACGTCTAAAGGGGTTTGCTTTGTCTCGGCGGTCTGCCACCGATATCGGCGAAAACAGTACAATTGCAAACGACAATCGTGCTCCGGTTGCTCTGGCTGCGTAAGCAGTCCGGGTCGAACCGAATTTAAGCCCTAGGCCCTAGCCGGTCTAGGCGGGGTCCGCAGGCACCTGGCAACAGAAGCCTGCATATCCCCTCAACTTAACGCTTCATAAAACCTTGAACGCTAGAGTTTTCATGACGCCAATAAATTGGGTGACGTCATGGCCCGCTTAGAACGAATTCTCTACGAGTACATCACGCAAGTCTGGGATAATCAGAATTTTGATGTGATCGGCGATTTTATCGGACAGGACCTCGAAGCCACGGGCCTGGTCCCTGGCGAGACGGTGGCTGCGGAAGACGTCGAAGATGTCGTCAAAATGTTCAACGCGATCATGACCGATCGCAAGACGTCCATCGTGAAGTCTGTTGAAGAGGAGGATTGGCTGTCCGCGATGGTCGTGACCTCTGGAACGTCAGCCTATTCGCAGATCGACATATCCGTGCGCTTCCAACTGATGGCCCGTTTCAAAGACGACAAGATTGTCGAATATTATATCCACTGTGACTTCATGTCGTTCTTTGAAGAAATGGGGCTTTTGCCAAGCGGGTCGATGGGGTTCTGCTTATCCGGCCAAAGGTTGCAGCCGCCCGCATAAAGCTCGAGCACCCGTGGCGTCTTGTCTTGAACATTGTCCGCTGATCCCAAAACCCCCCTTTCCTCTCCCAGCAAATGCCTTATGCTTTCACGCACGCAGCGCGTGACCACCACACGTAAAGGGCAATGGATGAGCGACAGCATCGAATACGGTAGCCTGATGCATGAGGCGATGCGTGGTCTCATTCGCAAAGTGCTCATCCAGGTGACCAAGGACGGTCTACCCGGAGCACATCACTTCTTCATAACCTTTGACACGTCGCACCCTGACGCGGAACTTGCGGATTGGCTATCGGATCGCTACCCGACCGAGATGACGGTGGTGATGCAACATTGGTACGACAACCTTGACGTGACCGAAGATGGCTTTTCAGTCACGCTCAATTTCGGCGACCAGCCCGAACCGCTCTACATTCCGTATGACGCAATCAAGACCTTTGTTGATCCATCGGTTGAGTTTGGTCTGCGGTTCGAACCGCAAGAAGACGATACAGACAGCGACAACACGGTCTCCGTGGTGGAAACAGCGCCTCGGGTCGAGGAAGCCCCCATGGAAGCGGTCAAAGAAGACAAAAAGACTGCGGCTGACGTCGTTTCTTTAGACAGTTTCCGGAAGTAAGTGCACCCCGACGACCAGTCTACTCGCGGGCGAGGAAGGCAACGATTTCACGCAGCGTCTCGCCGTTTCGAAACCGCTTGAAATGGAGGTCAAGACCGCCTTCGGCAAGTGTACGATCGAACTGTTGCATCTCGTATCCGCCTGTCTCGTCGACAAACAGCGAATAGACCGTCAGCGTTTGGCCATCGATGCGCGCCCACACAAACGGTTCTCCCTTCATCGGATCCAACTGAACCGCGTGCCCGAAGACGTTGCGCCGCATCGCGGCTGCAAACAGCCCGTCCCGCTCTGCTGGGATAAAGTCGACTTTGTAATCTGCGCGCTTTGACTTTTTGTTGGGCCGAAACGTGATGGTCGACCACTCTACCGAGAACCCATCCTTGTCCTGGGAAATCGTAACTGAAAGGTCGCGTTGCTCGGCAGAACCATCAAGGGATTGAGTTTCGACGGAGCCTGAGTACTCCCCCACAAAGTCTTTCACCTCGGCGGCCCGAGAGACAACCGCCGTTAAGGCAACAAGACAAAACACAACTGCGGCTAAAGCAGTCTGAGTGGCGACACGGGAAACAGTACGAACAATCATCATCATACGACCAATGTAAGTCAGAATTGCGCGAACGACTACCATCGAGAGTAAAATATTCTCGTTATCTTTGGCAGATTGCACGCGATGGATGGGGTCAGTATACCGTGGCAGACACGGCACCATCGGAGAACAGCATGACCGACACCCGCACCGAAACCGACAGTTTTGGCCCACTTGAGGTGCCAGCGGACAAGTATTGGGGCGCGCAGACGCAACGGTCCATTCTGAACTTCCCAATTGGGTGGGAAAAGCAGCCCATTGCCGTCGTGCGCGCGCTGGGCGTTATCAAAAAAGCCTGTGCCATGCAGAACAAGGCACAAGGCACACTAGATGCACGGCTGGCTGATGCGATCATCGAGGCCGCGGGCGAAGTTGTGGCGGGCAAATTCGACGACAACTTCCCGCTCGTCGTGTGGCAGACAGGCTCGGGCACGCAGTCCAACATGAACGCCAACGAAGTGATTGCGAACCGGGCGATTGAGATTTTGGGCGGTGTGATTGGCTCCAAAGACCCGGTTCACCCCAATGATCACTGCAATATGGGCCAGTCCTCAAACGATACGTTTCCAACGGCCATGCATATCTCGACAGCAATGACCGCGCGGGACGTTTTGTTGCCGGGTCTAAAAAAGCTGCACGGCGCATTGTCGGACAAAGTCGATGCGTTCGAAGGGATTATCAAGATTGGTCGGACCCATACGCAAGATGCAACGCCGTTAACGCTCAGCCAAGAATTCTCCGGGTATTGCCACCAGGTTGCCATGGGCATCGCGCGCGTCGAAGACGCCCTAGGGCGAATTTACGAATTGGCGCAAGGCGGTACAGCGGTTGGGACTGGTCTAAACACACAACAGGGCTGGGCCGAAGCCGTCGCGGCGCATATGGCAGACATCACCAGCTTGCCTTTCGTCACAGCCCCCAACAAGTTCGAAGCCCTTGCCGCACATGATGCGATGGTCGAAATGTCCGGGGCTTTAAAGACAGTTGCGGCGTCGCTTTTCAAAATTGCCAATGACATTCGGTTGTTGGGGTCAGGCCCCCGCTGCGGTCTCGGCGAATTGGTGTTGCCGGAAAATGAACCCGGGTCTTCGATCATGCCGGGCAAGGTCAATCCAACCCAATGCGAAGCGCTCACCCAAGTCTGCGCCCATGTCATGGGCAATGACGCCGCTGTTGGCTTCGCTGGAAGTCAGGGTCATTTTGAATTGAACGTGTACAAACCGATGATGGCCTACAACGTGCTGCAGTCGATGCAGCTTTTGGGCGACGCAGCGGTTGCTTTCACGGACAACCTCGTCGTCGGGCTTCAGGCCGATGAAGTACGCATCGACAAGCTGATGCGCGAAAGCCTCATGCTCGTAACCGCATTGGCGCCGGAAATCGGCTATGACAACGCCACAACTGTTGCCAAGACAGCCCATAAGAACGGCACGACGCTGATCGAAGAGGCGGTGAAACTGGGCTTTGTGACTGAAGAACGCTTCGCCGAAGTGGTGCGTCCCGAAAAAATGATAGGCCCGAAGTGACCGCAGATCACTCTATCGTGAACCTAAACAAGGCGCGCAAAGCGAAAGAGCGCAAGGCGGCGCGCGCCAACGCAGATGCGAATGCCGTCAAATTTGGTCGAACGAAAGCTGAACGCGCAACCCAGGCACGTGAAGCTGCCAAGCTCCAGCGCGCCTTGGATCAAGCTAAACGCGACGAATGACAGCGCGTCCGGCCAAACGCTCTCTGACGTTGCGGGGGCATCGCACCTCGGTTTCTTTGGAAGACGCCTTTTGGGACGCGTTCAGAGAGATCGCGAAAGAAGAAGACAAAGCGCTAAACGCATTGGCTGCTGAAATTGACGAAACGCGCGGCGCAGATGTCGGGCTCGCTTCGGCTATTCGTGTTTTTGTCTTGGATCGATTTAGAGCGCAGAAATCACGGCCCGACACCGCGGGCGCGACGTCCCGCGGCAGTTAACTTGCGTTGGGCACCGCGGCGCACGTGATTGCAGAGTTGCAATCAAGACCCCGCCAACATGCTCACACCAAATAACCAGCGCGCACAAACGACCAAGTTCGCCCGGCACCCTTTCAGAAAGAGGCGGCCCGACGGCGTGGAACGTCGCCGGGCCCAAACCTCAGGCAGAGGCGCGATAGATTTGATCGATGTTGGAGCCAATAGCGGCTGCAAATGCGTCATCCGACATCTGCTTTTTCAAGCCTTCTGTCAGCGCACGGCTGAAGCTTGCGATCATTTTTTCGTTTTGCGCCAGACGCGCGCAGGCGTCTTCGGTTGAATACCCACCGGACAACGCCACAACGCGCAAAACACGCGGGTGATCTGCCAGGACATCAAAACTGTTGGCATCCGTCGGTAAGGTGAGCTTGAGCATCACATCCTGTCCGTCTGCCAAACCGTTCAATTGAGACAAAATCTCATCGCACATGATCTTTTCACACTCGGATTTTGTGTCTGATTTGATGCTTACCTCGGGTTCGATGATTGGGACCAAACCGGCGCTAAGAACTTGGCGGGCAACGTCGAACTGCTGCGCGACAATGGCCTTGATCCCAGCGGCGTTGGCTTCGTGAATGACCGAACGTTCTTTGGTTCCGAAAATCCCCATGCCCGCTGCACGCGCCAAGACGTCGTCCAACCCCGGCATCGGCTTCATCAGTTGAACACCGTCGGCTTCAGCCTCAAGTCCTTTGTCGATCTTCAAAAAGGGAACAATCTGCTTTTTCTGCCACAAGTAGTCCGAAACAGGCAGCCCCTCGATCTCTTCACCCAACGTGCGTTCAAACAAGATGGCACCGATCACTTTGTCAGATGTGAATTCCGGGGCCAGAATAATGCGCGCGCGCATGTTTTGGATCTCGGCGAACATCTCCTCTTCCGAGCCATAGTCGTTGGCATCCACGCCATAGAGCGCAAGCGCCTTTGGGGTTGAGCCGCCTGATTGATCCAATGCAGCGATAAAGCCTTGCCCTGTCGCCATTTGCGACCGCATTGCCTCAAGATGTGTCATACTCCGTCCTCTTCTGACGTCTAAGTGTTGGGGGGTTCATAAAAGATGCTGCGCGACCTGCCTACATGTTAGCGGCGGACAAATCGCAGGCGTATGCCTGATTGACTGCGCACGGTAAGATGCGCGACAGGCACAGGAACATCATCCGGTACAGCCTCCACACGGAACGTCTGCATCAAGCGCGCAAGGATGAGTGTTCCTTCCACAATCGCAAAGCCTGCGCCTGTGCAGACCCGGGCGCCTGCCGAAAACGGCATAAAAGCGTGTCTCGCACAGGATTTTCCGTTCTCGGTCTGCCAGCGTCCAGGGTCAAACGCATCCGGTGCATCCCAAAGCCGTTCGTGCCGGTGTAGATGCCACGGACTTAGCACCAACTGCGCACCACGTGGCACAGGTCGGTCCCGAAACTGCTCGGCTTGGGACGCTTCGCGCACCATCATCGGCACCGGTGGATACAGGCGCAAGGCCTCGCGGAACACATCGCGTGTTATCTGCAGCTTGGAGAGCTCTGCAAACGCATCGGTTGTAAGGTCCGCCGCCTCTGCTGCCACGCGGCTTTGCCATTCGGGATGGGTGGCGAGCAGGTAAAGCGACCACGCCAATGCAGACGCGCTGGTTTCGTGACCGGCGAGAAAGAAAATCGCGACCTGGTCGACCATTTCTTCTGACGAAAGCCGCGCCCCGGTTTGAGGATCAATTTGCGTCATGATTTTCGTCGCCAGATCGTCCGGCGCCGTGCCATCTGCAATCGCGCGGGCGCGTTCTTCGGTCAGTCCCCTGATTAAGGTGCGAATGTGCGTTGCGTGCGCGCGCGTGCCTTTTCGAAACAGGCGCGGCATCCAACGCGGCAGTGGCAAGAACGCCGCGATGTTCAAAATCGGAGCCGTCCTCTGATACGCCCGAAAGCCGTGAAACACGTCTGCGGCCACATGATGGTCGATGGGAATGGAAAACAGCGTGCGGAAAATGACGTCCGCCGCTGCGTGGCTCATTTCTTCTTCCACCTCAAGAACTTGGCCTGATTTAGCGTGCAACCGCGCGCAAAGCGCATCGGCAGCGGCCCACATCGCAGGATAGGCGTCGCGCAGACGCCCACCCGCAAAGGCAGGGTCAATAATCCGACGTTGACGTTTCCAGGTGTCTCCGTTGGTCAGAAATACACTGTTTGCGCCCAAAAGCGGTTTGAGCCCCTCTGCAATGCGGTCTGACTTGGGAAACGCGTCCGGTCGCTCTTTGAGCACTTCATCGAGCAGTTCAGGCTGATTGATCAAAAAGGACCGAAAGAAGGGCGTTTTGAACTCGGCCATCCAGGCTCGATACAGGCGTGCAGGTTGTGCCGACAGGATGTCCTGCCGAAACAGCTGTCCGTAGCGCCACAGGGATACGCGATCTGCGCGTGCGACGGGTTTTGGCGGCAGCGTCATGCAGCCACCGATGTATAAGTGTTCACCGCATGATCGATCCGGGACTTCGAAGGCGGACGGCCGTCGTAACGGTCTCGCAGACTAAGGGGCCCGGCCGTAATTTGAAAATAGTCATAGTCTTTGGGCCGGTCAAAGGCGCACAGGTATTGAAAATGCAGCCGAAAGTAGCGGCGTTTGAGCTTAGCCAGCGTCTCCCGCGATAAGGTTTGAGTGAACGCAGCAGAAAAGACCAAGGGCCAACGTTTGTTTCCTGGCGCGACACCTGTCACCGTAACAGGATCACAAAGCGCGAAGGCGCAACCGTCTCCGGGTGCGGTCACATCGATCCAAGCCAGTTCGTCGCGCGCGCTGAGAAATTGCAAATCTCTGCGAAGACGGTACGCGTTTGGCAGGAAAGAGACCATCGGCACGACCTGACCCAGTGTCAAAAAACCAAGGTAAGGCCCGTTTTCGGGCACGCGCCCAGTGCGGACGAGCTCCGCCATGATCGACACGCCTAAGTGCGCGCCAGAGGAGTGCCCGACCACCAGCACTTCGTCATAGTCTTCTGTCAACGCCGCCCGTATCGCTTCGGCAAACTCGGCCATCCGCGCGTCTAGCGCAGGCGGCGTCGCACCGCGCGTCGATGCCGCATACGCGTAGTCATGCATCAAGTAATACGCAAAAATACGGTTATCTTTGGCTTTGAACCAGCGCAACAACCGCACCCCCGCCGCAAGGCCAGCCCCAAGGGCCGAGACTTGATGCAGCCACGCCTGGCCCGAGAGGCCCGCAGACGTAAAGAACCCTAATGCCCACAGAAGCGACGCATAGACGCCCCATGCCAGCATCACAGCGGCAAGCGCCTGTAAGAGCAAAACACCGACGGGATAAAGCGCCGCGATCACCGGGCCTTTCCGCAATTGCATAAGCCGTCCCAATGCTCCGGTAGAGATGTAAACCCATGCGGTCCGGACCAGGTGACCATAGGTCGCCAGAATGCTGCCAGACATGCTGTCTTTTACGATGTCTGACCAAACGAGCACGTCAAACTGTGTCTCTGTCTCTACGCCGTCGATTGTCGCATCAACATTCCAACCGAAGCCGCCTGCCCCAGTTTTTGCACGTATCGCAATGTCATAGCCTGAGATTTCAGCCTGATGAGCGCTTTCTTTGCGGTAGAGCTCGCGGTAGCGACGCGGGTGAATCGGGTCATAGCCAGGAATGTAAAAGACCTGGCGTTTCCGAACTTCGTGTGTTGTGCGCCTGCTCATGGCTTACCCTTGGGCCCAGCCTTTTAAGATTGCGCAAAGATTACTCTGGATTTTCGGCCAAAGTAAGGCGGTCGCTTAGCCGAGATATTGAAGGGCTGGGAAGACTTCCAAAAGCCACCACGAGAACCGCGTAAAAGCACCTGTGACGAGCGCCAACCCAACGGCGATAAGCAAACCCCCCATCACGCGCTCAATGGTCAACATGTGACGTTTGAGGCGGTTCATGAGGCCAATGGCACGCGTCATAAAGAGCGCGGCCAGAAGAAATGGGATCCCAAGACCGGCGGCATACACCCCAAGAAGGAATGTGCCCTTGGACACGGAGGCTTCGGTTGCCGCGAGTGTTAGGATCGCGCCGAGCTGTGGGCCGATGCACGGGGTCCAGCCAAATGCAAACGCAAGCCCGAGCACATAGGCGCCAAATGCGCTGCCGCCTTGATCGCCGGCCTCAAGCCGCGCTTCTTGATCCAAAAAGGGGATGCGGAAGACGTTCAGAAAATGCAGGCCAAAAACAATGACCACCACGCCAGAGATTTGCGAAAAAAGCACCTGATTTTGCAGAAAAAAGGCCCCAAAAGCCGACGCGGTGAACCCCAGGATCAGAAACACTGTCGACAGGCCCAGAACAAAGAACAGCGCTGTTAGGGCGGTCTTGCGCCGCGCCGCACCGTCGCTGCCCATATCCGCCACGTTGACGCCGGACATATAGGCCAGATACGGCGGCACAATCGGCAAGACGCAGGGGCTCAGAAAGCTAATGACGCCTGCCAGAAGTGACACGAAAATGGCAGGTAAAAGACCCGCGTCTATGATGTCGATCCCGAACATACCTAGCGGGTGTAGGCGAAGCGGCGCACGGCGTCACGGGGGCAACCGGTCACAACTGTGTGGACAGACTGAAACACTCACACTAAATGCCGCCCATGACAGAACATCACCTGGACGCGACTGGGCTTTTGTGCCCCTTGCCAGTTTTGAAAGTCCGTAAGCGGCTGCAGCCTCTTGCATCGGGTGAGCAGTTGACTTTGCAAACCGATGACCCGGCAGCCATTGTAGATGTCCCGCACTTTTGTAACGAGGCCGGCCATCACGTGGTGTCGCAATCACAACAAGGTGCTGCGACGACCTGGGTAATCCAAAAAAAATAGCACCTCACCACCGTCCCAACCGATATCTTTCAAAGATATCGGGCCGGAAACCGTGACGGTTTCCGGCGCGCTTTTGCTTACTTCGAGCCCAAAGACCACCAGCCACGGCGCTTGGGTTTTGCGGGCGCATCTGGTTCCGGAGCCGCAGGTTCGACAGCCACCGGATCAGGTGCCACGCGCGCTGCAACCGGTTCTGGCGCCGGTTGTTCAACCGCTGCAGGTTCTGGGGCAGGCTCCGCCGTTTCCGCGGCGGTCGGATCTGCTGATTCTGAAGGCTCTATCGCAGCGACATCAGCTGTCTTGCGAGACCGCGGCGCGCGCTTGCGCTTTGGTTTTTCTGGCTCGGCCTCTGCACTATCGCTGTCGGGCGCGGGCGCTTCTGTGGCATCTGCTTCTGTGGCATCTGCTTCGACCGCTTCCGCAGCGGGCGCGTCTTCTTTTGGCTTAGACGCGCGCGACCGTCGAGTGCGCTTTGGCTTCGTCTCGGGTGCTTCGACAGTCTCACCGTCAGACGTCTCGACCTCTGCCCTTTCTGACGTTTCAGCGTCGCCTTCAGCACCATTGGGCTGTGGGTCCGGCGCCTCCGCAGGCGCTTCCGTCTGCTCTTCGCTGCGTGGTGCCTCGCCTTCGCCACCCGAAGACCGCCGCCGACGACGACGCCGTCTGCGCCGCTTGGGCTTGGCCTCTTCCTCACCTGCTTCGGGGGCGTCTGCTGCTTCGGGCGCTTCGTCGAGTTCCACTTCGTCTTCGACATCGCCCATGATGGTCGCGTCCGCGACAATAACAGGCGCCTCAAGCGCAACTACAGTCCGCGTGGCCGTCTTGAATTTCTCCAGAGTGAAGTCCGGGCTCACCAGAGATGGGTCCCCTTCGATACGGACCGACAGCCCATAGCGGCCTTCGATCTGCGCGATATGCTCCCGCTTTGAGTTCATGAGGAAGTTCGCGATGTCGACCGGGCACTTCACCAAAACCTCGCGCGAGCGGCGCCGCGTGCCCTCTTCTTCGATCTGGCGCACAATTGACAGCGCCATGCTGTCGTCTGAGCGGATGAGGCCAGTGCCATGGCAATGCGGGCACGGCTGCGTGGAGGCTTCCAACATGCCTGGACGCAGACGCTGGCGTGACATCTCCAAGAGACCAAAGCCCGAGATCCGGCCGACTTGGATGCGCGCACGATCCGTCTTCAGCTTGTCTTTCAGACGCTTTTCGACCGCTGTGTTGTTCTTGCGCTCATCCATATCGATGAAGTCGATCACGATCAGACCGGCGAGGTCGCGCAGGCGCAACTGGCGCGCCACTTCTTCGGCGGCCTCCAGGTTTGTCTTGAGCGCAGTTTCCTCGATGGAGCCTTCCTTGGTGGCCCGGCCCGAGTTCACGTCAACAGCGACCAAAGCTTCCGTCACGCCGATCACGATGTAACCGCCCGAACGCAGTTGAACCGTCGGGTTGAACATGCCTGCAAGGTAGGTTTCGACCTGATAGCGCGCAAAGAGTGGCAGACCGTCTTGGTAATGCTTCACGTTCTTGGCGTGGGACGGCATGATCATCTTCATGAAGTCCTTGGCGTTGCGGTAGCCGCGCTCGCCTTCGACCAAGACCTCTTCGATCTCACGGTTGTAAAGATCGCGGATCGACCGTTTGATCAGGTCGCCTTCTTCGTAGATCTTCGCGGGTGCGATGCTTTGGAGTGTCAGCTCGCGGATCTGTTCCCAGAGCCGCTGCAGGTACTCATAGTCGCGCTTGATCTCGGCCTTGGTGCGCTTGGCCCCTGCCGTGCGGACGATGAGACCCGCGCCCGACGGCACCTCGATCTCACCTGCGATCTCTTTGAGCTTCTTGCGGTCGGCGGCATTCGTGATTTTGCGAGAGATCCCACCACCGCGCGCAGTGTTGGGCATCAAGACGCAATAGCGCCCGGCAAGACTCAGATAGGTTGTCAGCGCAGCCCCTTTGTTGCCGCGCTCTTCCTTGACCACCTGCACCAGAAGGATCTGGCGCACCTTGATGACCTCTTGGATCTTATAGCGCCGCATCCGGGGTTTGCGCACGGGGCGAATGTCTTCTTGGTCGTCGTCATCGGCAACGGATTCGATGCTGTCATCCTTGGACGCCGCATCTTTGGCGGATGGGCCATCATCGTCTCCGGCATCATCTTCTGCGTCGTCTGCTTCTGCGTCGTCTTCTTCAGTGTCTTCGTCCGCGTCTTCGCCATTTTCAGGCGTTGCGTCCGCTTCGGCCTTAGCCTCGGTATCGGCCACATCCTCTGACTGCGCGACGTCCGCTGTTTCTGTCTCAGCCACATCACCTTCGGCAGCAGCAGTATCGTCGTCTGTGCCTGCGACGATTGCATCGTCTTCAGATGCAGCAGCGATTTCGTTTACATCCACAGAGACCTGTTCTACGGCGGCGTCTTCCGCGACCGCCGCGGCGTCATCGGCGGTGCCTGTGTCGTCATCTGCAACAGGCGCTTCGGACGCATCCGAGGGCGCTGCGGCTTCGTCAGAGGCTGCAGCGTCAGTCACAACATCCACGTCTGTGTCGTCATCAAGATCGATGGTCTCCATGCCTTCGATCTGATCTGAAGACGCCTCTGGCGCAGACACTTCTGCGGTCGCGACCGCATCGGTATCTTTGGCCTTGGCAGCCTTGGATCGGCTGCGCGACCTAGACCGGCGCTTGGGCTTGGCCTCTTCTTCTTCGTCACGCGCGCGCTGCGCTTCGGCATAGGCGCGCTCTTCTTCCATCAGGGCTTCGCGGTCAGCGACCGGGATCTGATAGTAGTCTGGATGGATCTCGGAAAACGCGAGGAACCCGTGACGGTTTCCACCATAGTCGACGAACGCCGCCTGCAGCGACGGCTCAACGCGCGTTACTTTTGCGAGATAGATGTTGCCAGCAAGCTGGCGTTTGTTTTCGGATTCAAAATCGAATTCCTCAACTTTGTTTCCGTCAACCACCACAACGCGGGTCTCTTCCGCGTGGGTGGCATCGATAAGCATTTTCTTAGCCATGTGGGTCCGTTGCGCAATCGCACGCGCTGCCCCCCGGGGGGTGCGAGACTTCGTCGATTGTGTCTTGTCAAAGCGATGGGAATTGCGCGGCAGCACGGGCGCTTACGGCCTGCTGATCGGAACATATCTGCTCTTGCGCGCGTCATCGCGGTTCTTCTCCGAGGCACGAAGGCCCCATTTATAAGCTGCAGTCATCCGTAGCAAACTGCCAGCGTCTCTCGGTTCGCCTGAGTGCGAACCCAATCGGTCTGCCGAGACTTTGAGGTTTTGTCGTACCTTCGAAGGTCCCAAGCAGCGAAACTGTCACCGGCGCAACATGCGCCTTTGATTAGATAAAGGGTTTCTGCGCCAGAAGACAATGGGCAAAGTGATCACACCGCTGACGCCGTCGACAGGCTCTGCGGGCCTGCAAGCCCAAGTTGCACCACAGCGTCGCGCAGATCCGTCGCTACAATTTGCCCAAGCGCTGGCAACGGAACGCTCGCGTCGCGAATGTCTGGGACTTGCGCCGCCTTGCAACCCGCCGCCATAGCCGAGGCGATGCCGCGGTCGCTGTCTTCAAAGGCAAAGCACACCTCGGGCGCCACCCCGAACTTTGCAGCCGCTTCAACATACGGGGCGGGATCAGGCTTGTTGGCGGACACTTCGTCACCGCCCGTCACGTGGTCAAAGAACTCCAACAGCCCCACCGTCTGCAGATGCGCGCGCGCCATCGCGCCACGGGTGGAGGTTACCACAGACATGGGGTGACCGGCGCTTTGCAGATGCGTCAGAACCTCCACAACATAAGGACGCAACGGAATGTGGTCGGCCAAGGCCGTCTCAAGCGCGGCGTACCAGTCTTCGTAAAACGCGTCTGCCGCCGCAGCCCCGCCTAAAAAGTCGGCAATGCGGGTCTTGGTCTCGGCGGACGAGCTTCCGACAAGCGTCCGAAAGAACGCCTCGACCGTGGCCACTTCGAAACCTCTTGGGGTCAGCAGGTCCACTGACAAGGCCATGAACACCCGCTCTGTATCCAAAAGCAGGCCGTCCATGTCGAAAAGGCAAGGTGCGGGCATCGCGGCAACTCCTATGGGGTGCCGCCCTCCTAGCCTGGTGCTCTGAAAATGAAAACGACCGCGCATGGCAGGCGCGGTCACTTCTCCTGTCACTCGGAAATATCGCGTCAGATATAGTCTGCGCGGGCCAAGCCGTATTTGGCCATTTTCTCGTTGAGCGTGCGGCGCGGCAAGCACAGCTCGTCCATCACGCTAGAGATTGAGCCCTTGTGCCGACGCATCGTGTTGTCGATCAGCATGCGTTCGAAGGCTTCGACATACTCCTTGAGCGGTTTGCCTTCTGTCGTCATCACGGGTTTCATTTCCTCGTGGTCCGACATCAGCAGCGAGGCGATGGTGCCCGAGCCGCGACGTTCTTGCAGCACCGCGCGTTCGGCCACGTTGATCAACTGGCGCACATTGCCCGGCCAGGGTGCCTGCATCAGTTGTGCCGCCTCTTGCGCGGACACATTTGGCGCCTCGCATCCGTATTCTTCGGCGAACTGCTCGGACAAACGGGTGAAAAGCGCCAAGATATCCTCGCCCCTCTGGCGAAGTGGCGGCACTACGACCCGCAACGCAGCCAAGCGATAGAATAGATCCGGGCGCAGCGCATCCTCGGTCGTGCGGCCTTCGTCTTGCATGTTACAGATCGCGATGATGCGCGTCTCGGCAGGTGTGCCTTGATCATTGATCGCACTCAGAAGCCGGGCTTGAAGCGCCTCGCTCAACGCTTCGATGTCTTCAAGCACCAGCGTGCCGCCCCGCGCCTCTTCGATGGCAGGCAGGATCGCATCCTCGGGCAGCATCGGGCCAAAGAGGCGTTTCGCAAGCACCTCTTCTTCCAGCGCGGAACATGTGATCAGCGTGAACTTCTTGCCCGCGCGGCTGCCCACAGCGTGAAGCGCATGGGCCACCATGGTCTTGCCTGTGCCTGTTTCGCCTTCGATCAGCACGTGACCATCCGCCTGGCCCAGATCCAAGATATCTTCGCGCAGCCGCTCCATCACAGGCGACTGACCAATGAGCTTTTTCATGATCGTGCCGCCATCCGACAGCTCGCGCCGCAGCACGCGGTTGTCCATCGTCAAGCGGCGAGCATTGGTGGCCTTCTTAGCCAGTTCGGACATGCGATCGGGGTTAAAGGGCTTTTCCAGGAAGTCGAAGGCGCCCACACGCATCGCCTCAACCGCCATCGGCACGTCGCCGTGACCAGTAATCATGATCACCGGCAGCGCACTGTCGGACCCCATCAGCTTTTTGAGAAACTGCATCCCGTCCATGCCCGGCATACGAATGTCCGAGATAACGATGCCCGGATATTCCGGGCCCAGGTTCTTAAGCGCGTCTTCTGCGCTCGCGAAGGTTTCGGTGTCGTAACCCGACAGGGCCAGCCACTGGCTGATCGACTGCCGCATGTCGCGCTCGTCGTCTACAATCGCAATCTTCATCGCTTGGGCCATGCTCTCGGTCCTCACTCTGCTGCTGTTACATCCGACCCAGCGAGACCATTCTCGTGGATCGGCAGATGCACTTCAAACACCGCGCCGCCTTTCTGTCCGTTGCGGGCACGGAGCCGTCCTCCCAACTCGTTGACGATGCCAGACGAGATCGCAAGCCCCAGGCCAACGCCGTCTCCGGGCTGCTTGGTGGTGTAAAAGGGCTCAAAAAGCTCATTCTTGTTCTCGATCCCGGGGCCATTGTCGCGGATCGTGACCACCGCGGACTCGCCCGCGGCCAAGATGATATCGATCCGGGCCTCTTTTTGGGATTTGGTGGCGTCGAGGGCGTTGCGCAAGAGGTTGATCATAACCTGCTCGATGCGGAGCTGATCGCCCAGAACCTCGACCGGCTCGCGCGGGAAGTTGCGGTTGATCAGGACCTCGCGCTGGCGCAGCTGCGGCTCCATCATCGCAAGGCTAGAGGCCAGTGCATCTTGCATATTCACAGGGCTCCAGGCTGCCTGCCCTTTGCGTGCATAAGACTTCAATTGGCGGGTGATCATGCCCATCCGCTCGATCAGATCATCGATCCGCCTGAAGGCCGAAAGCGCCTCATCCGGTCGATTGCGCCTCAGCAAAAGCTTGGCCCCCGCAAGATAGGTTTTCATCGCCGCTAAAGGTTGGTTCAACTCGTGACTGACAGCCGCCGACATCTCGCCCAGAGCCGCCAATTTGCTGGATTGTTCGAGCGTCTGTTCCGCCACCGCGAGGCTCTCTTGGACGCGCAAACGCTCGGCGATTTCTTGCTGGAGCTGCTGGTTTAGCGTGCGGAGCTCTGCCGACTCTCGCGCAAAAAGGGAAGCACGGTCCGCCGATTTTCGGTTCTGGGCGTAGAACGCGAGCGCCAAGAGAATCGCAAAGACCATGATTTCGAGCGCCAAAACACCGTTCACGCGTTCGCGCACTGTGGCAAAAGAGGTGTAGGACACCATGCGCCACCCCCGGAACGGCACGCGGGTTTCCAGACGGATCATCGGCTCGTCCTGAAGGTAGGTGTCAGATTGCGGCATCGACCAGTCCGCACCAAGACGGCGCGCCCAACCGAAGGCACCCGGATCCTGTTCAGCCGCCAAAGCCGCCTCTTCCGTCGACCCGCGCCACTGCGGACGCGTCGACAAGATCACGGTACCCGCGCTGTCGAGCACCAAAAACGCTTCTGCGATCCCAGACCAGGCCCGTTCGAATTTCTGAAGATCGACCTCTACCAGGATCACACCGAGCGGCACGGAGCCGGACACGACGCGCCGGGAATAGACAAAGGCATAGCCGCCCGTCTCGCGCCGCTCGACCGTGAATATCGTGTCAGGTGCTCGTAAAGCTTCAACAAAATAAGCGCGCGCACTGTGTTGTGTGCCAAGCCGATTGCGGTCGGTGGACGCCATACTACGCCCATCAAGGTCCAGCAGCATAAGTGACGCGACGCCGGTCTCTTCTTGGAAGGTCATGAGACGTTGCGTGGAGCCGGAGAAGTTCGATGTGACCAAAGCATCGATCAGTTCAGGGTCGCGCGACAATAGCTGTGGCACGATGCGGTTCTGGCGCAGCTCAGCCATCAGGTTGCCGCTGTTCAGGGTCACCTGCAACTCTGCCTCGCCGCGCGTGTCTTCGATGAAGCGCTCACTCAGCAGCCGATTTGTAATCCATACCGTCAAAGACGCCACGGCAAAGACCGCCAAAAAGACGATGCGCACGCGTCGTTGGGACGCGTCGCCTGTGGATCTGCGAACTGCCTCGGTCATTAGATATATTTAACCTCGGTCATGGGCCGAGATTAAGGCGCTCTTAGGGCTTGCTCAAGTCAAACCAAAGTCAGGCTGTCTGCCAATGCCCGAAAGAGCGCGGCACCATCGTTGCCGCCGTGGCCGGGATCGGCTGCTCGTTCGGGGTGCGGCATCATGCCGAGGATCCGGCGGTTTTCGCTTAAAATGCCCGCAATATCAGCCTTCGCGCCGTTCGGCGTGTCGCAATAGGTGAAGGCGATTCTGTCCTCGTCTTTTAAACGGGAAATTGTGTCATCATCGGCGAAGTAGTTGCCTTCATGATGCGCGATCGGAATGTCGACGATATCCCCCGCCGCATACCCGGATGTGAAGAGGCTGCTTTCAGTTGCCACCTTCAACGCAACAGTTTTGCAAATGTATTTCAGTTTCGCATTTTGGAGCAGAGCACCGGGTAAAAGGCCTGTTTCGGTGAGGATTTGGAAGCCATTGCAGATGCCCAAAACCAACCCGCCCCGCTCTGCATGGGCAACGAGCGCGCTGCAGATCGGCGACCGCGCCGCGATAGCGCCGCAGCGCAAGTAATCCCCATAGGAAAAGCCGCCAGGCACGCCGACAATGTCCAGGCCATCTGGCAGGGTTGTTTCCTTGTGCCAAACCATCTCGACTTGAAAACCCGCAGCCCGGAAGGCAACTTCTAGATCTCGATCGCAGTTCGATCCAGGAAAGACCAAAACACCAGCGCGCATGGTCACAGAAGCTCCACCCGATAGCTTTCAATCACTGTATTGGCGAGCAGTTTTTCACACATGTCTTTGATCGCAGTCTCAGAGATGCCATCGGCGAGGTCCAACTCAATGACTTTGCCTTGGCGCACGCCCTCAACCCCTTCAAAGCCAAGCGCTCCAAGCGCATGACGCACCGCTTCGCCCTGGGGGTCCAGAACTCCGTTTTTCAGCATGACATGCACGCGTGCTTTCATCCCTGCCACCTCTTTTCGTTCCTATGCGTCAGTTGATCAGCGTTGGTTTGCTGAACTGGCCCGTGTTTTTCGGCATGACCCCAAGACGCATCGCCACTTCTGTGTAGGCGTCTGTGAGCGATCCCAAGTCGCGCCGGAACACGTCTTTATCCAGCCGTTGACCTGTCTCCATGTCCCACAATCGGCACGAGTCCGGGCTAATCTCGTCGGCCACGATGAGCCGCATAAAGTCTCCGTCGTAGATGCGGCCAATCTCGATTTTGAAGTCGACCAACCGAATTCCAACGCCGAACAGAACGCCGCTCATGAAGTCATTCACGCGCAGCGCCAGGCTTACAATGTCGTCCATGTCCTGCTGACTGGCCCATCCGAAGGCGGCGATATGCTCTTCGGTGACCAATGGATCACCCAAATCATCGTTCTTATAGCAATATTCCACAATGGGACGCGGCAGTTGCGTGCCTTCTTCGATCCCAAGACGCTTCGACATGGATCCGGCGGCAAAGTTCCGAACAATGATCTCAAGCGGAATAATCTCGCACGACCGCACCAGTTGTTCGCGCATATTCAACCGCTTCAGAAAGTGCGTCGGAACACCCACCTGATTTAGGCCAGACATGAAAAACTCGCTTAGGCGATTGTTGAGCACGCCCTTGCCTTCGATCACATCGTGTTTTTCTGCATTGTAGGCCGTCGCATCGTCTTTAAAATATTGAACGATCGTGCCGGGCTCTGGGCCTTCGTAGAGTATCTTTGCTTTGCCTTCGTAGATCTTTTTGCGGCGCGCCATCGGCATCCTTTCAACGGTCGACCCGGGCCCTGCGGCGACACGGGGTGCTGCGACCTCTTACGCCAAGCCCTGAACAATGCCAAGCAGCCTCACACCCCTTGCATGCGCGCGGCCAGGACGCATATCTAACCGTAACGGAACAACCACCATTAGCGAGAGCCACATGAGCACCTTTGAAGACCGTGAGAACGCATTTGAAAACAAGTTCGCCCATGATGCGGAGATGCAGTTCAAAGCCGAAGCGCGGCGCAACAAGCTTTTGGGGCTTTGGGCGGCAGAGTTGCTGGGCAAGACCGGTGATGATGCAGAAGCCTACGCCAAAGACGTCGTAAAGTCCGACTTCGAAGAGGCCGGCGACGAAGATGTCTACCGCAAAGTCTCGGGCGATCTTGGTGATAAAGCAGACGAGGACACGATCCGCGCGCAGATGAAAGCCCTTATGGCGGAGGCCAAAGCGCAATTGATGTCCGAGACCTCGTGATCTGATGCGGCTTGGCGTCAAACGCGCCGGCCTATTAAACCCTTAGTCACACGTCGCTGATAGACCTGCGCCCGTGGTGTAGGGGTGAAGATGTCGGCGTTTCATTTGAAAAATGGGTTTAAGGCGTGGCTGTCGCGCCTGATCCCGCTTGCATGGCTGATTGGGTCGTTTGCGCTTTTGTGGCCGGTTTTGTCTGGTCTGGAGTCTGCGCAGATCACGGCCTATTGGGCCGCAATTGGTCTTTGGCAGTGGGTTTTGGCAGGTGTCGCAACCGCCGTCAGCTTGGCCGCCGTAAGCCAGTATGATCTGATCGGCCACCGTCATTTCCACACAAATGTAGCGCCCTATCGCGGCCGCGCCGCGGGTGCTGCCGCTGTGGCCTTGGGTCAGGCGCTGGGCGCAGGACCCGTTGTGGGCGGGCTGGTGCGATGGCGGCTTTTGCCCGACATCGGAGCAGCGATGGCGGCGCGCATCACTGTCTTTACCACATTGACGTTTGTCTTTGGCATGGCCGCGACCATTGCCACCATCGCTCTGCTTGGTGCGACCAACGCGGCGGCGTCCTGGCTCGCCATCACCACACTGATATGCGTGTTTTGCGCACTGTTGGCCACTGTTTGGTGGCCGCACTGGCAGCTCGGTCGCGTGTCAATGCACATGCCATCACTGCGCGCGCATGGGGCCGCAATTTTGTGGGCGTTCGTCGACATAGGCTATGCGGGATTGGCGCTGTACGCCCTGCTGCCCGCTGAGGTTGCGGTTGCTTTCTGGCCGTTCCTGACCGCATTTGCAGTCGCGCTCGCGGTCGGGGTCTTATCGGGAACGCCCGCCGGTGCAGGCCCTTTTGATCTGACTTTGCTTTCAATCGCCAGCTACACGATGCCGCAAGTTCCCGACACGGCCGCACTCTTGGTCGCCTTTGGGGCGTTTCGCATTGTCTATTACGTGGCCCCCGCGATCTTGGCCTTTGTTTACCTGACCTTTGCGCCAAAACGCGGTGTCGCATCTGGCCGTGCCGAAGAGCTAAACCTGACGTCTTTGGCCGAACTTCCCCGCGCAGAGTCGGGTGTTATTCGCCAGACAGGCGGCCAGGTCGCCTATATTGCAGGGCATCTGATGGCCGTCTCGCGAACAGCGCAGACCTTCATTGGCCTCTTTGATCCCTCAGAGGCCCCCCGAAAGGCTTTCTTTCCGGAGCTGGCGCGGCGCGCGCGGCAGCGCAATCGGTTTGCCGTTCTCTACAAATGCTCCGCCCAAACCGCTGTGCGCGCGCGTACCGCAGGCTGGTCAGTGATACATCTTGCCGATGAAGCGATGGTGATACCTGCTACGTTTGATGTGCAGTGTCCTGCGTGTTCTGGGTTGCGGCGAAAGTTGCGGAAGGCCGACAGGGCCGGCGTTACGGTCGAGAGGGCGCACGTGGGCGACATGGCAGCCCTCGCAGCACTCGACGCGGACTGGCAAGCGCGTCACGGGCCCGCACGCGGAGCCACAATGGGACGGTTTTGCCCGTCCTACCTGTCAGGCCAACGAGTTTATGTCGCCCGTGTAGACGGCATCGCCGTTGCATTTGCGAGTTTTCACGCAACAGAGCTTGAATGGTCACTTGACCTCATGCGCGACGGCCAAGGCGCGCCGGATGGCACGATTTATAAAATTGTGGCGACTGCCCTCGCCGATGCGCGCGCCCAAGAGATTGGCCACCTGTGTTTGGCTGCAGCGCCCGCCTGCCCTAATCCGTCAAGCGCCCTGTGGCGGGCTTTTGCGATCTACACAGCAGGATACTCCCACGCGGCAGGCTTGCGCCAATTCAAATCGGCCTTCGCGCCCACATGGACGCCACGCTATGTGGCTGCCCCCAATCTGCTCGCACTGTGCATTGGGCTGGCCGACATTGCGCGGGAGGTCATGCGACCGGTGCCCCTCCCCGAAGCTGAGGCATCCGACTTCAAGGAAATTCATATAAATGATGAGAATAATGAAGTTGCCTCAAAATCGGCAGCGTGACACGCACATCGCTCAAAGACTGGAGCGGTCATGACCCAAACGCAAAACCCTCTCGCCCGCCTTCTCGACGAAAAAGGTGTGCTGCTTGCCGACGGTGCAACAGGCACAAACCTTTTCAACGCGGGCCTTTCTTCGGGTGACGCGCCCGAGATGTGGAATGACGAGCATCCCGACCGGATCGCTGATTTGTACCGCGGCGCAATTGAGGCGGGATCTGACCTATTCCTGACCAACTCCTTTGGCGCCAACGCCTCGCGGCTGAAGTTGCACGGCGCCGAAAAAGATGCCTATCGCCTGTCTAAAGTCGCCGCAGAAATTGGCCGCGAGTTGGCCGACAAAGAAGACCGGACTGTGATCGTCGCGGGATCTGTCGGCCCGACCGGCGAGATTATGGAACCAGTTGGCACATTGAGCCACGACAACGCGGTTGAGATGTTCCACGAGACAGCCGAAGGGCTCAAAGACGGCGGCGCCGATGTGGCGTGGCTAGAAACCATCAGCGCGCCCGAAGAGTTTCTTGCAGCGGCCGAAGGCTTTGCGCGTGCCGGTATCGATTGGTGCGGCACCATGAGCTTTGACACAGCCGGGCGCACCATGATGGGCGTCACGAGTACTGACATGGTCACGATGCTGGCACAGATCCCCAATCCGCCGATTGCGTTTGGGGCCAATTGCGGCGTGGGCGCATCTGACCTCTTGCGCACTGTGCAAGGGTTCTCGGCCACAGGCACAGAGTATCCGATCATCGCCAAAGGCAACGCAGGCATTCCAAAATATGTGCACGGCCACATCCACTATGACGGCACGCCGGAGTTAATGGCGGAATATGCGCTCTTGGCCCGCGACAGTGGCGCACGGATCATTGGTGGCTGCTGCGGGACGACGCCAGATCATCTGCGCCACATGCGCGCAGCCCTCGATACGCAACCACGCGGTGAACGCCCCAGCCTTGAAGCGATCACAGAGGCGCTGGGCGGCTTCAGTTCTGAAAGCGATGGTACGGATGGCGGAGGTCCGGCGCCGAAGCGTCGCAATCGCCGTCGTGCGGCCTGAGGTCTTAAAGCAACGCCATCTGTCGAACGTCTGAGTGCGGTGGCTTGAACAAATCTGTCCGCAGCGGGGCTGCAGCTTCCGACAGGCCAAGGCGCTTGCATGCGACCCGGAACCGTTTGGCAACGATTTCGGCATATGGCCCTTCGCCGCGCATCCGGTGCCCCCAGCGCGCATCGTAGTCGCGCCCGCCATGCATCTCGCGCAGCCGCGCCATGATGCGCGCGGCACGGTCCGGGTAATGCACCGCCAGCCATTCTTGCCACAGCGCTGACACCTCGCGCGGCAACCGCAACATGATCCAACTGGCCTGCCGCGCGCCAGCATCGCGCCCAGCTTCCAAGATGTGCTCCAACTCTGGGTCCGTCAGCGCAGGCACCATGGGCGAGGCCATAATCCGCACCTCGATCCCCGCCTCCGCCAAACGCTCAATCGTCCGCAAACGCCGAGCTGGCGCAGGTGCGCGCGGCTCCATCTTTCGCGACAGAGTTGCGTCCAGCGTCGTGATCGAGATCCCGACCCGCGCCAAGCCCTGCGCTGCCATTTCGGAGAGAATATCGATGTCGCGCTCCACTAAGGTGCCCTTCGTGACAATAGCCAGCGGATGACGCGCGTCGGCCAAAACCTTCACACACGCGCGTGTAATCTGACGACTTTGATCCACCGGCTGATAGGGATCGGTATTCGTGCCAAGCGCCATGGCCGCGACGCGGTATCCAGGCGCCGCCAACTCGGATTGCAACCGTTCCGCCGCGTTGGGCCGCGCGATCAGGCGCGTCTCAAAGTCGAGCCCAGGCGACAACCCCAAATAGGCGTGGCTGGGTCGAGCAAAGCAGTAAATGCACCCGTGTTCGCAACCGCGGTAGGGGTTTATCGCGCGGTCGAATGGCAAGTCCGGCGACTTGTTATAGCTGATGATCGTACGCGCCATCTCATCGCGCACCTCAGTTACACAGGCCGGATCATCAAGCCGCGAGTCGGACCAGCCATCCGCCTCGCGCACAGAGGCCACACGCTCAAACCGACCGGTCGCGTTGGTCTGGGAGGCGCGGGCACGCGGTGGGATCAAGGGCAGCGGCATGGCAGCACCAAAAAGAGAACATTACGGGAACAAACGCAAGTCTTTCTTCAACACATCAGCCTATACGCACAGCGATGTGACAAATTTAGTCGCGGCTGAAACGGGCGATGTCGTTTCTTGCCTAGTGTTCTTTTCGTCGCCGTTACAATGCGGTACGAACCGCCATTGCCCCTTGGGACACGCATAAAGGATTGGCCCATGTCTGATGATGTAGATGATATCATCCTGTCCGAACTCGACGATGACGAGCTCGTCCAACAGATGTTCGACGACCTCTATGATGGCCTGAAAGAGGAAATCGAAGAGGGTGTGCATATCCTGCTCGAACGTGGCTGGGAACCCTACAGGGTCCTGACCGAGGCGTTGGTGGGCGGCATGACCATTGTAGGCAATGACTTCCGCGATGGGATCTTGTTCGTGCCCGAGGTGCTGTTGGCCGCGAATGCAATGAAGGGTGGGATGTTCATCCTCAAACCGCTCTTGGCCGAAACCGGTGCACCGCGCGTTGGCAAAATGGTCATTGGCACAGTGAAGGGCGACATTCACGACATTGGCAAGAACTTGGTGTCGATGATGATGGAAGGCGCGGGCTTTGAGGTTGTTGATCTTGGCATTAACAATGCGGTCGAGGCGTATATGGAAGCGCTCACCAACGAGCAGCCGGACATTTTAGGCATGTCCGCGCTTCTGACCACGACAATGCCCTACATGAAGGTCGTGATTGACACGATGGTCGAACAGGGCGTGCGCGACGACTACATCGTTTTGGTGGGCGGTGCGCCCCTGAACGACGAGTTTGGCAAGGCCATCGGCGCAGATGCCTATTGCCGCGATGCGGCTGTGGCCGTTGAAACCGCAAAGGAATTTGTGGGCCGCAAGCACAACCAAATGGCCGCTGGCTAACTGACGATGTTGCCATCGGATCAGGACCTAACCGAAGCCGGATTGGCGGCTTCGGGCCAAGGACGCATACTCTTGATTGCCTGCGGCGCGCTGGCACGAGAGATTTTGGATCTGAAGCGCCTAAACGGTTGGGACCATATGGACCTGACCTGCCTGCCCGCAAATCTACATCTCTACCCCGACAAAATCACCGAAGCCGTGCGCGAAGCTGTCGCCCAACACCGCGAAACCTACCAGACGCTCTTTGTGGTTTATGCCGATTGCGGTACGGGCGGCCAGCTTCAGGCGGCCTGTGCTGAAATGGGCGTTGAGATGGTCGCTGGCCCACACTGCTATAGCTTTTTTGAGGGCAATGCCCGCTTCGCCGAGACCGGGGATGATTTAGGTACCTTTTATCTGACGGACTTCCTGGTCCGGCAGTTTGACGCTTTTGTCTGGAAACCCATGGGGCTCGACCGCGCGCCAGAGCTGCGCGATATGCTTTTTGGCAACTACACAACGCTGGTCTATCAGGCGCAGACAGACGATCCCGCGCTCACGGAAAAGGCACGTGTCTGTGCAGAGCGTTTGGGTCTTGCGTTTGAGCGGCGCTTCACCGGCTATGGCGACCTCGCGACAACGCTTGAGAAACTTTGATCACGCAGCCTCGGCGGCGACCTTCTGGATCCGCTCAATCATCGCGCGAAGCCCGTTGGACCGTTGCGCACTTAGATGGTCGTTGAGCCCCAACCGCGCCATCTCTGCCCGCGCGTCCACTTTGGCAACATCCGCGACAGGTAAGCCATTGTAAAGCTTTCGCAAAACCGCGATCAAACCTTGCACAATCATCGCATCGCTTTCCCCGTCGAAGGAAAACTGATTGCTGTCAATCACGGGATGCAGCCACACTTGGCTGGCGCATCCGTCGACTTTGGTCGCGGCGACCTTCAACGCGTCCGGCAAGGGATCGAGCTTTTTGCCTTCGTCAATCACGAAGCGATAGCGATCCTCCCAGTCGGTAAGAAACTCGAAATCTTCAACAATCTCTTCGAAGGCTTCTGTCGCCATGGTGCCAACCCTTATTCTGCACTGCCGCATGACCTAATCCCGTCCGGCCCCCGCGTCCAGTGCCCTGCAATGACCCTTTGCAACCACCCGAAACTTACGATACCTCAAACAAAACACGACCAAATGGCATGACTTGGCCTTGGGGGGCGCGCAGTATGGTTCGAACACTGATAATTCTTCTAGCGGCAAGCCTTGTGTTGGCCAGTTGCGGTTTCGTGCGCGACAGCCGCTTGAACCCGTTCAATTGGTTTGGTCGGTCGAGCGAAGTCCCGGTGCAGCAATCTGCTGCAGACGAAAATCCATTGATCCCGGAGCGGAGCGCACTGTTCGGCGGTTCGCGCAGCTCAGCGGTTATTGACCTGACCACACCGATCGCTGAGATCACGGCGCTGCGCGTAGAACGCGTGCCCGGCGGTGCCATCATCCGCGCCGAAGGCCGTGACACACGGCAAGGCGCATTCAACGTGGAAATCGTCCCCGCTAATGATGATGAAAAAGCATCAGACGGTGTCTTGGTTTACACGCTGGAACGCCAACTTCCCCAAGCGACCCAAGCCGTGGGCCCGGCGCAAACCCGGGAAGTTGTGGCTGCACGTCACTTGACGGACCAACAATTGGCTGGTGTTCGCCGTATTCGCGTGGAAGCGGCGCAGAACGCCCGCGAGGTCCGGCGCTAGCCTGCCGCTAAATCTCGACGATTTGAACGGCCTCATTGCTGGCTGAGAGTGCGATCTCGCCGCGACACAGGCGCAAAGCCTCGTCTCCAAAAACTTCGGACCGCCACCCCGTCAGCGCCGGCACATCCCGCTCTCCCGCTGCAATGGCATCAAGATCCGCAGCCGAGGCAATCAATCGCGGTGCGACGCCGGTACTTTCAGTTTTCGCCTTCAGCAGAACCCGCAACAGATCCGCCAGCGCCGGGTTGACCTGTAGCTTGTCGCGGCTTTTGTCGACCTTGGGTAAATCATCCGCCGGACAGGCTGTTCCTTTTTCAATGGCGGCGAGAATGCCATCAGCAATGTCGCCTTTGCGCGCATCACGCAGAAGCAGACGCGCGCGACCGAGTTCCGTCGTATTTTTTGGCTTCAGCGACGCAAGCTCCACCAGCGCATCATCTTTGTAGACACGGTTGCGGGGAATGTTGCGCGACTTCGCATACTCTTCACGGAACGCGGCCAACTCTCGGACCATGGATAGAAAGCGGCCCGAACTGGTGCGCGTTTTCACGCGTTGCCAGGCCTCGTGCGGTTCAATCACGTATGTTTGCGCGCTCGTAAGCGTGCGCAATTCTTCCTTGAGCCATTTGGCGCGGCCGGTTTTTTCAAGCTGTTCTGAAAGGTGTTCATAGATTTGCCGCAGGTGCGTGACATCCGCCAAGGCATAGGTCTTTTGTGCATCCGTTAAAGGGCGCCGCGACCAGTCGGTGAACCGAGACGTCTTATCCAAGGATGCTTTGGCAATGCGTCGCACAAGCGTCTCATAGCCGACTTGGTCACCGAACCCGCACACCATAGCTGCAACTTGCGTATCAAAAAGAGGCTCTGGGAAAAGACCACCTTCAAAAAAGAAGATCTCAAGGTCCTGACGCGCTGCGTGAAAAACTTTGACAACGTCTTGATTTCGAAAGATTTCATAGAGCGGCTCAAGCGAGAGATCGTCAGACAGTGGATCCACAAGAACCGCGTCCGTTTCGCCGTCGCCAGGAAAGGCGAGCTGTACCAGACATAGTTTTGCGAAATAGGTGCGTTCCCGTAGAAATTCGGTGTCGATTGTCACATAGGGCGCCTGCGCCGCCTCTTGGCAAAAGGCGTGAAGCTCTTGGGTCGTGGTCAGGGTGCGCATCAGCCTGCTTTCTTCTTTGACCAAAATGCCTAGCCGATTGGCGCGGTGATGAAAAGGTCTCAGCCGATCAACAAACTGGTTCGATCTCCTGCGGCAAACCTTCGCAAGACGGCCGGATAAAGTTGATGTTCGAGCTTCAGCACACGCGCCGCTAACGTTTCGGCGGTGTCGTTTGGATCAATCCGCAATCGCGCTTGGCCCAGGATGGGACCCTCGTCGAGTTCCGCGGTCACTTCGTGGACTGTGCAACCATGTTCGATCTCACCGCTTTCCAGCGCGCGGGCATGCGTGTTCAGCCCGCGATACTTCGGCAAAAGCGACGGATGGATATTGATCATGCGCCCAGACCACTGCGCAACAAACCCGCCCGTCAGCACGCGCATGAAGCCTGCGAGACAGATCACATCCACTGTGTAATTGGCCAAGCGATGTGAAATCGCCGCCTCAAAGGCCACCCGATCTTGACCAAAGGGCATGTGATCCACCACTTCGGTTGGCACCCCCTGCGCCGCAGCCCAAGCAATCCCAGGCGCAGCAGCCGTGTTAGCGACGACGACTGCCGGTCGCGCCGGGTGCGCGCCGGTCATGCTGGCGACCAGCGCACGCATGTTGGAGCCACCGCCAGAAATGAAAATCGCGACCTTCAGGGTCACACAAGCGACCCATGGTAAGCAATACCAGGCGTGTCGCTGACGGTTCCGATGCGCAAAACGTCTGGGCCCGCGCCGTCCAATGCGTCTTGGGCTATGTCTGCTTTATCTGGCGCCACAACGACAACCATTCCAATTCCGCAGTTGAACGTCTTGAGCATCTCGTGATCGGCAATGCCACCTTGATCAGCCAGCCACGCAAAGACGGGCGGGAGTTGCCATGCATCCAAGTCAATCGTCGCGCCGCACCCATCTGGCAGAACGCGCGGAAGGTTTTCACTGATCCCGCCCCCCGTGATATGGGCAAGCCCAGACAAGACGCCCGCGCGCATACCAGCCACTGCCGCTTTAACATAAAGCGCCGTGGGTGTGATGAAAGCGTCACCCAGCGTGCCGGCTGACCAAGGGCACGGCGCAGACCAATCAAGCCCCGCGGTCTCAACGATTTTGCGGACAAGGGAGTAGCCGTTTGAATGCACGCCCGTTGATGGAAGGCCCAGCAAGACATGTCCGGGCGCAATTTCGTGTGGCAAACCCTGCCCCCGCTCCATTGCGCCGACTGCAAACCCAGCAAGATCGAAGTCGCCCGCGGCGTATAGGCCGGGCATTTCGGCGGTTTCGCCGCCCAAAAGCGCGCATCCGGCGTCTGTGCAGGCGCGCGCAATCCCCTCCACAATCCGCGAAGCCACTGGAACATCCAGTTTCCCAGTGGCAAAATAATCTAGGAAAAACAAAGGCTCCGCGCCCTGGCAGACAAGGTCATTGACACACATCGCGACCAAGTCCTGGCCCAGACCGTCTACCTGGCCGGTTTCGATCCCAATCCGAAGTTTTGTGCCGACCCCGTCGGTTGCCGCCACCAAAATTGGATCTTGAAAGCCTGCAGCCTTCAGGTCGAAAAGCCCACCAAAGCCGCCCAGCCCAGCCATAACGCCTGGGCGGTCGGTGGACGCAGCAGCCGGTTTGATCGCATCCACTAGCGCATTTCCCGCATCGATGTCGACGCCCGCATCCGCGTAGGTCAATCCGTTCTTGCCGTCGCTGTTTGCCGTCATGCCCGCCCTGCCCCGCTGATGTTGCAGCGCGACCTAGACCATCGCCGCGGCTATCGCAACAGGGCAAGGCTTGACGCGCCTCAGCTTCACACCTAATCCACACGGTGTGGCGGGCCTGTAGCTCAATTGGTTAGAGCAGAGCGCTCATAACGCTTTGGTTGCGGGTTCAAGTCCTGCCGGGCCTACCATTCACCCGCACGCTGTGAACCGCACCCATCAAGCTGCGTGCGACGCTGACACCGCGCCAACCCCGTGCACGTCTACGGGGTCGTCAACGTTGACCAAACGGTACCCCTCTCCGCGCTTCGTTTCGATAATGTCATTAGGGGCACCTGCCGCGGTCAACCGACCGCGCAAGTTCGACAGAAAAGTGTTTATCGTACGGGGCTCGCACCCTTCTTCGATACCATACAATTCCGCCATCAGCGCGTCGCGGCGCATGGTTTTGGGCGACGCCAGGCACATGGTCTCCAAGATCCGGTACTCTGCGGGCGAGAGCGCCAATTGATTTGTGCCCCAAAACACACGCTTCTCGGCAAGACGCATTTGCAGTGGTCCAACAGACACGTTCGGCGATGCATAGCCGGCGCGACGTACTAAAACCGCGCGCAACCGGGCCGCAAGTTCATCTGCGCTCATATTGGCATTCAGCACGTCATCCGCACCCATCTCCAGCGCACGTACTTGATCTTCGGCGCACTGAAACGAGTTGAAGACAAAGATCGACATCGCGCGGTGCTTTTGGCGCAGCGTCTTGACCAGAGCATGCCAATCGATGCCCGGCACATTTGTTTCGACAACCGCGATGGGTCGCCCCAACAAATTCAAGGCATCCAAGACGCTTTCGGCATCGTCAACGGCTGTCACCGAAAATCCCGTCTCCGTCAGCTGTTGCTCCAACTGTACGGCGTCCCAGGTCGTCACGGTCAACAAAACGCGCATCAAAATCCACTCATTTACTCGCACTGCATGACCTGCTGTCGCATTTGAGGCCTTGCCACCGCACGCTTGGTCTTGACAGTGTCACATCTGCTTACTGTGCGCCAAACCGTAGCGGATCGGATGGGCTCTGGGCAATTTCAGACGAAAAAGAGGGTAAATCGCGAAGGGCGTGTTTCAGGCCTGCTTGACGTGCCAAGTTACGGCCATTTCCGCAACGTGATCGCCTGTCTCGTCGGTAATCGCCACGTTCACATCAAACACGACCACGCCAACGGTTGAGAGTTCAGCCAGGAGTTCACCGCTGGTCCGGCTCGGCTCCGCCGTGGCAGTCAGACGGCCCTTGGCTATCTTCAAATAGGAGATCTTGGCATCCTTTGCCACAGGACGGCTTTGCAGAATGACCGGAGCCAACGCGCCGGCCAAGGCAGCGCCTGATGCAGCTTCTCCCAGTGTGAACATGGCACCGGCGTGCTGACTTCCGATGTGGTTTGACGTACCATCACGTTGGTCCAGCATCGCTACGGCCGAGCTATCTGTGATGGGTCCCAGTTCGACGCCAACGGTGTTGGCGAACGGCACCGCTTGTGACAGGTGATTGCGTATCATCTCGAAGGGATTTGTCATCGCGGCGTCCTTTTATCTGGCTTCAGATAAGACGCGGCGCGCCGCCTGTAATCAATACTGCCGTGGCGGCACCCATTTATCGTGCGATGACAATATCTGCGCGCAGTCCCCCCAGACGCGCACTTTCTTCAAGCCGCAACACGCCCCCATGCGCACGCGCGATATCGGTTGCAATTGCAAGACCCAAACCGACCCCCGCGCCCCGGTCCTGATTGCGTGCCGTGTCAAGCCGCACAAAAGGCTTTTGGGCGGCTTCCCGGTCCGCACGCGCAATCCCTGGCCCATCATCTTCGACCCGAAGGCAAAGCGACGTCTCGGTCAACGCAACAGAAACTTCGGCTCGCGTGCCGTAACGCACCGCGTTTGATATGAGATTGTCCAATGCGCGCCGGATTGCTGTCTTGCGCAGAAAGACCTCACCAACCCCGTCCGTCTCACCAATTGAAACATTTTGCCCCGCCCGTTCGGCATCTTTCACAATTTGCTCCGCCATACCGATAGGGTCCACTGGCTCCGGCTCGCCTTCCGACGCGCCCTTCACGAAAATAAGGAATTCGTCGACCAGTCGGTGCATTTCGTCCACGTCTTTGTCGAGCGGCGCCCGGTCTTCCGGATCAAGCATGCTAAGACTTAGTTTCATCCGGGTTAGCGGCGTTCGTAAATCGTGACTGACCCCCGACAGCATAAGCGTGCGTTGTTCGATATGGCGTTCGATGCGTTGGCGCATGTCAACAAACGCGGCCCCGGCAGCACGGACTTCGGCCGCGCCAGACGGCGCGTAGGGTTCGTGTCGGCCACGCCCGAACGCTTCGGCCGCCGCAGCCAGCCGGGTGATGGGACGCAACTGATTGCGTAGGTAAATATAGGCGATGATCGTCGTCAAAACGCCGTAAAAGATCATATTCACGTAAAGCTGGTGGGGCTTTGCTGTCGAGAGGCGCCTTCTGCTCATGTCCAATTTGGCCAAACCATGGCGGGTGTTGGCATAGAGCGCGACGACCAGTTGGTTGCTAAGATCAATGCGCCGGATCTGCGGGAAAGCTTCGCGCAACATAGGTGCAAAAATCGTTCCGGTAAAATCATACCAAACCCGCGCATCACGCGCCGGCAATGCGCTGTCGGGGACGAGAGAGACGAAGATGTCCAGCCCGCGCAGGCGCTTGTTGAGCGCACTTGTCACCGCGTCGGCGTCCTCGGTTTCCTCGATCGTCTCGAATACCAACCGCAGTTCGCGAACCATGGTTGCCGTCATCTGCTCCGTAACGTCCGAAAAGTGGCGCTGCGCAAAGACGACCGAAACCACCAACTGAACAACGACAACAGGTAGGATCAAAATCAAAGCGGCGCGTCCATAAAGGCCGCGCGGCAGATAGCGTTTGAGCCAAGCAAAGGTCATACGCTAAACGTAAGCTTAGGACGCGAAAAGGAAAAGACAGCCATGACAGATTGGGACGCATTTGATCCCCCGATTGGCGTGGCTGAGAGGCTAACCGACACAGTGCGCCGCATCGTGGCGCCCAACCCATCTCCTATGACCTATCGCGGCACCAATACGTATCTGGTCGGGTCGCGCGACATCGCAATCATTGATCCGGGTCCATCCTCATCTGCGCATCTCGATGCGATACTTGGCAGCCGTCGCCCCGGTGAACAGATCACCCATATCTTGGTCACCCATACGCATCTTGACCACTCTCCGTTGGCGCGACCGCTTGCGGATGCGACCGGCGCCCAGGTGATGGCGTTTGGCGAGGCGCAGTCCGGTCGCAGTTTGATCATGCAGGAATTGGCGCAATCCGGAGAAATTGGTGGCGGCGAAGGCGTGGATCGAGACTTCTTCCCCGACACCGAGTTGGAGGACGGCGATGTCATCGACGGCGATTCCTGGCAGATCGATGTCATATACACACCGGGGCACATCGGAAATCACTTATGTTTCGGCCTGGGCGACGTCTGTTTCACCGCAGATCATGTCATGGGATGGGCATCATCGCTCGTTTCGCCACCAGATGGCGACCTAACGGATTTCATGGCCTCTTGCGCCAAGCTGCAAAGACGCGACTGGCGCATGTTCCTGCCGGGCCACGGGGCGCCGGTGAATACACCCAAAGAGCGGTTAGCGTGGCTCGTTGCGCATCGGTTGAGCCGCGAAGCCGCCATCTTGGAGAGGCTACAGGAGGGTCCAGCGACCGCAACCGCATTGGCCGCGCAAATTTATACCGAGACGCCTGCAGCACTCCTGGGTGCCGCCGCCCGCAACATTTTGGCCCACCTGATTGATCTTTATGGGAAAAATCAAGTTGAGCCTGTCGGCGCACTGACACAAGAGACGCTCTTTCGACGCAGCGAATAACCAACTGCCTTCTAGGTCAAAAAGCGCTGGACGCAGGCGATTGCCGTTGCTATATCGCGCGGCACGGTTCCGGCGTAGCTCAGCGGTAGAGCAGTTGACTGTTAATCAATTGGTCGTAGGTTCGATCCCTACCGCCGGAGCCAAATTTTCATA